>NZ_JBEZIX010000009.1:0-202887 GCF_040651315.1 Streptomyces sp. NPDC048506
AACCGACGAGACCACCCTGCCCACCGAACTCACCGCATAGCCTCAAAACGAGATCACCGAGTGGCCGTCGATACACCACTCCAGCGGACGTGACCCGCCATGATCCATCAGCTACGAAGGGGCACCCCGTGACGACTCCCGATTCCCTCCGTTGGGTTAAGTCTTCCTACAGCAACAACGGTGGCCAGTGCATCGAGGTCGCCACCGACCTCATCGTCTCGCGCGGCGTAGTTCCCGTCCGTGACTCCAAGAGCCCGGCAGGTCCGATTCTGGAACTCCCCGCCGATGCGTTCTCGTCCTTCGTGGCGGGCGTCAAGGCCGGAGAGTTCGGCGCTGTCTGACCACTCGGCCCGGCGCGCGTCTTCGGCCTGTTCGCCTGGTCGTCGTCCGCGTCGGCCGCCCAGCGTGATCATTTCGACGCCATCTGTCCCTTGGCGGAGTACGCAGAATGCGCCCCCTGTACGGCCCATGCGTGGGCCGTACAGGGGGCGTTGTGGTGTGTTCACTGTGCGAGTTGCCATGCGGTGACGAGGACCGCGGCGACGGCAGCGAGGGCGACGATCGTAGGCCATGGCCACTGGTTCGCTTCGAGGCGGCGGATGCGTTCCTCGTGGTCGTCGAGCTGGTCGTTGATGGTTGCGATGCCGTCCAGCTTGCCTTCGATGCGGCTGACGCTTTCGCGGAGTCTGCGAAGCTCGCCGTACATCTCGGCGGCGGTGATGGTGACGACTGGGACGGACTCGTCGCTCACCCGGCCTCGCTCGCCTTCGCAGTGGTCTCGGTGATGCCGGGCCCGCGGCGTCCGGTGCCGGCTGCGGCGAGGGAGGTAAGGACGGACAGCACGCTGGCGGTGGCGGCGAGGGTCAGGCCTCGTTCCCATGGAACGTTGAGGACGTCGGTGGTGTCGAGGCCGAGTGTGGCTATGAGGGTCTGGGCGAAGGTGCGGACGGCACGCTCGGCGGTGGCTGTCCAGAATGCGGAGTCGGTGAGCATGTGGGGTGTCCTCTTTCCTTAGTCGGTGACGGTGAAGCCGTGGCGCTTGCCGAGGGCGCGAAGGGAGTCGCGGCCGGGGATACCGTCGGCGTCCTTGCCCTGATAGCCGCACCGCTGTTGCCAGCTGGCGTAGGCGGTGGTGGTCTTCGTGCCGAACGAGCCGTCCGCCCACGTCGGGGTCAGCAGCCCTTCGGCGGCAAGAGCGCGCTCGACGATCTGGGCCGCCGTCTTGTGGGTGGTGTGGCCCTGGGCCGCGGCCGGGTCTTTGCGGGCGGCGGCGATGACCTGGGCGAGGCTGATAGCCGGCGTCGGCGTGGTGTCCTCGTCGTGCGTCGAGGTGTCGTCACTCGGCTTGGCGCCAAGGCGTTTGGCGACACGGGCACGCATGTCGGGCATCTCGAAGCCGCGGGGGTCGGTCTTGGTGTTGGTCCATTCCTTGTGGCCGATGACGGATCGCGCGGTCCATCCGTGGGCGCGGCAGATGGCGGCCGAGACGCGTTCGATGGCGTCGAGCTGGCAGTCCGGCCACGGGTCCTTGCCGTCACCGAGGTTTTCGCACTCGAAGCCGTAGAAGGCGTGGTTGCCGTCGGTGTCGTTCCGGTGCGGTCGGGGCGGTGTGCTGCCGTAGCTCTCGGCGATGACTGCGCTGAGGACGTCGCCGTCGCCGGTGCCGGCGTGGTTGGCGCGGCCGTGGCCGACGAGGTGGACGTGTCCATCCTTGGTGATGACGCCATGGCACAGCGGGCCGGGAAGATCGTTGTAGCCGTCGTGGCACATGCGGACGGTGGAGTCCGAGCCCATCGCGGATGACATCCGAAACAAGATCTCGACCGGCCGGATCAAGGCTGGCGAACGACTCCCCTCCGAGGCACAGCTGGCCTCCGACTACGCGGTCAGCACAGCGACGTTGCGAAGTGCCTTGGCGGTCCTCCATGGTGAAGGGCTCGTCGAGAAGATCCACGGCAACGGCAACTTCGTCCGCTACCTCCTCCGCAGAATCACCTACAGCGGCGGTGGTCTCACATTCAGGACGGAGCCCTCGGCGGACTCGGTGTTACGCGTCAGCGTCCGCACCACCAACCTTCAGGCGCACGGCCAACTGATCGGCCTACTGGGCGTGCCGGCGAGCAGCCCCCTCACCGAATTTCTCTGCCTCAGCCACGAGGGGCAGTCACCGCACAGCCTCGCGCGTATCTACGTACCTCGCGACCTTTTGCCGACCGACGTTTCCGCCACATTGCACTGCTACGAGGGCGTTGAGGCGAAGCTGGCCAAGCTCCGCCCTCCACTAGCCAATGTCCGTGAACGAGTCAGCGCTCGCCCTCCGACGCCAGAGGAAGCGGCGACCCTCCGAATCAGCTCGGCCCTGGCAGTGCTCGCGATCACACGAGTGGTGTCCGACCGCACGGGACGCGTGGTCGAGGCCGCGCTCCTGGTGCTTCCCAGCGACCGCGCCGACGCACTCTTCACCACCCACCACATGCCCCATGAGAGGACGAACGGACAATGACGCCCCGCAACGAGCTGCGGCTCCTCCCGTGGTCAGGCCCCGACGGCAGGCCCTGCTACTTGAGTACCGAGGAGAGCGGCGGCGGCTTTCTGTCCCGCCTGGCTGACGACACCGAAGCGGTGCAACTGGAAGTGGCAGCCGAACTCCTCGAGCACGCGCTCGAAGTACTCGGCGATGGGGAGACGGGGCCGAACGAGGTTCGCCTCCTGGCGATGGACATGACTGGAGCCCTGCGTGACGTGCGCCGTGTAGCGATCAGCCGCGGTCATCGCCTGCCGCTAACGGATCCTCCCGCTTGCGAAGGAGGGGACGAGGGCCCTCGACTGCCAGCGTCGGCTTTCGGCTACGTAACAGCGACACATCGGACGGCAGGGAAGTCCCATACTCAATCTGGGGCTCCCCTGCCGTTGGCTCCGGCCCCTTCGGTAGGAACCTGTGCTTTTGAGAGCGAGCGCCTGAGCTCGTGCGGTGGTGTGCGGCGAGGCCAGATGTTGTCTTGACAGGCAAGCCATGACGGCTCGTTCTGAGCCCTCAACAGCCCCTGTTGGATAGGGTTTTACCGAGCACTCAACAGACTCAGGGGGAACCGTCATGACCGAGATAGTCGCTGCCTTCATCGGCGGAGTGTTTGCGCTCGGTGCCGCCGTCATCACCGTGCGGTGGACACGCTCACGTTCTACTGGCGACCCCGCGCCTGACCCGGTGCCCCCCACCAGCAATGCGCAGTCGGACGGCGTCACCATCAACGCCTCTCACGCCGGGCAGATCATTGGGACAAACAACGGCACTGTGTCACAGACCAACTACCGTGACGGCAAGCGGTGAAGCTCCCCACGATCAGCGCTGCGGCTTTACTGGGGCTAGCTCAGGGCGTCTTGGCTGTGGCCCTCGCCGTCCTGGTAGCTCTGTTCTCTATCGGCTTGATCGGTGAACAGTTCCCCGATGCGCTCCCAGCCGTCGGGCGGTTCTTGGAGCGTCTGGTTCAGCTGTCCTCCGACGAGTACGCCGCAGCGTTCATCCGGGATCGGCTCCTCGTCTTCGCTGTCATCGGCGTGGCTTTCGTCCTGTGGGTCACGCACAAGTGGCCCACCCTGGTCAAAACGATTGGGCAGGCCCTCAACCCATTTGCGCGGGTCGGTGTGGCCGCTGTCTCAGCTGCCGCCGCAGTCTTGGTCGCGCTCATCCTGGCTGGCCCGCTTGGCCAGGCCAAGACGAAAGGCGAGTGCACATCATCCTTCCGACTGCGCCTGGACTCTGCGCCCTCCTTGGTAAGCAACACCGCATGCGGTGAGGGGAGGGTCAATGGCCGCACACACCGCCATTGACCAATACATCCAGACCAACAACGGCAGTGTCTATCAGACGATCATCAACGGCACGGGGGTCGATGAGGAGACCAAGCAACAGGTACGGCGTCTGGCTGTCTCCTCGCCCGAGATGATGGCCAAGCTCGATGCGATGCTGAAGGAATCGGGCGATGTGAAGGCGGCCGCAGCACTGGTCCGGGATGCTAGCGACATCCTCACAGACAAAGGGGGCTCGTCGGCTCTGTTCACCGATGCGGGCGACGATCCCATGTTTCCCGGCAAGGGTGAACGAGAGCTTCGTAAGGCGATAGCCGGCCCCTTCTTGGTGCTCGTCGTGGTCGTCGCCCTGATCCTCTGGCTGTAAGTCGCGGCAGCTGATGCGCAGCGACCTCGCTGGGCGCGGGCTGCAGCCAGGCCACCATCCGAGTCCTGCTCCCGTCGACCGCGCCGCAGAGGCTGACTCCCGAAACTGGAGAAGAGTTGTAGCGCCAACCTCCCCACTTGCCGTCGATGGCGCGCAGTTCGGAGGAGGCCTCCACTTCAGTGCCAAGCACTCTGAATATCCATCGCATAGTTGGCAAAGTGCATGTGCATCCCCCCGTTCGGTGGCATCATCACTGCATGAGGGCTTGGAATCATGCCAGGCGCACGCGCCGCGTTAGGGGTGCGGCAAGCAGCGAGATCGAGGGTCTGCAGCAGAGCCTGTCGCTGCTTCTTCCCGATCGTTCAGTTCCGTTGCGCGTCAGGTTAGCGCTGCGCATTTTTGACCGATATCGGCGCACTGCCAGCATGGTCGATTTCATGTGTGGCTTAGTGGCCGGCCTGTGGTGGCCCATACCCATCGCCCTCGCGATAGATGACCGCCCGAATTCTGCTCGTGCATCATACGCGAAGGTGTTCACGGCGTTCGAGAAAGTGGCGAAAATCGAGAACCCTGGCACCATGATTGAGGGGTACACTCGGCTAGTCTTTGGTGTGCTTTTTCTCTGTGCCCTTTATTTCGTGCTCACATTGGGGCCGCTCGTCCTTAGTTACCGGGTGAGTCGCGGGCATCCGGGGCTACCAATTCCGGGCAGGCGGGCCGTGAGGTTTCGTCGCCGTAGTCTAGTTACGGCAACATCAGTATCCGCTTTATGCGCTTGCTCCAAAGTAATTGGGAAGACCGGAGAGCGGAGGATCTCGGTCCTTCATGCACTTGCTGCGGAGCTGGGAATGGTTCGTTCGGCGCTCGCTTCTCTGCCGCGCTTGGATTACGGCCCACGCTCCGGCAGGCGTCGCCGTAGGAAGCAAGTGACATCGCATGCGCGACAGGTCTCAGCAAGACTTGAGCAATTTGAGATGCGGGTCGAAAAGCTCTCGGATGATGATGTAAGGCGGCTCAGCCTCGCTCTGTTTCTAATCGCTGAAAGAGTTTCAAATCGACGATACCTTGAGCTAGCGGGGGATGACTTTCTTTCAGATGTCGACGCGCGGGATCGCGATCCGGCCCGATTGGCTATCGGAGCAGGCCTTTGTTTGGTTCTCTCAAGCGCAACAGTGGGCGTCCTGCATCTGCTCGGTTTTCCCGACGGGCTCCAGCCTGTTGCTATTGGCATGTCGGTCATCATTTCAGCGGTTATCGTCTTTCGGGGGCGAGCCCTGGAGAAACTTGAGTCCCTGGGTCTCCTAGGGGGAGGGCGGGGACAGCAGCCGTAGCCGTTCAGCTGTCAGCCGCGACGAGGTCGGCGGAGCGGCTTTGGGCTGGAGCTGCTTTGGGGCGAGTGATCATGGCCCCGTAAGCTGATGGCGCGTCGGGCAGTCTGTGGACCTGCCCGGTAAAGCACGACGTTGGGGCCATGATCTTAGAGGCTCGCCCCAAAGTGGCTGCCTAAAGCCGTGGAGCCGACCGCCCCAGCCACGACGTACCCCTTCTCTGGCATCAGGCGGCTGATTGCTCGGCGCGCGGGACGGGCGCCGGCCGGGCTGGAGCGGGGCGGAGACAGGAGCGCAGGCCCGGCCGGGGGTCGGGCCGCGTGCGGCGAGCGTGAGCGAGCCGCCTTGATGAAGTAGAGAAAGTTCTATCGCGCCGGCGTCAGTTGCTTGCCGTCGTGACTCCGCACGTGAGGGCCCGCCCCGTCCAGGGCATCCAGGGGCCGGATCGCGTAGACCTCGGGCATGGACTCCGTCACCTCGTCGGGCGTGAGCCAGGTGACCGCCGTGGACTCACTGGAGGTGCCCTCGCAGCATGATCAACAGCAGTGTGTACTAAATACGTACTGCCCGGCGGGAGACCCACCGAGCAGTGACGCAAACGGCCTGTGACCAGGCACTTTCCGAGCCCCCTGTCGGATTCGAACCGACGACCTTCGCTTTACAAGCATGTTGGATCATGCTTCCGCGATCAAGGGCACCGAAGCGCGTTCACCCAGGCCAGAGGCACATCAGTGCAGGTCAGAGCCTTTTCCGGGCGGTAGTGGACCCTCACGCCAAGAGTAGTTCTTACCGGATGCTTCCCGATCCTTCCCCGGCTGTTCTTAGGCTTCTGTCCCCCGTCTGTCCCCCGCACGTCCCCCGAGCCCCTCCTCCTCGCCCTCCACATGATCAGCCGCATCAAAGCCGCAGGTAACCCACCGCTAAGCAATCGACTGACTACCGCTCAGCGTTCGTGCTGCTCAGAGACAGCCTGGCGTCCGAAGTACAGCCACTGGCCGGCGCCGGAAGGTCAGTGCGTGCTGCGGGCCCCGCGCTGTCTATCTGCGTCGATCCGCTCTCGGGTGCGGGCGACGTGCTCCATGTCTACGGGTGCGTCCATGCCGAGCTCAGTGTGGACGCGCTGATAGATGCCGTCCTCGAGCAGTGGCAGTTCGATGCTGTGCCACGGTGTCGGGCCGACGAGTGCGGTGAGGTTCTTGATGCGATCGACGAGGAAGTCGCACTGCATGGACCACTGCCCGTTCAGAGCGCCGCGGCGTGCGGTGTCGAGATCGTTCCAGAGGCCGTCCAGCTCGTCGCGGATGGCGGCGCGCAGTGTTTCGAGTTCGCTCATGGGGTGGGGTTCGTTCCGGCGAGAGTCCACTGATGTTGTCACGGGTGCCTCGTGGCGTTGGGCTGAGTGGTGTGTTCGGCGATGAGGCAGGTGTCTCCGCGAGCGGCGTCGCGATGTACGGACGTTCCTGGCTGGAGTGTCTTGACGGCGAGCTGGTGGCCGTCAGATCCGTCGTCGCATGAGGTGAAGCCCTGGTGGGTGCGGAAGATGATGGGTTCGCCTTGGGCTGCGATGGTATAGCCGCGCTGGCGGTACCAGCGCATGGTGGGGAAGGCGCCGATGCGGATCTTGGCGAGGGCCAGGTGAGTGCCGGCGGCGCGGGCGGCGTGTTCGGCTCCTTCGAGGAGAGCTGTTCCGATACCGCGGTTGCGGTAGGGCTTGGCAACGGCGAGGAGCTCGATCTCGACGAGGGTCTGGGTTAGGCGGGCGCGCTGGTCGGCGGGCTGGCTTTGCAGCCAGCGGATGGGGGGTGCGGCGTAGAGCATGCCGACGATGGTGTCGCCGAGGCGGGCGGTCAAGCAGTGACCGTGCCCATAGGGCAGTGGTACGCGGCCGCCGTGGTTGTCGATGGCGTGGAGGAGCGGCGAGAGGGCCGCTTGCGGGCTCGGGGTGTGGTCGCTGACTGCGAGAGCCCCGAGGGTTGCTGCCGCTTGTCCGTCGCCTTTGGCCGCGAGGGTGATGGTGATGGCGCCGCTGCCGGGCTGGTCGGTCATGGGCGTACCTTACGGAGCTGGTCGCGAGACGTGGGGTGGCTACGTGTACGGCTGAAGGATCATGCGCTGAGCTGCGGGGTCCCAGCGGCATTCGCGGTACAGGCGGTTGAAGTCCTGCATAGCGTCGGGATCGTCAGCGTTGCACGGTTCGTAGCCGCCTGGGCCGGGGCGGCAGTAAAAGCCGTACTCGGTGCACTCGGCTTGGCCGGGTATCTGGCCGGTCCAGACAGTGTTGCAGGTGTTGCCGGGGTGGCAGTGGGCGCGCTGTCGGCCGGTGAAGGCGCATCGGGCGATGTCACAGCGGTCGGCGTGGAGTGTGCCGGGTGGGGCGGAGCAGTCGGGGCAGTTGTCGTTGGGTGCCGGTTGGGCGGTGCGGTGGCTGAGTCGGCCAAGCCAGAGGTTTTGTAGGTCGTGGTCGAGTTGGTGGGTGTCGGCGATGGTGTGGAGGTTGAGGGTGCGGTGGATGAGTTCGTGGAGGGAGGGTTCGGCGAGTTGGATGGTGGCCCAGTGGAGGGTGATTCCGCGGGTGGGGTGGTAGTGGGCTCGGGTGGTGCGTAGATGAGTTGAGACGACGAGTGGGATGTCAGGTTTTGGCGCGAAAGTGGCGATCTGTTGGCTGGTGATTTTCAGCCAGTCCTTCGCGGTCTTGGCGTAGAAGTTGATGAGTGTTCGTCGCGCTATATGCAGTTTTGTGGCAGTGGTGTGTCGTATGTGGAGCCAGTCGCCGGTTTCGGGGTGCAGGTGGTGGGTGATCGGCTCGGTTTGTTCGGCGTCCGGGACGATGCGGAGGCGGTGTGGCCGCCCGAGGACGGTGAAGACTTCGCCGGTGTCGAGGAACTTGATCGGGTTCTTTGGTGTGGTGGCGGCGATGCGGGCAAGCTGCCGGTAGATCCAGCGGCGGCGACGTTGGGCGAGGTCGATTGCTTGGGCGTCGGTGGTGTAGCGGGGGCCACGGACGATGACCTCCCCGGTGGCGCTGACGTCGAGGTTCAAGGTGGTGCGGTCGCTGGTTCGCACGCTGATCGTGATGTCTCCGATGGTGATGGTGCGTTCGGTCTTATAGGTCACTGCACTGACGTCCGTTTCGTGGTGTTTTTGTGGCAGGTGCGGGCGGGCCGGTGAGGCCCGCCCATGGGGTGGTCAGTGCCTAGCTGCACAGGTTGCAGACCCAGGTCTGCGGGGTGCCGTGGGTGACGAGGTCGAGGTCTTGATTGACGGTGCGGTTGCAGAGCCGGCAGGTCAGTTCGAATGTGCGCAGCATTCGCAGCGGCTGGAGGGGTTCGTCGGAGTGGATGGTGAACGGGGCTGGAATGCCTCGGGCGCTAATGATCAGGCGTGAGGTCAGGTCGGGGTGGGGCTTGATGTCCTGGGCGATCAGCTGGTTGTCAGGGGTTTCGGGGAGGGCGAAGGTGTCGCCGTCCTGGAGTGCGGAGGCGGGGACGGTGGGGGTGGTGGGGGTGGTGATGATGAAGCCCTTGGGGGCGGGCGTGTTCTTGCTCATGTGGTGCTCTTCTCGGTGGCTCTGTGCTTGTGGGCTGCGGCGAGTTCGGCGGTCAGTTGGGTTCGGGCCTTGCGCAGCCGCTGTCGTGCGGTGCGCAGGCGGGCTTCCGCGTCGGCCAGGGTTTGCTTGTGGCGGTCGACGAGTTCGGTGAGGCGGGTGACCTGCTGCGTGAAGTGCTGGACTTCGTTGGCGCGGAGTTCGACGGCTGGTCTGCGGGGCTTGTGACTGCCTGGGTCCTTGCGGGTCTTGTTGAGCTGGATGCGGGCGAAGGTGAGGAGTTCTTCGCGGACGACGTACTTGACGCGCTTGCTCAGAGGGCCGGTCAGCAACGCGAGGCGTGGGAAGTTGGCGTGGCGCTTTGCCCAGTTGCTGACGGCGGAGCGGCTGACACCGACGAGTCGGGCGCCGTCAGCGAGGGTGATCAGCTCGTCCTCGCGCCCTATGTATTCGGGCCGGAGCCAGGTGACTGCTTCCATGCTGGTGGTCCTTGTTGGGTGGTGCGGGTGGGTGCGAGGTAGCGGTGGGCGTGGCCGCCGATGAGTTCGTTGATCTCGGCGCTGGCGGATATGTCGCCCGGGGCGTGGTCGGCGCGGGTGGCGACGGGGCGCTGGTGTTCGTTGCACCAGCGGGTCCAGCGCCAGTGGGAGCCGTCGGGTGCGATGTACGGGCGGGTGAGGTCGTACCTGACGCCGTCGAAGTCGTAGACGGTGATGGGGAAACCTGCCTGCCAAGGGAGTCGGCTGGTCACGAGGAGGCGTGCTGCTGGGCGTAGAGCTCGGCCGAGTCGTCGTTGCCGGGTGTACCGAGGGCGATCGACAGGGCAGCCAGAAGGCCAGTGACGATGGCTGACTGCTCGGACCGGCGTGCTGGGGTCATGGCGAGGTGCGCGGGAAGTGCGATGTCGGCGAGGAGCCCAGCGCGCAGGCGGTTGATTTCGTCGGCGATCCGGCGGCAGACCGGTTCGAGGTGACGCTGGTGGTGCCGTCGTGCGGCGGCTTCCTGGTGCTGGTCGCAGGCGCGCAGTCGCTGGCAGCTGCCGCACAGGTGACCCGGGGCGGGCTCGGGGATTTCGCGCAGGGAGAGGCGTCCGCAGCGGGTGAGGACGAGCTGTTCGGGGTCGGCCGGCCAGACGGTTACTGTCACGAGGTGCGGTTTGCCGGAGACGGAGGCGCCGTACAGCAGAGTCATCGGCTCGCCTCGTCGTTGATGAGGGTCAGGAGGAAGGCCAGGTCGGTCGGGGCGTGAACGAGGAGGTCCGCCGTGGCCTCTGCGTCTGCGAGGGCGTCGGCGGGCTGTTCGTCGTCGGGCGCGTGGGTGCAGAGCACTTCGGCGACCCGGGCGCCGTGCGGTTCGACGATCTCGAGAGAGGTGTACACGGCTTCGGGGTCGTCGGCGTCGAGGAGGGCGCCGTTGTCGGACCAGCCGGTACGGCGGAGGGCGAGCGGGGGCAGGTTCGCGGCGCTGAGGCGCGCGGTGATCGCAGTGATGCGTTCGGCGCGGTCGTGGTCCGCCTGGGTCCAGCAGGTGTGCTGGTCGCGGGTAGCGAACCAGTGGTAGCCGCGCTGCCCGTGGATGGTCGTGGCGTCGAAGGCGGTGCCGAGTATCTGCCGCCACTTCGTGGAGGGAAGGCGGATGAGTTCGCCTTCGGCGTGCAGGCGGTCGATGAGCTGGACGCACGTGAGGCTTCCGTCGGGGAGGTCCTGGACGGTGCGGTAGGTGGTCCGGTCGTATCCGGCCGCCCAGAACACGGTCATGACGAGGTCGTACCTCTGGAGGGGGCGGCCTGCGGCTTCCAGGGCGTTGAGGACGGCGTCGCGGTTGAGGGTGATGGGTGGCATGTCGGTGTTCCGTTCGTGGTGATTGGGAGGCACCCCTCCCCGATATCTATTTTCTACTCTTCACGAGGGGGCTTCAAACCCGTTTGTGCAGGTCAGGGTGGGCTTAGGCAGCAACTGGCTCGGCGACCTGGGCCGCCTGCTTCTCTGCTTCAGCGGCGGACAGCGCCTCGGCCCTCTTCTGTGCCTGCACTTCGGCCGTCGCCAGCGTCTCAGCCTCGATCTCAGACAGCGCGTACCCCTCGGCCTTCAGGAAAGCGAGCCAAGCGGCCGTGTGGGAACCGATCTCTCCACGCCAGACGCTGTCACCCATCGCCTGCTGCTCGTGCGCGGCGCAGACCAGTGCGAGCAGGATCTGCCAGCGGCGGGATGCCGGGGCCTTCGCGATCGCCTCGGCGAACGGATCGCTGACCCGGGTCCACTTGTTGCGGCCCTCGTTGGGGTCCGGCACCCGCAGGAAAGCAGCAGTCAGGGTGGTGTCGCCGGTGTCGACGAAGTGCTCGTACAGGTAGCTGGTGCCGGTGATCGTCGACATGATCAGCGTCCATGCTGCGGGCGAGGCGTCACCCTTGCGGGTGCACAGCGTTGCCAGGAACTCGTGACGCACCGCCCGAGCTGCCCGCCATGCCTTGTTGTTGCGGATGACGGTGCGCCGCGCCTCCTTCTCCGCCTCCTTGTCTTTGTGCTCCCGGGCGTCCCTGGGGGCATCGGGGCCGAGCGTGTGGCCGCACTTCATCCAGTCCTGGCACAGCCACACCGCGACCGGCTCGTCCCGTTCGAGGAAGGCGGCATGGCCGGGGCAGCTTCGGTGGTCCTCGGGCGTGACCAGGTCGCCGTCCGTCGTGGTGAGGTCGGTGAGCGGGCGGGCAGCGGTCTTCGCCCAGTTCCAGGACCTCTCGACGAGCGGAATGCCGGCCGTGGCCAGTTCCTCGGTGAGCTTCTCTCGCGCCGCCTGATCGGCCTTCTGGTCACGCAACTTCTGCATGGCGTGAGCCCAGTTGCCGCGCTGTCCCCCTCCTTCGCCCAGGTCGCGGCGCTTTGCACTCCGCAGCCACCACAGGGCGTGGTCGAGATCCTCGACTTCGTGCAGGTCGGCGAGTTCAACAAAGTCGAAGTCGTACGAAAGGGCCTCGCTCAGGCTCTCGTCGCTGAGCTTGTCCGCTGTCTCCGCTGCCTTCACCTGCTCCGGCGTCAGCCCGAGGGAACGGGCGTGCTTGGCTTTGCGGGTCTTGCTGATCTTCATGAGCGACAACTGGCGAACGGCGTCGATGTCGTCGCGCACAGAGGCGGCCTTGCGGTGCTTGTTCTCGATGAGGCTGATCGTCAGTGCATCGTCGTCGATGCCCTTGAGGTCGGTTCGGACGATCACCGGAACCAGCCGGAAGGGACGGCCCGCAGCTATCGCCTTCTCCGCTGCGAGGACCGCAGCCTTGAAGCGCCGCTGCCCGAAGATGATGCCGAGCGTTCCGCCATCGGCCTGCGGCCGCAACAGGAGCGGAGTCTGCACGCCGATTTCGTCGACAGAGGCGATCAGATCCGCATCCGGCTCCGTGGTGTCCTCGGCCTCCTGGTCGTCGTTTCCCTCTGTCTCATCCTCGGCAGTGGACGGGCGCGGCTTGCGGTGGTTGTAGGGGTCGACCACCAGCGTGCGCGGATCGACCCACGCGAACGTGCCCGCGAATCCCTCGACGCCGATGGGTACTTCAGGGGTTGCCTCAGCGTCGATGTCGGCAGCGGTCGGGGGTGCTTCGGTCTCAATGACGGTCATCGTGCTCTTCCGTGGTGCGGGTGTGGGCGGGCAATTGCCGCCCCACGCCGATGTGCTGGAACCAGTTGGGAGGATTTCCCCTCCAACCCATATCTAAATTCTACTCTTTTACATAGGGGCGTCAAACCCGTTTGCGCAGGTCAGGCCAGGGTTTCTCTGGTTGATCCGGGTCAGGCGGCGACCGGGGCAGCCTGCTCCAGGAGCTGCTGCGCCTGGCGAACGGCGGCCATGATGCGCGCCTTGCCGAGCGTCTCGTCACGGTGCTCGATCACGGCGCGGGCGTGCTTCATGGCGTCCTCGATCGCGCGCGGATTGGCTAGGGTGTCGTCGCATGCGACCGTCACGCGCGGTCCAAGAGCCCAGATGATCGAGTTCACCGCTCCACACGCTGCGGCTATCTCGTCGATGTCGCACATCGACCACTGGAAGACGGCCGGGTCCTCCCCCCGCTCGCGCAGAAACTGCGCAGCCGAACGCAACAGCCCGCCGCTGCCGCCGGCCGGGTCATGGATGTGCTGACCGCGCTGGGGCTCGTTGGCCTGAAGGGTGAAGTCGAAGACGCTCTCGGCCGCAAGCAGGTTGGCCATGGTGTCCGCGACCGATGCCGGAGTGTGATACTCGCCCAGTCCCTGCTGGGCGCCGCTCGAACGCACAAGCATCATGACCGGCGACAGGACATCGGTCTGAGCGCGCAGGTACGGGTCCGCGTGCCCGGTGAGGTCGAACAGTCCATGGTCCAACGCAGCCTTGGTGACGCCCCGTACGACGTAGGCGCGATGGCCGTCGATCTCCTCGTTGTTGAGCCACTCATGCAGCACGCGGGCACGGTCGATGAGGTCGGGGCGGTGGATCCAGTGCATCGACCAGATCTCGCGGAACATCCCGATCAGCTGGGCGTCGTCCTGGCCG
This sequence comes from Streptomyces sp. NPDC048506, assembly GCF_040651315.1. Classification (NCBI taxonomy): domain Bacteria; kingdom Bacillati; phylum Actinomycetota; class Actinomycetes; order Kitasatosporales; family Streptomycetaceae; genus Streptomyces; species Streptomyces sp. NPDC048506. Next base: position 13,562 of record NZ_JBEZIX010000009.1, read on the forward strand.
AGGACCTGCGCCTTCAGGTCTGGGCCGTTCTCGTCCTTCTGCCGGATCAGGGCGAGCGCGGCGACGATCCCGATGGGCACCTCGATGCGGGTGCCGCCGTGCTGCTTGTGCCATACCCCTGCGACGGCCTCGCCAATACGCATGGCCTGCCCGTGCGGGTCACGCACAGTCCTCGGCCGAGGCGGCCGGGATGCTGTCACCGTTGTAGAGGGCGGAGGGCTGGACGGTACGGCGGGCGTCTGGGCCGCGGCGAAGGTGGCGGGTACAGGCTCCGGCTCTTCTTCCAGGCTGGCGAACAGGTCGAGTTGCGTCACGAGTTGATCGCTTTCAGTGAAGGGGTGTGGGCATGCGGAGGCCCGCCCCCGAAGGGGCGGGCCGCGAAGGGAGGGCGACCGCTCTAGCCGGTCGAGGCGAGGGTCAGCCCTTGTCGATCAAGACGACGCCGTAGGGCGTGTGCCATGTGTAGGACAGCGCGGACTTGTGGATGTCGGCGCGGACCTAGTCCCACTCGATGCGGCCAAACCGGTCGCGGTACGGCGCCAGATCCCAGGCCGCGTCAATGCCGGCCAGGGAGGTCATGATGTCGGCGAGTGAGTTGCCGAAACAGATGTCCCGCTTCCGGTAATGGGCGTGCATCTCGCCGACCTGTACGCGCCGTGACTCATCACAGATCTGCCCTCCGCGCTCTTCGGCGAGCGGCCATCCGCGTTCTGGTCGACTATGCGGGCGCGCTCGGCGCTGGCGCCGGGCTGGTAGCAGGCCATGGTGGTTCTTTCTTCGAGTTGGTTCAGTTCCGGGCGGACAGGTGCACGGTGACGGCCGCAGCACGTACGCCAGTCGCCGGGCAAGGGCCAAGCAGACGACCGATCTCGGTCAGCAGACGACCGGTGTCGTCCCGCAGTTGGGCCTGAGCGATGGCGTCGAGGGCCTCGGCGATGCGTTCCGGGGTGGTCGGGTGGGCTTCGCGGCATTCGCATGTGTTCTTCGCCCGCTCTGCGAGCTTCGCGAGTGCCGCGGGGTGCTCGCTCTGCGGGACGCATCCGCGGTGGCGGATGGCGGGGCGGGCTCGGCGCAGGTGGCTGTAGAAGCGGGTGCCTTCCCATCCGCAGACCAGGCAGTGCACCGGCCACAGAGCGTCGCTGCCGGGGTATCCGCCGCGTGGCTCCCAGCCGAGTTCGTTGATGCGCGCCAGGGCGACAGCGGCCGAGGAGATGTTGCGGACCGTCGGGTTGAGACCTGCGAGGTAGGCGCTGATGGTGCCGGTTGTGCGGATGTCGCCGCTGTCCGGGCCTCTGTTGTTGCTCATGTGGGTGCCGTTCTCGTGGTCATGGTGGGTGAAGGGGTGGTGGACACCCCTTCACCTGATATCTAAATTCTACTCTTCGTCGGGGTGGGGTCAACTCCGAACCCCCAGGTCGCAGGGGGGTGGGCTACGAGTCGCTGGCGGCAGCGGGGGTCGCAGCCATCTCCTCGGCCGACTTGCGGTCGAACACCTCGTCGTACGGGACGGTGTCGCCCCCGCTCGGCGCGGCGCCCCGGCCGGGGCGGACGATCCGGGCGGCTGCGGTGAGCGCGCATGCCTCAGCGTGGCGGCCGAGGTGAATCAGGGCGCACACCTCGAACATCAGCACCCAGTGGCAGGTGGGCACGGTGTCCGCGAACTCCTCGCAGTTCAGCGCCTTCTTGGGGGCGCGGCGGTAGCGCCAGGCGCGGCGCACTATCTGCTCCATGGCCGCGGTGGCGCGGCCGATCTGGCGCGAGTTCAGGTTGAGTCGGGTGATGATCTCCGCTGCCGTCAGTAGCGGAAGGCGCTTGTGCAGCACGAACGCGCCGGTCCTTTCACTTCCAAGAGGTGCAGGGACTGCGGGCCGGGACTGCGCTTCTTAGGGCCCGGCCGGCGGCGTCAGTAGGCCGCGAAGCCGAAGAGCAGCCAGCCTTCGTCGCCGGAATCGGTCGTGAGCGGCAGCGCCCCGGCCGGCCCCCACTTGTCGTCGATGCGCGGATCCCCGGCACGGATCAATTCCTCGGCGCGAGCCAAAGCTGCCGCCTCGCCTCGCCGGGGCTCATCGAAGAGCGTGACCTCGCCCTTCTCGGCGACTGTGCCGGTGTAGCCGCCGTGTCCGCGCTCCCAGGCCGCCTCATCGCGGGCGGTACTGAACGCGGTGTCGAGGTCCAGGCCGGTGGCCGTAGTGAAGAATTCAATGGCACCCATCAGTGGGTCCTTCTGTGAGATTGCGGTGTCGGCATGGCGCGGTCCGCCCCGATCGGAGCGGACTGAAGATGTGTGCCTCAGTGGATACGCACCCGAGGGCGGCTGGTGCGCATGACACGCGGAGTCCGGCACGAGCGGCGCGAGGTGTGGTGGTCAATGAACTGTGCGGCCGTCACGGTGCGGACGGCGCCCTCCACCAGGGCCTGGCGGGTGTGGTTGTCGACCAGCTGGCCCCACATCTCCATCGCTTCGCCGTCGTCGGCGTTCAGGCCCCACTGTCGCGTGTAGTCGTGCCAGGCGTCGACCAGCGTGATGGCGGCCAGGTTCATGGCCGCCTCGGCCTGCTGTTCGCTGATGCTGTAGCGGGTGGCGATGGTGAGTACGGCGAGCGGGTCGTGAAGCGGAGCGTTCAACGGAGTGGTCCTTTCGGGATTCCCAAGAGGTGCTGTGTCGCGGCTGCGCCCACCTGAAGTGGGCGCAGTCAAAGGGCCTTTCAGCAGGAAGCCAGCCCGAAGAACAGCCATCCCGACTCGCCGGTGCCTGTCTCTATAGGCAGCGCCCCGGCAGGTCCCGACCGGGGAAAGAACCGCGGGTCCTTGGCCTCAATCAGCTCCTCGGCTCGCTGGATAGCCCGCGGCAGTGGGCGCTTGGGCTCGTCCAGGAGCGTGACCTCGTCCTTCTCGTAGACCGTGCCGGAGTTGTCGCGGTGACCGTGCTCCCAGGCAGCCGTTGAGCGTGCGTTGAAGAAGGCTCTGCTGACGTTGCGGCCGGTAGCGGGTGTGTAGAAGGGCATGGCGCCCATGGGTGCTCCTGCGTTGAATGGTCCGGGCAAGGGATCTGGTTGAACCCTCTACATATATCTAAATTCTACTCTACTTGGAGAGGGTGTCAAACTCGTTCATGCAGGTCACAGGCTTGTAGGCGAATCTGACGTTTGGCCGCGAACGAGACGCACACCGTCCTGCGCGAGCTGGTCGATCAGCGCATCGGCCAGGTGGACGCATCTGAACGGATCCATGTCCGGCAACTGGTCCCGAAGTGCAGCTATCAGGGTGATCCGCGGCTCGATCACAATGTCGCACCGACCAGAGCACTGCCCCGGTGGGCGCGCTTGCGGATGCTCGCTGCGCCAGCGCGGCGCGCACCAGCTCGCTGCGCCGTCACACGGCACTCCCCGCACAGTGCCTCACCGAGTCGCCGGTGCCCCGCCACCCCACTGCTTGTGCCGCACGTCCCGGCTTGGGTGGGGAGCTTGGGCAGCTCAGGCGCGTTCTCGGCTGTCGCAACTGCCTTGCCGTTGACCCATATCCGGGCCGCACACACCCCGTCGAAGTGGCCGGCTTCCGGCCGCACGCGGTCGTAACACTGGACCACGAACGGACACAGGGCCGCGCAGTCCTCCATCAACGGGGCGCAGGCCTGGAGCAGTTGCTTCGGGGCGCGCACGAGCGAGTCGTGAGGAATGTATCCGTCCAGGTCTGCGCAGGGTGCGAGCGAGGTCCAGGCGGCCGAGGTGGTGGAGTTGATCACGGGGTGGTGCTTCCTTGCGGTGGGGGGAGTTCAGAACAGGGGCGGATGCGCGACGGCGGCGGGCAGGATCGCGTCCAGAGCGGTGGCGGCCTGGAGCTGGAGCGTCATGCTGTGGCGCGACCAGGGGCGGTAGAACTGCGCGTCCCACGCCCCGGGGTCCGTGTACGGCCCCGGGCACGGCATGTACGACGCCTGATGCCTCCGGTCGCGTTCGACCGCCTCGCGAAGCGAGCCGTAGCGCACCGCGGTCACGCGCTTCACGGCGAGCGCATGAACCTCGCGCCAGGCGACGTCATCGGCACGCAGCCCTCGGGGGGCTTCGACCTCGTAACGGAATCCACCGGACGCCGGCGTCCACACCGTCAGTGCCCCCGCGTCGGGCTCCCCGTCCAGGCGACGCACGGTGAAACGGCCCTTACGCTCCTTGAACTGCTGCTCGCCCCACTCGGCACGGGCCAGGCCATCGGGCAGGTCGATGAACTCCAGCAGCTGGGCCGGAGTGAAGAAGTCACGGACCGCCATCTGCAGGTCGTCGTCCGAGAGCTTCACGCTCCTGCCTCCCCGACGGTGGTGTGCGAGCAGGTGGCCAAGTGCCGGCTGATCGCCTCGGTTGTCGCGCCAAGGCGCAGGTCGCCGGGCGGGTCGCAGCACAGGTCGTCAGGAGTTGTGTCCTGCACGATGCAGCGCCACAGCGGGCTGTTGGAGTCCTCCGGGACATGCGTGACGTGCCAGCCCATGAGCATGCTGCGCTGCAGAGGCAGGGCGCCCTGGCAGGCCACCACCACGAGCGTGCCGTCCGGGGCGTACGCGCAGACGGCGAGCCCCCCGCGGGTCTCGATGTACGGGTGCAGCCCGAGCGATTCGAGCGCGGAGTGCACGTCGCCGTAGATGGCGAGCGCATCCAGCTCCTCGGGCCCGTACGCGGCGCGGATGGCGGCAACTTTCGAGGCGGCGGTCAGCATCAGAATCCGATCTGTATTTTCATCGCGACCTATTTTGGGTCGCGTCGATTTGTCGCGATTGATTGATGGGGAGTGCTCGGGCCAGTCCCGCTGCGGCAAAGTCACTGCTAGATGCTCAGCGTTGCAGGCTCCGCGGGCCCTCACTTGTGTCTCAATTCTACTCTGTGGGGCGGGGGTGGCAAGTGAGGACACCTTGAGTTCCTTCATATCAGATGCGACCTATCTCGCTTGCCGGTCAACTGTGTGCTGCTGCCATCGACACCCTTCTCGCGCGCCTCACGCATCTCTTCAATGCTCCGACGAGCCACCGCCGACAGCCCTTGCCTGCCCGGATCGCGCCGTACCGACTTCAGCACCCGCTCGTTCGCCTCCCGCTCGGCCGTCTTGAACCGCTCCTTCTCTGCCCGTTGCTCCGCCTCGCGTTGCTGCCTCGGACTCGTCCCGCAACCGCGGCAGGAGCGACCGGGGCGATCCCGGTGCGTCGGACACGACTGCGCAGCCCCTTGGGTGGTTGGAGTCGGGGCGGCGTCGAGCTCCCCTGCAGCGCCAGCTGCGGGGGTAGGGGGGTTCTTCTCCTGTGGGTATTGGTTCTGGTTACTAACTAGAAAGCCTGAAAAACCGGCGGCGGGTTCACCGACGCCTGGTGAACCGACGCCTGAAAACCCGTCTTCGGTCCCCCCGCCTCCCTCGCCATCACGATCCGCAGCCGCTTCCGTCTCACTCTTCAGCCTGCGCCCGACCCGTCTGCCCACCTGCCTGGTGTACTCCTCGGCCGCCCACTCCTGAGCGGTGTCGTACACCTCCGTGATCCGCGTCAGGGTCCCGTCCGCAAGCCGCTCCGTGACCACCCGGTAGTAGCCGCAGTTGCGGAGCTCCCGCAGCGCGCCCTGCACCGCATCGCGGCCTTCCTTGCCGGCCTTCGCAATCGACTCCGCGCGCACCTTCCAGTCGTCCGGCTTGGCTATCAGGAAGGCGAGAATCCCGCGCGCCCGGAACGAGAGCCGGGAGTCTTCGAGGGCGGCCGTCGGCAGCACGGTGTAGCCGGTGCTGAGGTGGCGGCGCAGGATCGTCACGGAACATGCCTCCAGGGCAGTACAAGGATCAGAGAGAGGGGAGATGGACGGCGACCCCGCAGCGGGCGCGCGAGGCCGCCAGAAGGGCTGTCAGGTGATCTTGCGGGCCCGAGTGATCTTGATGGTGCGGGCGGTCTTCTGACCGGCGGCCTTGCGCCTGGGCACGACCATCCCGGCTCGGCGCAGAATCTGGATCATGGCCTTCTCATCCGGGACCATCGGCACGACCAGATCGGCGTTCTCGAACTCCTCGACCATGGCCGCGACGTCGGTCTCTTCCTTGTCGTTCTCGCCGCCCCAGCCCAGGTGGTTGTCGCCGTAAGTGCCCTCGGGGGAATCGTCGAGCATCGCGCGGACCGTCTCTTTGACCCGCTTGCTCTCCCGGTACCGCTCATGCGCGCGGACGTAGTCGGCCAGTGCCTTCGCCCGGTCCTCGTCGTCGTGGATGAGGATCGTCTGCGCAGGCTTACCCGGCGCGAAACCGGGCCAGCAAGCCTCCACAAAAGGGCAGTTATCGCAGATTGCCGACATGCCCGGCCCATCGTGATCCCGACGGAGTTCCTCCGGGGCAGCGGCCTCCATGACACGATCCACCCACCACCGGGCCTCGACAGCCAGCCACTCATCGAACGGGAACTCCTGGACGTGTTCCTCGCCCGTGTCGCGGCACACGAACCTGAACCGGATGCGCTTGACGTCGATCGGGCCGAGCCGGTGTAGGTACCGCTGGCCGGGGATGTCCGCGAACCCGACCGTCCGCAGCAGATCCGCGTACAGCAGGACCTGCCGCATCTCCGCTGCCGTCGGCCCGTACCGCACGACGCGGTCCCAGACGCGGCTGGACTTCGTCTTCACATCCTCAACCGTCACGGCCTCGGCAGGTTCAACAGGCCGGTGCCGCTTAGGCAACCGGGCCGCGGTCGCAGCGTCGAGCTGGACGACGTCGATGTGCCCGCGCAGCACGTCGTCCGCGACGGTGCGCTCGACAAGCCACCCGTACTCGCGGCGAGCGTCTTCGAGGAGCCCTTTGTGGATGTACGTGCCGAGGATCGCGGCGCGCTTGTCCCCGGCGTTGGCGCGTTCGGCGCCGGCCAGGATGTACCCGGAGCGGCGCGAGCAGATCGTGTCCGACGCACCCAACTGCGTCTGGACAGACCGGGGTCGTCGGGCGTCGGCGGCGTGGGCGGCATCCCAGATCGACACCGACGCCGTCGGGGCAAGGGGTGGTGCGGTCACACTGATCTCCAAGAGGGCAGGCCGGGGCCCGGCCCGTGAGCAACGGGCCCCGGCAACACAGGGGGAAGAGCTAGGCGGCGGCGAACTCGTCGCCCGGCGCATCCTCAGCCGGGCCTTCGGTCTCCGCGTCCTGCTGAGCGGCCGCCCGCAACCTGGCGGCATCACTGGTCGGATCGGACATGTCCTGGGGCTTCTTCAGCTCCGCAGCCTTGCGCTCGATGTCCGCCCGCACCACACGAACCTCCTCACGGGTCAGCTCCTCGTCCGCCTCGACCTCCCGCCACAGCTTCTTGAGCCCGTCCACACCGCCCTTCGCGGCTTCCTTCACCCTTGGCAGCCACGCCTGCGCCAGGTCGCCGGTCAGCTCCGGGGTGGCCTGCGGCTGGGTGTGGATCGCGCAGCCCATCAGCCCGAACACCAGCTTCTCGACGGAGAAGTCCGGCATGGTCCTCGGCTCCCCGTCACGAGGAACCTGGAACTTGAGCGAGCGCGCCCCGATGATCTGCGGCTGCTCCTCACGGCGCAGGCGCACCCACACGGTCGCGTCGTAGGCGAGGGACTTGTGCCCCTCCACCCGCCAGTCCTTCGACTTCGGGATCGGGTCACCATTCCCGTCGACAGCGGCAACCTCCTTGCCCCGCGCCAGGAGCAGCACGATGCCAGGCATGGTGCGCACCAGGTACATGACCTTCGCCCACCGCTCGTACGCGTCATTCCACAAGTTCATCGACGGCTTGACCTCGGCGTCGGGATCCTGCCGCAGCTTCCGCTGTCCCTGGTTCGAGCGGCGGGCCCGGTCGTTGGTCCAGTTCACGAGCATCCGCCACAGCAGCGACACCGAGTCGATGACCAGGACGACCGGCGGCTCCTTCGCCGCAGCCGCTCGCTTGGCTTCGGCATGCACGGCCTCGATCTGGCCGAGGATGTCGCGGTAGGCGCCGCTGTGGTCGATCAGCAGGTAGTCCGCGCCGGGAACCTGTACGTACTCATTAGCGGTGTCCTCGCCCAGCTCCAGCCAGTACGCCTGGCCGGTCTTGTCGGAACCGGTGAACTGGGCGGCGATCCAAGACTTCCCTGACTTCTCCTCGCCCTCGATGAGGATCTTCGGCCACGGGACGACGCCGGTGGGCTTGCGGGTGCGGAGCTTCGGTATGGGATGGGTCATGCAAATCTCCAAGAGGCACAGCGAGCGATTTTCTATCGCGACCTATGTCAGGCGGTGCGGAGCTCCCTGGTCTCAAACAGGGAGGTCCACTCTGGGTGCCGGTCGAGCATCGAGCGCACATATCGCGAGCGGAAGTCGTTGTTGAGCTTGAACGGCTCACCCTGCGTCGCGCGCCCATACTGCCAGCGCAGGACCTCGAACAGCATCCCGATGCCGATGCGACGCAAGCCGCGCTCGGCGCAGTCGGCGGTCAGGACCTCCAACTGCTCCAGGATCCAGGGATTGAGCTGATGGAACGATTCGAATCGATCCTGGATGCTCACTCCCGCACCGGTCGGGTCCGGATGCCGCAAGGGCGCGATGGGCAGCTCCAACTGCACAGGAAGCATGATCCTCCCCCTCCGTCTAAGTATCGCGACCTATATTGCGCCATGACGAGAGATTGATCCAACAGACCCCTCTCCCGTATATCTATATTCTACTCTACTTGGAGATGGGGGCAACTTCCGCTTATACGCCGTCGGAAGCTGACTGCGCCTTGTTCCCCCGCTGGGAGAGGAACGAACCCGGGCCCTCGTAACGGCCTTCACGCAACGCGGCGGCCACCGCGTCCCGCAACACCCAAAGCCCCTTCCGGGACTTCTTCATCGTCGCCTCAGCCGAGTCCAACACCGTATCCAGCAGCCACAGGTTCGACCCCGACAGGGTGTAGTCAGCCTCAGGCAGCTGCCCCGCACCCCCGCGCGCTGCTTGTCCGACCGCGACCTGAGTCACACCGAACAACTCGGCATACTCCTGGGCACCGACGAGCGGCGGAAGCTCGCCCTTCTTCACCGGCCGGACGCCGGCCCCTTGCTCCGCCTCGAGCGCGGCCAGCTCCCGCTCGTCCAACTGCCGGCCACGGCTCCCCGGCGGAAGCGCCAGCGCAACCACAAGCCCGCCCGGCCAGTACGGCTTACCGGAGACGATCACCGCGTCCTCGTACGAGAGGATGCCCTTGTACACCCAGTTGTTGCTGATCGCCGAGGCTCCGATGTTGTAGACCCGGCCAATCTCCATGCGCCCGCACAGCAGCGGCTTCGCCACCACAGCCTCCCTTCCACTATGACGTACCTGGAAGAGCAGAATAGATGCAGCTGTCGCGGATCCGAGCGCCGAGGCCCCTGAGCTGGGCGCTGTTAGGCTGAAGCCGCACTTTCCAAGAGGTGTAGCAAGGCCTCCAGCTCACTTAGCCGATGCTCGGGGGCCTTCACCATGCCTAGTGCCCGCACAGGCTCAGAAGGCCAATGCGCCCAAACCCTGTCCGCGGGAGCCGGGCGGCATCGAAGGCGACAGGCGTGGGAAGAGCACCTTACGCACGAGCTGACGCGCCGGCCCCACAGCCTGGCTGTCGGCGGCGACCTTGAACGCGTAGGGCAGTTGGCGAAGGGTGAGGCGCGGCGTCATCGGCCCTCCTCGTGGGTGGCCGCGGCGTCAATCGGAATCAGGCCGCACGGGCTCCGCGGCCAGCCGGGCGCGCTGTCCCAACCGATGGCGGGTCCTCAACGTGCCAGCGTGGTCGCCGATGCACCATTGCGCCGGTGATCTCACTTCCGTAATCCACTCTGGTGCACGGAGTTCAGAGACGGCGGCTGAACGGTCGGGACGTGGCGTTGCGCACTGTGGAAGTGTGCTGTCATGCGGGAGGGCTCGGGGTGACGGTCTCCGTGTGACCATCTGTGATCGAGGGTTCGTCGACCGTGACTGAGGCGACGGACCATTGAGGCGACGGACGAGGAAATGGCGCGGGATTACGACAGTCAACTGCTGGAGTCGGTGGCAGTACGCCGCCGCAGGTTGCGGGATGCCCTGTTGTTCGGTGCGCAGCGGGGGCGGCGTACGGCGGACGAGCGGCTGGGGAAGGTCTTCGCGGGGATCGCGATCACGGCTGTCCTGTGTGCGGGGTGCGTGGGGTGGTCGTTCCTTCAGCACACGCTGGCCGCGCAGAAGGCTGAGCAGACATCGCACGGGGCTAAGTAGTCAAGCCGCAGCCGCGAGAGAGGAGGGAAACGCGACGTGTTCGTCGAACAGTTCGCCTGCTCGGATGCAGTAGTAGAGCTGGCCGATCATGCGGTTGAACAAGTGCCGTTGGGCCTGTGCGTGCCAGTCTCCCTTCTCGCGGCGGCGCCCGTAGTGGGCCTTGGCTCCGGGCGAGGCTGTGATCGCGGAGAAGGCCCACAGGTAGCCGGCGTGGTTGAGGCGGTCGTTCTTGACCATGCGGCGGCCGACGTGGTGCTTCTTGCCGGAGGCCCGGGTGATGGGAGCCGAGCCGGCGTATGCCTTCAGGCCGCGGGCGTCGGCGAAGCGGTCGCGATCGTCCCCGACCTCGGCCAGGAGCCGGGCGCCGAGCTGGACGCCGAGCCCGGGGAAGCTCAGGATCACCTCGGCGTCCGGGTGCTGAGGGAAAGCCTCCTCCACCGCCTCGGCCAGGTCGTCGGCGGCGGTGCAGGCGGCTTCCAGCTGGCCCAGCAGGGCGAGCATCTGCTGGCCCAGGGCGTCTTCGACGAGCAGGGGCTGGTGGGCGTACTCGCCGTGGAGGACCTCGCGCAGGCGCTGGGCTTCGGCGTCGATGCCGCGTTGGCGGCCGGCGCGTTTGAGCGCCGAGCGGAGCTGGGCAAGCGAGAGCCGGGCTGCCCGGCCCGGGGTCGGCGCGAGCCGCAGCAGTTCTCGGGCCTCGGGCCGGCACAGGCCGTTCTTCCATCCGGCGAAGGCGTCCAGGGCGGCAGGGTAGAACTCCCGCAGCAGGGAGCGGAGTTGGTTGGCGATCTGCTGGCGGTTCCACGTCGCATCCTGCTGGGCGCGAGCCAAAACGGCGATGGCGCGGGCCAGATCGCTGTCCTGCGGCAGCGGCCGGTGCATGGCCATGTCGGTGCGCAGGATGTTCGCCAGGACCAGGGCGTCACCCGGATCGGACTTCTTACGCGAGACGCCGTGGCGGTCACGGTAGCGGGCGGCGGCCATCGGGTTGATGGCAAAAACCTTGCGCTTACCCGTGCGCAGGACGGCGACGAGCAGGCCGCGGGAGGTCTCGATCGCCACCGGGATCGGCTCGTGTTCGGTGTCGCCGTACTCGGCGAGCAGGTCCAGCAGCATCCGGTAGCCGGCTGCGTCGTCGGAGATCCGGCGCTTGGCCAACAGCTGCCCGGTGTCGTCGACCAGAGCCACATCGTGGTGTTTTTCGGCCCAGTCGATGCCGCAGTAGATCAAGATGTTCCTCCCCTTGGTGCAGGTATCTGCGCTGGTCACGAGCGCAAGCGGGCCACGCGGCTCCCTAATTCCAGACCTCGATCGGGTCGACATCGCACTAGCCGTTCGCGGCACCAGCGCACCGCACGGGCCTCGGTCTTGCCCAGGGCTCGACGGCCCGGGACTGGCGAGAGGTCACCGTGCAGCGGGCTCGCACCACGGACTTCAACGAACCGCCGCCCCGACAGGTGGTGGTCGCCGGACAGGCGCCGAGCGTTGCCGCTCTCTCGTGAGGCATCCACCTGCCAGGAGAGGAAGAGGCATCCACCAGGCACCATCCGACGACCACGACCGGTGAAGGAACACGCGCCGCTCTGCTCAAAGGCATCAAGCGCCTGGAGAAACAAAGGCGTCGCGCTCCTCAGTCGAACAGTCCGGCCAACGGGATCTGCCCGGCCGGAACCGCTCCAAGAGAATTAGGAGAAGCAGCAGCGTCAGGTGCAGCAATACGAACAGCCAACGAGGTCGGCGAAACCGTAGAAGCCCGCGGATCAGATTCGGACAGAGTTTGCTGCATTCCTGGGGAATGCGCGAAGAGCTCCCCGTGGCGGGAAGGGGGGTTCCCTGCCCCGGGGCCAGGGTGGAAGCATGTCCAGTTTGACCAAAGAGTTCGTCAACCTCGCGATGATAGGTTCCGGTAAGTGGTGAGCAGAGCAGCGAGTTCCCGGGGGCAACTGAGCCGAGTGACGTTGGTCGGCGAGCGACGCCGGGCCGATGTCGTCCTGCTCTCCGACACGCCGATGGGGCAGCTGATCCCGGATGTCCTGCAGTTGCTGGGCGATCGGCCCGCATCGCGGCCGGTAGCTCGGCAGTTGATTACGTCCGACGGCTCTGTCCTGCCGCACGACAGTACGCTGGCGTCGGCCGGGATAGCCGACGGCGCCGTGCTCCGGCTCGTCACGACGCACTCTGCGCCGCCCGCTCCCGTTGTGCACGACGTCACCGACCAGGTGACTGACGACCTCGACTTGCGGGCTTGGCGCTGGCGTCCCGCTGCGCGCCGAGCCAGTGCGGGTGTGGCGACCGTCGCCTTCGCCGTGATCGCCGCGCTGCTCGCCCGCCGTGAGTTCCCACTCGGCGCCCTGGCCGGTGCCCTGTCAGCTGTATCGCCTGTGCTCCTGGCGGCCGGTGCGCTCGTCGCCAATATCGGACGGGGAAACCGGGGACTGGCGGCCGCGCTCCTACTCACCGCTGGCGGGCTTGGTGTTCTCACCGCGTGGACGGCCGCCGATGCGTTCGGCTGGCCGGGCACCGCCCGGCTCGCTGCCGTCGCGGGCGCACTGGTCGTGACGCTTGTGTTCCTTGGATATTTCTCTCCGCTGGGCAAGGGAGGGCTCGTTGGTGCGGTGACCACTGCCACGCTTGCCACTGTGTGGGAAGCAGTAGCCGCTGTTCAGGGTGATCCGGCCCGGCTCGGTGCCGTTATGGCCGTCTTCTCTTTGGTGGTGCTCGGTCTACTGCCGCGGCTCGCTCTGATGGCATCGGGGCTCACCGCGCTCGATGACCGCCGCTCGGGCGGCGTCTCTGTCAGCCGTCACCAGGTAGGTACCGCGCTTGCGGCGACGCACCGCGGCCTTGCCCTCTCGACGATCGTCACTGCGATTTCGGCAGCCTCCGCCGGATGGCTGCTCACGCTGGCCGAGAAGCCGACCGTATGGACCGTGGTGCTGGCAGCCCTCGTTGTCGTGGTGCTGGTGTCGAGGGCGCGAGCGTTCCCGCTGGTCGCTGAGGTCGTTGCGCTCTTCGCTGCCGCGTCGTGCCTGGTGGTGCGCCTGGTGACGTGGTGGACGGAGCAATCGGGGGGCATCGGGCCGCTGGTTGTGCTGTGTGTGGCTGCGGTACTGCCGTTGGTCGTTTTGGCGGTGCAGGTGCCCGAGCATGTGCAGGTGCGGCTGCGGCGCATAGGCGATCTGGTCGAGTCCATTGGCATGGTGGGGCTCTTCCCCCTCGCGTTCGGTGTGTTCGGTGCGTATGGGCAGCTGCTCAACCAGTTCTGAATCGATGTGCAGGCGCTCCGGGCGGGGCAACAGTTGGGGGTGAGAGACAGGCATGCCGAGCGGAGACGGCTGGCAGGGTGACGTGCTGCGCGACCTGAGAGGCGGTGCCCACCAGGGTGCGCAGGGCCCCGATGGGCAGGCGTACCCCGCTTCCGCGCCGGGCGCTGCCCTGCCCGCGCAGGGCGCCCAGGCGCCAGGCACCGCCCGGAGCGGTGGCGCGCCGCAGCAGGCCGGCTCCCCGTACCAGGGGCAGGAGCAGCATGCGGGTCATCCGGGCAGTTGGCCCCCGCAGCAGGCCGGGCACCAGGAACAGCGGCAGGAGCAGCAGGCACCGGCCGCGTACACTCCGGGCCCCTATCCTCCCAGCGCACCTGGCTCCCGGCCCGTGGTGGACGAGGGCTTGGCCGGCACGCTAAGCAGCAAGCCGCGGCACGGCGAGCCTTTCGCGGCGCGTGCCGCACGTGCCCTGCGCCGTACGCTCTCCTCGTCAGCCGCACGCGAGGTCGCCGAGATCACCCGCACCGCTGCGGTGCTGCAGCAGCCCGTGACGACGGGGCGGCAGATCGCCGTCACCTCCATCCGGGGTGGGTCCGGCAAGTCGACCGTCGCCGCGCTGCTCGGTACCACGTACGCGCACTACCGGCAGGACCCAGTCCTCTTCTTGGAGGCCGACCCGGCGCTCGGCTCGCTGCCGCTGCGGCTCGGCACCGAGACGCTGCGCTGGACCACCAGCGATATCGCGGACATCGTCAAGCCAGACATGTCGCTGCTCGACGTCACCGGCTATCTCGTCCAGCTCCCCAACAACGCCTGGCTGCTGCCCGCGAGCCAGGGCCAGATCGGCGTGAAGCTGGACAGCCAGGCGTATGAGCGGGCCGTGGTCGCGCTGCGCCGCTACTTCGGTGTGATGGTCATCGACTGCGAGACGCTGCCCGCCGAAGTCGGACGGGTCGCACTCGCCGCCGCCCATGGCCGTGTTCTGACCACACCCGCCACACCGGAAGGCATCACCAGTACGTACTCGGTGCTCCAGTGGATGCAGAGGCTGCCCCGGCATGTGATCGCTGGCACGGTCGTCGTGCTCACCGAATTGGTGCCCCACTCGGGAGTCGACCTTGACGAAGCTGTCCAGAGGCTCAAGTCCACCGGGGCAAGCGTCCAGATTCTGCCGTACGACCGGCACTTGGCAGCCGGTGGCCCAGTCCATACCGAGTTGCTGGCTCACCCGACCAGGGAAGCCGCCGCCCGCCTCGCCGCGGACGCCTTCCAGCTCTCCCTATCCCAGCAGCGTCACTGACCAGATGCCGAGCCCGATCGTGAATGACGGACGACGATGAGTACCCGACTGATACACCGCCCGGCCAGGACCACCAGGCCCCCGGCCGCCTCTGAGGCGCGCATCATCGAGGCGCCGCCCAACCTCCCCGAGGGGAAGGCGGGCAACATCGCGATGTCGCTGCTGCCCGTCGCTGGCGTCATGTCGTCCGTGGTGATGATGACGGTGGTGCGCAACAGTCAGTTCGCCGGGCTGGGCGCGATCATTCTCGTCGTCACCGTCATCGGCTCCGTCGCGCTGGTCTTCTCGCAGCGTGGCAAAGCCCAGCGCACCCGGCGCACCCAGCGCGAGGCGTATCTCGCCTACCTGGAGGATCTGCGCGAAGAGCTCTCTACCGAAGAGCGCCAGAGGCGCGAGCGCGCCGATGTCCTCAACCCGCCGCCGCCCGCCCTGTACGACATCGTGCGCGATCCGGCTCGTCTGTGGGAGCGCCGCCGCGTCGACGGCGACTTCCTGCGCGTGCGTGTCGGCACCGGCGAGATGCCCGTGCGTGATCTGCAGATCGCTCAGCAGGGCTCGTCGGTCCTCACCCCGCCCGACCGCTTCATGCTCAACGAGGCGTCGGCGCTGATGGCACGCTTCCGCACCGGCACCGAACTCCCGCTCACCGTCCCCCTCGACCGCGTCGGCAACGTCAGCGTCATCGGCCCGCGCGAGGACTGTCTCCGCGTGGCTCGTGCCCTGCTTGTCCAGGCCGCCGCCCTGCACGCTCCGGACGACGTGGCGATGGCGCTGGCCGTGCCCGGGGATCGGCTCGACGATTGGGCGTGGGCCAAGTGGATGCCGCATCTGCTCGACACCGAGCAGTACGACGGGCCCGTCGCCGCTCGCCGTATCGCCCCCTCCACACCCCAGCTCGCCCGGCAGCTCGGCCCCGAACTGCGCCGCCGCGCCTCCTACGCGGCCGAAGTGCGGCGCGGCCTGTCGGACAACGACGCCCTGTCCATGACGTCCCGGCTACTGGTCGTCGCCGACGGACACGGCCAGGACGCCGTCGACCTGCCACGTCCCGACGAGGCAGTCGGCCTGCAGGATATGGGCGTGACCGTCCTGCACCTGCTTGAGCAGCGGGTCCAGGAACCGGGGCATATCGGCGTGCGGATCACCGTCAACGGCGACCAGGCGATCATCGAGGACCTGCGAGCACAGGAGCCGGTCAACGCCCACGGCACCGTGGACGAGGTCAGCATCCCGTTCGCCGGGGGCCTGGCCCGGATGCTGGCGCCGCTGCGCCTGTCCGCCGAATCGCTCACCGACGCCCCCCTGACCGGGCCCGTCGACTTCGCCGAGCTGCTCGGCGTCGACGACGTGGCGCAACTCGACCTCTCGCACCTGTGGGCGCCGCGCGGCGAACGTGCCTTCCTGCGCGTACCCATCGGCATCAACGACTCCCACGAGCCGGTGCTCCTGGACCTGAAGGAGTCCTCCGAGCTCGGCATGGGCCCGCACGGCCTGTGCGTCGGCGCCACCGGCTCGGGGAAGTCGGAACTCCTGCGCACGATTGTCCTCGCCCTGGCGGCCACCCACCCACCGGAGGACCTCGCGCTGGTCCTCGTCGACTACAAGGGCGGCGCAACCTTCGCCCCATTCGCGGATCTGCCACACGTCGCCGGCGTCATCACCAACCTGGAAAACCAGGCCGGCCTGGTCGAGCGCGTCCACGCCTCGCTCGCCGGCGAGGTCAAGCGCCGCCAGCAGGTCCTCAAGGACGCGGGCAACATCGCCGACATCGGTGACTACGCCGCGCTGCGCGCCAGTCGTCGGCCCGATCTGGAGGCGCTGCCGCACCTGTTCGTCGTCATCGACGAATTTGGCGAACTGCTCACCGCCAAGCCGGACTTCATCGACCTGTTCCTGTCCATAGGCCGCATCGGCCGCTCGATCGGCGTGCACCTGCTTCTGTCCAGCCAGCGCATCGAGGGCGGCCATCTCAAGGGCCTGGACACCTACCTCTCCTACCGGCTCGGCCTGCGCACTTTCTCCGCCGACGAATCCCGTACGGTTTTGGACACCGCGGACGCCTTCCACCTGCCGCCGCTGCCGGGATTCGGCTACCTCAAGGTCGACACCAGCCACTACGACCGTTTCAAGGCGAGCTATGTCTCGGGCGCCTACCGCGGCCCAGTGCAGCGCCCGGAGAACGAGGACTGCGGACCCCTCGCCCTCCCCTACGACACCTTCAACACCCTGTCCACTGAGGAGGATGCGGACGCGTCCGAGCCGACGGTGCGGCGCCGCGAGATGGGGCCGACCGAGCTGGGCGTCATGGTCGAGCAGCTGACGCACGCCTCCGCTACGGTGCGCCGCATCTGGCTGCCCCCGCTGCCCGACGCGATCGCCCTGGACACGGTCGCCGGCCCGCTGGACGTCGGTCCGCGCGGTATGCAGCTCGCGGGGCGCCGCGGCCCACTGGAGATACCGCTCGGTCTGCTCGACGATCCGGCCAGGCAGTGGCAGGGCCCGTGGTACCTGGACCTGACGGTGGCGGGCGGCCACGCAGCCGTCATCGGCGGCCCCCAGTCCGGCAAGACCACGCTCCTGCGCACCCTCGTCCTCTCGCTCGCGCTGACCCACACCCCGCAGGAGGTCGGCGTCTACGGCCTCGACCTGGTCGGCGGCGGCCTGGCGGCCCTGTCGGGCTTGCCGCACGTCGGGGGTGTCGCGGGTCGCGTCGACCGCGAGCGGGTGGCACGCACCGTCGAAGAGGTACGGAACATGCTCGCGGCTCGGGAGGATCTCTTCCGCGAGCACGGCATCGACTCCATCTCACAGCTGCGCGACCTGCACGCGGCGGGCCGGCTGCCCCAGCTGGCGTCCGCCGAGATCGTGCTCGTCATCGACGGCTTCGGCGCGCTGCGCGACGACTTCGAAGAGCTGGAGGACGCCGTCGCCGACGTCCTTCAACGCGGCGGCGGTTACGGCATCCACGTCGTGGCGGGCATGCTCCGCTGGAACGACGTGCGCATCGCCGTCCAGTCGAACTTCGGCACCCGCGTCGAGCTGCGACTGAATGACCCCGGCGAGTCCAGCATCGACAGCAAGCTGGCAGTGCCCCTTTCGCCCGACGAGCCCGGCCGTGTCCTGACCGCTGGCAAGCTGTTCGCGCAGGTCGCGCTTCCCCGTACGGACTCACTCGGCGACGCCGCGGACATGGGCGCAGTTCTGGAGCGTGCGGCCCGGACGATCCGCGCCACCTGGAGCGGTGAGGTCGCCCAGCCGGTGCGGGTGCTGCCGCACCTCCTGGAGCCCCACCTCCTGCCGGGCCCGGTCGCCGAACCCCAGCGGGTGCCCATCGGCCTCGACCAGACGAGGCTTGAACCCGTGCTGCTCGACCTGTTCCAGCACGACCAGCACCTGCTGATCATGGGCGACAGCGAATGCGGCAAGACCAATCTCCTCAAGACCATCGCCGACGGCCTCATCGACCGCTACAGCCAGGACGAGCTGGTCTTCGCCGTCATGGACCCCCGGCGCAGTCTGCGCGGCGCGATCCCCGAAGAGTTCAACGGCGGCTACGCCTACAACGCCAAGCTGTGCGCGGGCCTCGCCGCCGGTATCGCCGGCGTGCTGGAGCAGCGGCTGCCCGATGACAGCGCGCGCCTTGAGGACCTGGAACCGGGCAGCTGGGGCGGCGGCCCGCGGATCGTCGTCCTCGTCGACGACTACGACATCCTGACCACCGCCGGCCAGGAACCGCTCGCCCCGTTCCTGCCGTACATCCCCTCCGCGGTGGACATCGGCCTCCACTTCGTCCTCACCCGCCGCGTCGCAGGTGCCTCACGCGGCATCTACGAGCCTCTGGTGCAGGGCCTGCGCGAGTCGGGATCGTCCGCACTCCTCATGGCAGGTGATCGCGGCGAAGGCCAGTTGTTCCCTGGCGTCTACGCCTCCTGGCAGCCGCCGGGCCGCGGGGTCCTTATCCGCAGGGGCCAGACCAACCGCCTGATCCAGACCGTGTACTCCCCCGCGTGACATACCGGAGAGCTCTCCCGCCCACGCGGACCACGCCACGTACGGCATCGATGCCCCGAACGATGAAGGACCGGACGACCACATGACCAAGGACGTCATTGCCCTGACCCAGCGCATGCCCGACCCGTGGGCCATGCTCGCGGGCCTGCTCTCCGGAGGCCCCGACAAGCTGGTGGACACGGCGGGCGAGGGCGCCGTCGTGCGACTGTGCGACGAGGAGGGCCGACCGCTCGTCTCCGTCGAGGCACCGCTGCTCGTGCAGGTCGCGGGTGAAGCCGAGCGGCTGCTCGGGGCCACCCCGCCGCCGCTTCCGTACTGGTGGACAGAGGCCCGCGCGACCACCGGTGTGGAAGAAGCCGAGCGGCTGGCGGGTACCTTCGCGGCCCGGCTGGCCGCTTTGGCCGACGGTTCCGCGTGGCCGCCTGAGGCCGCGCAGTCCCTGACTGTGGTGAAGACCGACGGTGTAAGCGTTGCACCCGCGCCCGCCGCCGCGCAGCCCGCCGTCGATGTCCTCACCGACAAGGTCGCCGTCGTCATCCAGGACCGCCCGGTTATCGCCATGACAGCCTGGCTCCAGGACGCGTTCCAGACCGCCGCTGACGCCGAGCTGGGTCTCCAGGTCGTCACCCCGCCAGGAACCACGCTCTCCCCGGCCGTACGCGCAAGCCTCAATAACTGGCCCTCACGCTGGGTCGTGCGCGACGAGCGGGACGGCTACTACGACGGACAGTCCGGAGCCGTCCTGCGCTGGCAGGACGGCATGTTCGCACCGGTCGCGTCGGCCGACGCGACCGCTGACGACCCCCGCACCCCGGTAGCCGCCTCCTACCAGGAGGTCACGGACACCGGCGAACAGCAGCTGGCCATCACCTTCCGCACGATCCGCCCCGCGGACGAACGTCTGGTCCTCGGCGGCGCGCTGGAGTCGATATGGCGCGAACTCACCGGCGAGCCCCCAGCTGGGTGGGGAACCGCGGAGCCCGCCAACCTTCCCTGGTCACCGCGCCAGATGACCGACCTCGCCTACGAGAGGGCACCCGAGCCGACCTGGTTCGTCGTGGTCGGCAGCCCGGACCGGCCCGGCCTGGCCACGGTGCGCATCAACCGGACGAAGGCAGGCGTCGAGGAGTACGTCACGCTGATGTTCGGCTACGGCCCCGACGAGAAGCCGCCGGTGGACTCCCTGCCCCGGGCCGCAGAGGTGCTCGCCACCCGCCACCGCCTCCTGTCGATGCTCGTCCAGATCCGCAAGGCCCGCCGGGACCTGGCGGTGCCGCCCCGCTTCGAGGGCCCCGGTGTCCCACTCGCCTTCGTACTCGGCGCGGACGAGGTCCGCCAGATACCCGGCGACCGCGCCCGGAACACGCCCCTGTCCCAGCCGCCCGTCCCCCTCGGCCCGAAAACCCGCCCTGCGATGTACTACCCGCTGCCGGGTGACCCGTCGGACCTGTCGGGCTGGCAGGACTTCGAGCGCCTGGTGCGGCATCTGAAAGGCGAGTGAGAACACATGGACCGGCTAGACCTTCACGTGGACCTCCTACCGATCACGTTGCAGGCATGCGTAGGCGGGTGGGCTGCTGTTTTGAGCCGTTGTCACACCTTGGTCATAGCATCGGGATTGCGGATTGCACCAAGGACTTCGCAGTTGATAGGCATGACCGTACATACGATCGTCAAGTCTGGTCGGGGGGACCGATGAAGTTCGACATGGGAGCGCAGACGCTCTCGACCCTGAGGTCGAAGTCGCAGGGGTCAGGTACGGAGCTGGGGACGTTGATCCGCCAGCTCGTGCAAGCAGCACAGCCGTTGGAGGGCAAGTTCAACGGGTCGGGCAAGGCGGCATTCGACTCGTTCAAGTCGCGCGCGGACGAGATCACGGCAGCGTTGAACAGTGCGCTGGCCGCGATTGTCGGCGGTCAATCGGGCATGGAGTCGGCATTCGGCTCGGGTGACCAGGAGCAGGCCGACAACGCTCGGTCGCAGATGTCGGCGGCGAACTTCGACGCGGCCCGCTTCTCGGGCCGCTGACAGCCCGATTGCGACAGATGAACTCAGATTCTCAGGGGGAGTGATTGTGATGGCTGCTGGCATGGACCGTCGTTCGTACGACTCGGGTGCGTCCGCAGAGGCGCAGGGCAACATCCAGGCGGTGATCGCCCGCCTGGAGCAGGTGATCGCAGCGCGCGATGCACAGGTGAAGGCGGCGATGGCGGACTTCGCGGCGGATGGTGTCGCGGAGGAGTACCACGGCAAGGAACTGCGCTGGAATCGCGCCTCGCAAGAGGTCAGGAGCATCATCCAGCTGCTGAAGACAACGCTGGAGAAGAACGACGGCACCGCGCACCAGACGCTCGCACGCGCGAAGGCCGCGGTCGACAACATCGGCTGAGCCGGCCTCAGAACATCGACAGATAAGGCAATCCTTCCGAGTGCGCGGATGGGTTGCCGGCCGTGGGGGGATGGCGCCGCGCGGGTCGCGACGCCGGTGCAAGAAATGTGTACACAGGGGGGCGTTCATGGCGTCATGGGATATTCAGCCACAGGGAGTGCAGGGCCAGTTGAAGGTCGTCGGCACGCATGCCGAAGATCTGGGGAAAGCCCTCAACACGCTGCTCTCTGACATCCAGGAGGCAGCTCAGGCGGCAGGTACAGCCGTGCCGGGCACGCAGGCCATGACGCCCATGCGCGGGCCGATGACGCCGGCGGGCAAGCCGCTGGGACCGGTGGCCCCCGACCTGTTGCCGCAGAAACGGACGGGGCCGGTCGCCGCGGCACTGGCCGAGTACGTGACGAAGCGCAAGCCTGCCATGCAGAAGATGGCCGATCGCTGCCAGGCCGCCGTCCTGGGGGCTGCCAAAGCCACCAATGAATACGTCCAAGGCGACCTGGAAGCGGCCAAGAACGCCCAGAACGCCGCCCGTCACGTGCAGCTGGATGCTCTCAAGGACTTCGGGGGGAAGAAGAAGTGAGCGGCGGACCGGTCGACCCGGCCGATGTACCGGTCTTCACTGGCGATCTGCACGTTCTGGAAGCCAAGACGAAGGCGCTGTCCCGTGGCGGCTCCAAGGTCCAAACCGCTGGCGCGGACGTCCACAAGTCCTTCGGCGGACTGGCCGCCTTCTACAAGGCGCCCGAGGCGGAGCAGCTGTTCGGCGTCACCAAACCGGTGGAGCGCACGGCACACGACCTCAGTCACGACATGCACGTCATCGCCAAGGCTCTGGGCACCTACGCCGGTGAGATCAGGCCACTGATCCACCGGCTGGAGCAGCTCAAGAAGGAAGCCGCCAATTTCCGCGACAAGGAGGCCGCCGAAGACGATTGGAGCGAGGACGGCGACCTGGTCGAGGAGAACCTCAACCGCCGCAACAAGATCGCCGAGGTCTGGGCCGCGTTCCAGGAAGCCGAACGCGACTGCCACGCCAAGATCGTCGCACTCGTACACGGCCACGCGCTCCACACGATCGACGCCTCCCACAAAAACGGGTACGGCTACGACGCCGAAGCCCTCAAAGCATCCAAAAGCCTGCCCTGGGGCGAGGCGGTCGAGGAATCCATTCCCGCCTGGCAGGTGTGGGAGCACGCCTACGAATTCGGCAAGGGCTTCATCGTCGACGGTGTGGGGGGCACCATCGACGGCATCTACACCCTGTTCGGCGGGCACGGCTCGGAAGCCGCCGGTGCGGCGTGGACCGGTCTGGCCAAGCTCTCCACCGCCTTTACGATCACTGCCCTGCCCATTGTGGGACAGACCTACTGGATGCTGCCGGGGAAGATGCTCCCCTCCTGGCTGCGGGATTCGCGTACCGCGGTGCTGGATACCGGCAAGGCTCTTGTGGCCTGGGACCAGTGGGAATCGAACGGCTCCCGGGCCGCCGGCGCGGTCACCTTCAACGTCGTGACCGCCGTCTTCACCCGCGGTGGCGGTGCCGCCGTGGAGGGCGCGGGCAAGGCTGGCGCGTTGGCCAAGGGCCTGTCCGTCGTCAGCAAGGTGGGCAGCGCCGTCGACCCGATGACCTACGTCATCAAGGGCGCGGGTGCGGGCCTGTCGAAGGTCGGCGACGTGATGGCCCACCTCAAGGGCCTCGGCCACGTCGAGGCCCCGAAGATCTCCGACGGCGCCTACAGCCTCCCTGAGGGCGCCGCCAAGATGCCGGACGGCACGATCCAGCTGCCCGAGGGTGCCGCCGTTCCGGAAGGGGCGACCAAACTCCCGAACGGCAGAATCAAGCTGCCCGAAGGCACGGTTGACCTCCCATCGAACACGGTGAAGGACCCGGCCACCGGCAAGTACATGAGCGGCAGAGGCGACCTCTACAACGAGGACGGCAGCCTCTTCCAACGCGCCGAGGACGCCCCCAAGGACAACCCCGCCCCACCCGCCACGGGCGCGGAGCACCCACGAATCGAGACCCCGGCTCACCAGGAGCAGCGGGTCCCGGCCGGCGTCGGTGGACGGGGCGACGATTTCACACGCGTTGGCTCGGAGATCTCCGACCCGGCCCGCGCCGGCGACAACGCAGGCCACGGCAGCACCAAGCCAGGCGACAACACCCCCATGGGCCGCGCCGGTGACGACGGCGCTCCACGCGGCAACGCGGGCAATCACATGCCCACCAACAGTCACACCGAACCATCCCCCTCGGGTGGGGCACACGCCTCGGACGCTACGCCAACCGGGCCCGAACACAGCTCCGGCGACGGGCAGGGGGTCCCGCACCAGGGTGATCACGGCGGACAGTCCGGCAGCCATGATGGGCCGAGCTCGTCCGACGTCCACTCCGGGAGCGGCGGCAGCTCGGGCAGCGGCGGAGCCGGTCAGACCGGCCTGGGCGACGAAGGCTTGCAAGCACCTGCTGAGCACGTCCCCGGCGGGGCTTCCGAGTCGATGATGCCTATGGAGCGCGGCGGCGAGCTGGAGCAGCGTCTGCGCGAAGCGATCAAGGGACTCCCAGGTGCCACGCGTCCCAAGCCGAATGTTCTCGAACTGGCGCTCTCCCGCCTGGCCGAGAATCCGCGCGGCCACGCGGTGGCCGACATCATTGCTTCCGGGCGGTTCAACCGCAGTGGGGATTTCTCCCAGGTGGTGTCGAGTCTGGGGTCGAGAAAGATCGGAATGGTCGAGCCTGGCGTCGACCAGATCATCTTCGCCGACGACC
Source organism: Streptomyces sp. NPDC048506 (assembly GCF_040651315.1). Taxonomy (NCBI): domain Bacteria; kingdom Bacillati; phylum Actinomycetota; class Actinomycetes; order Kitasatosporales; family Streptomycetaceae; genus Streptomyces; species Streptomyces sp. NPDC048506. Next base: position 37,489 of record NZ_JBEZIX010000009.1, read on the forward strand.
TGTGCAAGAGCGGGGTGCCTGCCGAGTCGATGAACTTTGAGGTGAAGAACGCGGCTGGCGGAGATATCGACGTGCATGTGCGTGCCGACAACGGCGAGGTGTACGGGTACCAAATGAAGCGCCTGAACGAACCTCTCGACCCGGTGGGTGAGATCATGCGTGGGAAGTACCTCGGCCAACTGGCCAAGTCCGACGTCGACCACCGCATCATGCTTGTGGACGGCCAAGGCAGCGTCGCCCAGTGGATGGAGAACGGCTCCTTCCAGGCGCTCATGGACGTTCACCGAGCCGGTCGCAACGGAAACGGCCTTGGCGCCGGGACGACGTTCGTCATCAGGCTCGATGACGGCTCGCTGGTGGTACCTCCTGGAGCGAAGACAGACCCTAAGGACATGCTGTGATCACTACTGAGCCTGTGGGCGAATGGTTCTGGGACGTCACGGTGGACGTCTCCGACCAGCGCGGTGCCGCGAACGCCTTGGATCTTTTCACCGCCGTTCATGCACAGATGGCTCACCAGGAGATCGCGGCGGGATGGGGGCGGACGACGATTTCCCTGGCTCCTCGCGATGCCGTCGCGCAGCCGCTGCTCAGCTGGCAGGGCGCCTCCCCAGCTGGCGAGGCGGCTGCGGTGGACCGCGTCGGGCTGGTCGCAGGGCGCCTACTGTCTGTGCAGAGCGATGTTCCCGGGGTCTGGTTCGAATCAGGCACCAGCCACCGGGCCGAGAAGCTGTTCTCGTTGGGCTTGGACGTGTGGGGTGAGGGCGGAGGCCTGGTCACCTTGTCGACGTTCTCGGACGCATGGCTGACACTCGACCTACGCGAGCGCGCGCAGCCCGCAGTGCACGCAGAGAATGCGCCTCGTCTTGCAGCGGCCCTACGGGGAATGTCCGAGGTTCTCGGAAGCGCGCCCGATCCCGGTGATCCCACCCGGCACGCCCACCCCACGGCAACGGGTTTTGAGGACCTGTCCGAAGAGGGCGCCGACTATGACGACTCGTGGGGGACGTTCGAAGTCCCGGCGCGCTGGCAGAAGCTGATGAGGCTACTGCCGGACGGATATCCGGAGCAGGGCTACGAGAGCTGGACCGACGGCCCCGTCCGGTACGCGAAGGTACTGAGCCGAGACCAGGTGATGGGCTACCTCTGGGTCGGCACGGCCGAAGACGCGGCGGGCTATGAGCCGCGGACCGCGGCCGGCGAGGCCGCCTTTGAGGAGGGCATCCCATGGCTGCTGCACTTCGCGAAGGCGCGTCAGGCGGGGGTGCCGCCTCTGGACGCGCTCCGGGAAGTGGCTGGGTCCCACGGAGTGTCCGAGCTGCACGACATCGACTCGCTCGACATGCTGCAGGAGTACTCCGGTCGGCACTGAGACGCCGGGTAAGCGGCCAGCAAGTTGCCCCGCTCGGGGTAGCGGACAACTGGCAGGGCGAGCGTGGCATGTGACGGCCCCCCGACGTCATCACCTGCCCCACGTACGTCAGGGAGGCGCGGCCACCATGCTGGTGGCGCCAGGGCTGTCGAGTGCGGGTAAGGCGTGCGCGGTGGCCACGGTGCTGTCGTTCGCCGGCAAGTCGGGAGGGCCATCGACCCGATGACGTCCATTGCCAAGGGGGTGAACCTGAAGTGACCGAGAACTCTCCACGCACGGTGTTGGAACGACTGCGTGCCATCGACTGGGCCGACGATGCCGCGGCATCCGATCACGCCAACTCGCGTGCTCTGCTCATGCGCGAATATTTGCGACGAGCAGCTCTATGGGCGCGTACTTATGGGGCGGAGCAGTCCTGGCCGTTCTTCGACATCGCGGAGCACGTCGATGCCGAGCTCCAGACACCCCCCGACGTCGCCGCCGAAGTGGAAGAAATCCTGGCCGGGCTCGCCTCGACTTCACTGAAGCGGACCTGCCGAGCCGCTATCCGGTGGGCGGCCCTCCGCGACACCCGTGACGACCTGCCTGCCGATTTGCCGGACCCCTATGAACCGCTCCTCCTCATGTACGAACGGGGCGGCGGATACTTCCTGGAGGAGTATCTCGACCTCAACGGCGTGATGATCCGGCTCGGCAACGTGGAGAGCAACGCGTCCGTCACGCCCTTCCTCACACTCGTCCCAGCCACACTCGACGCGCTCGATGCGGAAGGTCAGATCACCTACTACGCGAAGGTCAGCGAGGGCTACGCTCGGCACAACCCGCGCGGAATCGTCCGGCGTCGAATCGACGAGGGCCAGACATATGACGAAGCCTTCACCCGGCATCTCCGCTGGGAGCGGACCGAGTACCTCAAGCTGTACGACCTCGGTCACAACGAAGTCGACCATGTCAAGATCACAGAGATCGAGGCTGCCGCGTTCATTGAATCGGTGTCGAAGGAAATACTCGGCTCCGCACAGGTCACACCGTGACCGTTACTGTTGCCCGGCATGGTGCGCCAGGCCCCAATGCTGCGGAGTGGGCGCAGGAGCTGGGCCAGGACCTGACGGAAGACATCGACGAACTCGAGCAGTCCTCGGAGATGATCGACTCTACTTTCAATACCGCTCTTCTGTACCTGCAGGCCCGCTGCACCGTCGATCCGCGAGCGGCGGAGCTGGAAACGTGGGAGGCGGTCGTCAACGCGATGCAGCTGGGCTCGGCAATGTTCGCTGCGTCGGGAGTGAACGAGGGCACCGTCGAGTGCCGTGTCAACCGGGAGCTGCGCAATATCCCGAAGCTCGGCCCGAGTTCGTTCGCTGACGCGGGTAACTGGCTGACGTCATTCTGGCTGGCGGTCGTCTGCCGGGACCAGAAACGAATGACAGAGCTGTGCGAGATCCCGCTCGACCGCCTCCGTTCGCCCGAGGGCGCCTACGACGAGTACATCTACCACTGGGTGGACGTCCTGCAGACGTACTGGTTGCAGCGGCCGGGGCTGGTTGACAAGCTCATCGCTGCGATCGAGACGTCGCACCCGGACGCGGTCTCGGTCACTCCTCGAGCTCTGCTGCAGGCCGTGCTCTACCCGCAAATCAACCTCTTCCACCGCTTCGTCACCAAAGATGAGCAGGGCTTCAACCAGGCCTTGCTGGAGGCGTTGGAGCTGCACAAGGCGTACTGGACTGCCGACGAGGACCGCACTGCGGACCCCGAAGGCCGTATCGCTCTGGGCCCGCTCGCCATTGCCTGCCTCGCCTATGACGAGGGGATCCCGGTCGAGGTCGAGTCGGAGTACCTGCCCAAGCACCACCTGCAGCGCGGTTGGCTCGGCGAGTTCCCCACGTGAGGCACCTGGCATGGTGGTCGAGTCCGACTACCTGGCCAGCGAGCTATTCAACAGCGCCTGGCGGGGCGATTCCCCGACCTGAGGTATAGATGACCACAAGCGTGCCGCGTCATCCCTTCTCCCGGGAAACACTGTGGAGAGCTGGCCGCGCTCCATGAGAACGCGTGCCAGTTGATCGACAGCCTGGAGGAGGATTCGCGTGAACTGGGTGACGGTGGCGCGGCACGGTAGCCCCTCGGTCGACGAAGAGGTTGTCGGGCACCTGGCCGAAGAGCTCGAGGACAGTGTCCGGAACCTGGATGCGTTGCCGGCCGTCTTCGGCATGGCGCTGAACGAGGCGCTTCTGCAAGTGCAGGTGCACCAGGCGCTCAACCCCCGGGGGAACCTACTGCCGACCTGGCAGGCCACGGTCTCCGCGATGCAGGTCGGTACAGCAGCCTTCGCCGCCGCGACGGCCGAGCGACCGATCGAGTCACGCATCACGGATGAAATGCGCACCATCCAGGCGACGGGACCACAGTTCTACGCAAACGCCGGGAACTGGCTGACCACGCTCTGGTTCGTCATCATCTGCCGTGACCAGGCCCGTATGGACACGATGTGCCAGGTGCCACTCGATCTCCTGCGGGCGTCCGGGGCAGAGGGCGACGAGTACGTCTACCACTGGGTCGACAGCCTCCAGACCTACTGGCGCGAGGAGCCGAGGCTCGCCGAAAAGCTGACAGCCACGATCGAAATGTCCCACCCGGACATCGCGACGATCGCGCCCCGCGAACACCTCCAGTGCATCCTGTATCCACCAATCCACCTCTTCTACCAGTTCATGCGCAAGGATCACGAGGGCTTCAACCAGGCGCTCGCGGAGGCGCTCGAACTCCATAAGGCGTACTGGAGCCGGGAGGACCACTCCGACGACATCGCCGGCTACCTCGCCCTGGGGCCATTGGCCATGGCATGCCTCGCCTACGACGCCGGAATCCCGATCGAGGTCGAATCCGAATACCTGCCCATCCGGCTCCTAGACCGTTCCTGGCTGGGCGAGTTCGACACCTGAACCGAAAGAATCGAGAGAACTCCAGGGGCGTCGCTGTGGCCACGCCCCGGATCGGCGACAACGCGGCGGCCGTGGGCGGCACTCCCCGTTGGCCTAACCACCCAGGGCGCACCGATCCCCACGCTGGCTAGAAGGGTTCGGCCGCCTGGAGCAACCGCTGCGGCAAGTAGGGGGACTCGACCCGGATCGTCCAGCCCCTGCGGCGGGCGTGGCAGGTCAGCGCCAGGATGTCGATGTTGACCGCTGCGTCGCAGTCGTCCGCGCGGTCGGCAACCTGGTAGTGATCACGGTGGGCTTCGAGGGCGTCGGCCAGGGCCAAGTTGAAGCTCTCCTCATCGCCCTCGACGAGCTGGGAGAAGAGAACGACGGGCGGCGGGAAGAAACCCCAGTCCTTGGCCCGCTCGACCTCGTGCAGGGCACGCTCCGTCGCCGGGAGGGGATCCTCACCCCTGAGGTAGTCGTGGAGGGCCTCGCGGTACGAGGCGAAAGCCGAGCCGTCCTTGCGGGCGTAGGTCGGGCCGGTGAGCACCTGCGGGGCGAGGACCTCGCGTACGCCGGTGACCAGCGCGAAGTTCGTGGCGGTCTGCCAGTGGCCGGCGCTCGCGTGCTCGCCTCGGGTAGCCGGGTAGGCGACCGTACGACCGTCGATGCTCACCTCGGCCTCGGTACCAGGCTCGGCGAGGGCTATGCGGAACAGGGCCGCCCCCAGCTGGGAGGCCAGGCGCAGATGCGCCATCTGGACGTCTGTGACATCGGCGGAGTGCGAGGCGCGCACCTTGAAGAGGATCTCCTGGTTGCTCAGGGCACTGGCGAGCTGCCACACGCCGGGGCGCTTACCGTCCACCTCGGTGAATGCCTCCCGGGTGTACTTCTCGAACAGGGCCTCGCTCTCCGGGTGCAGGGCCAAGGGTGGAATCGGCCGCTCGATGACCACGGGGCCTTCGGCCAAGGCAGCGACCGCGTCCCGACGACGGTTGCGACCCAGGGCGCCGACCCGTGGGCCGGGGGTCTCGAACCCGGTGACCAGGCCGCGCGGTAGGTAGTCAGTGTCGACCGCCGGAGCCCAGCCCGGGCCCCGGTACGCGAGCGCGGCCAGGGCGATCGGCAGGAGCGGGAGGAGGCTACGCGGCCCGGCAGTTGAGCCGCGCTGTTCGCTGAGGGGAATAAGCAGGTCGGTCAGGCCCGTGTCGAACGCCTCCCGATCCCCTGCGGCCAGAGCACGCAGGGTCCGCAGCGCCACGGTGTGCGACTGGCCGAGCAGGCTCTCGCCGGTCTCCTCCGCTCGGACCCGGATCCGGGCCAGCGCGGCGTCGATCGCGCCGAGCCTGGCCTCCGCGCTCGGCGGGTACTCCTCGTCGTCGTCACCGATGTCGCCGCCGACCTGAGCCAGGAACCCGTTGATCAGCTCGACGGAGGTGTTTCCCGCCGCGTCCTTGCTGAACTTCTCCCGGGCGAAGTGGAACGCCTCACCATGCCACGCCGCCTTGTCGGACAGGATCGCGAGGCAGTACGCGTCGATCCATTCCTGCGGGGTGACCTGATCCGCGGGACTCTCCTCGCCGCGGGGGTCGTAGCTGATCCCGAAGTTCACGTAGTTGAGGAGCATGACCTCGAAGGAGTTGTGCGGGTGGTACGCCGCGTATGCGACGGCGCCGGCCGCGGCTTCCGTGGCGTCCTTGAGGACCGCCTTGGCCTCCGGGGTGTCGAGGTCGGGCCACTCGACGGACAGAGCGCCCAGGTAGTCAAGGAGCTCCTCGGCGAGCGACTGCCATTCGTACGTGGCTATCGGGCCGGCCTTCGACATGGAATGCGCCCGCCCTCCGATCCGGCTCGCGAAGTCGTCACGTACTGCCGAGACCGCCTCCCCGCCCACTTGGTGACGCTTGATCTGCACGCCCTGCCTCCTTGATCACTGGTTGGCTTGCAGCGTAGACGTGGGGTCGGACACTGTGCCGTTGGAGACGGGCAGCATCACCAGGTCGGTTCGGACACGGACGCGGCGTGAGCGCGGGGAAGGTCCACAGCCCCGTCAGCCAATCGCAGATGCTCCGGCATGCTTCCGGTCCCGGCAGCCAGTCGACTGAGCATCGACGCCGGATGCCGGGCCTGCAGCGGCCGCAGCCAACTCGCACCATGTGGTCTTGCCCGCTGGTTCCCGGTAGCTACCCCAGGCCGCAGCCAGGACATCAACGAGAAGGAGGCCACGACCGTGCTCGTCGCTCGGCGGCGGGGTTTTCAGCTCCGCGTCCCTTGTGTCGGTGTCGGTCACCTCGACGCGGATCCTTCGGCCAGTCCACCGGATACAGACCACGCAGGGCGCCCCCGTGTGGACTACCGCATTGGTGATCAACTCCCCAGCGAGCAGTTCTAGATCATCCAGCGACGGCGCTTGCCATCCCAGGCGCAGACTCTCCACCACCTTCCGCACGACTCGACGCGCCGCCCCCACAGCCTGGATGTCGGCGTCGGCCTTGAACGCGTAGGGCAACTTGCGAAGGGCGAGGCGCGGCGTCATCAGACCTCCTCGGAGTGGCCGCGGCCTCCTTGGTGTCAGGCCGCATGGCTCCGCGACCGGCCGAGTGCGCGTGAGCCGATGGCGGGTCCTCAACCTGCCAGCATGGGCGGTGATGCGCCATTTCGCCGGTGATATCACTCCTGTAATCCACGCTCGGAGCAGACGGGCCAGGGGGCATGCGTAGTCACTATTGCTTCGCGAGCCAGGCCCCAAGGGCAGCAACCACCGACCTGTCACCAAGGAACCGACGACCAACAGGGCTGAGAATGATGTACGGGTCCCAGCCGTCGGTATGAAGACCGGCCGCGAAGTCCGGCAGGTCACTGGTCGGTCGTGTGCCGCAGCCAACGAGGTGGACTACAGGGTGCACAGCAAAGCCTCCTCCAGACAGCGTCGATCATGCCACCGTCAGGAGGAGGCCGGGGGCTACTCACGCAACCCCAAGCGCCTCAGTTCAGACTCGCGTCGGCAGGGGCGGTTCCTGGTGAAGGGCCTTGACGGTCTTGCGGTCTTCGACGCGCTGCACGGCTTCGCTGGTGCCGAGCATCGCGGCTGCCAGGGCGAGGATCAGCCCAGTCGGCAGCCCCTCGACGTAGTAGGCGATCAGCGAGAGCGCCGCAGCGGCAATGCCGTAGAGGCGGGTGCTGTGGACATGGATGAAGGTGCTCAAGTTCAGTTCCCGTAGGCGAGTTGGTGCAGAAGGTCCCAGCCGCGCCAACCGATGGCCGGGTCATTGGGGCGGCCGGTGGTGTGCAGGTTGTGCTTGCGGTTGAAGCCGGCGACCGCGTCCTGGGTCTGTGGGCCGTAGTTGTCGGACAGCGGCACCGACCGGTCGAGCCATCCGGTGTCCTTGAGGGCTTGCTGGAGTCGCTTGGCCGAGGGCGAGTTACGGCCCGGGGCGAGCCCGGCCGGGAACGGCGGCGCCGCGTACGTCTTCCCACTGCTCTTGCCGGGAATCTTCAGCCGCTGCCCGATCTTGATGACGTACGGCGCAGTGATGCCATTGGCCTGGGCGATGGACTGCCAACTGATGCCGAAACGCTTGCCGATCCCGGAGAGCGTCTCGCCGCTCTTCACCGTGTACGTGGTGCCGCCCGAAGAGTCCCCGCTGGGAGTTCCTCCGGTGGGGCGCCCCTTCAGGCGATCCGTGACCCGGCCGCGCAGCCAGCTCATCGTGAAGCCCTTAGGGTCGACCTTCCCCGCCTGCCACTCACGGTGCCCGATCACGCTCGCCGCGCTCCAGCCGTGCACCCGGCACAGCGCAGCAGAGACACGTTCGATCGCATCGACCTGCGCGGACGGCCACGGGTCGCGGCCATCGCCGAGGTTCTCGCACTCCCACCCGTAGAACGACGTGTTGCCGTCTGTATCAGCCTGATTCGCCTCAGGCAGTGCCCGCTCAGCGATCACCGCCTCAAGAACGTCTCCGTCGCCGCGACCAGCATGGTTCGCCCTGCCGTTTCCGATCAGATGAACCGTGCCGTCCTTGGCGATCACGCCATGGCACAGCGGCCCCGGGAGGCCCTCATATCCGCGCTCGCACATGCTGACGGTGTTGCTCGTACCGGACGTCACCGTGTGGTGGATCATCACGCCACGGACAGGACCCCACGGGCCCTTGTGATTTCGGTTGTGGGTTCGCCAGCCGGGACGCTCAACGACCCGCACGCCTTCTGCGCGCAGTGCCGCGACGAGCCGGTCAGGACTCAGGGGTGTTGCCAACGTCGGCGCTCGATATCTCCCCGCGCCCGATCTTGAAATAAAACTGCTCCGCCCACTGCCTACGGAGGCGCCCCGCGCGAGACGATCCACAACTGCAAGGCCATGAGAAGCAGCGGGGCCACGAAGGACGAGATCACCAGCCGACGCGTCGCCGCGGCCTGCGTCTGATCCTCTCGGCGCTGCTGCTCGGCACGCTCCGTCGCCTGGTCATGCTCGACGCGCAGCCCAGCCAGGCCGGCCTCGATCTGACTGATGCGCTGATCGACCGCCCGCTGATCGGCCCGGTACACATCCTCGGTGACCACCTGGTCCAGGCGGGCAGCCAACTGGGCGAGGTCGCCCCGCAGATCCTCACGCAACTGCGATACGGCACGGTGCAGCTCCCACAGGGTGGGCTCAGCACCCGGCGGCACCGTCATCGGCGATCTCTCCCGGCAGCCCCGCACCTACAGCCATCGTACGGGTCCCAAGATCACAGCTATGCAGTAACGGAGTCACCCGAGTAGCGGCGCTCTCCACGACGTCTCCAGGGACACCCTGCGCAGCCCTTACCCCACCCGCCTGCAGGGATACGCCGTAACTAATCTACCCTGTGTTGCGTAATTTACAGACTAATGTCCGACCTAATGCTCGTTCCACAGGAAAACTTGGGGTATTCACGTTGAAGCTCAACCGTGTCTCGGCCGCAGTCGCCGCTGCCGCGATAGCACCTGCCGTCCTGCTCTCCTCTCCGGCATTCGCCGCGGACGGCCACAAGGCTTCGGCAGCCTCGGCTCCGGACACGGCATCGGAAGCACAGAAGGGCGACGCGCAGAAGGGCGAGGCGTCCAAGGACTCCACCTCCTCGCCCAAGAACGCGAGTGACGAGGACAACCGCTTCGCCATCCTCAAGATCATCAACAAAGCCAAGCCCGGCAGCCGCGTCTACGAAGCCGCGCAGGAGGCTATGAACGGCTCCGCCGAGGACCGCGAGCACTTCCTGCAGGAAGGCTACGAACTGGCCCAGTTCGCCGACGACACGCTGCGCACCGTCCAGATCTCCAGCATCGGCGGCAAGGCCGTGCGGAGGGCCGCCCTTGAGGCGCTGAGGAAGGACACCCACGAAGCCCTCCGCCAGTTCCTGGAGGTCGGCCAGTACGTGGCCCGCGACGAGGACAACAGCGTCGAAATCGCCCGGATCCTTCATAAGACCAAGCGCGGAAGCGTGCTCTTCGACGCCGCGCAGGAAGCATTGGACGGCAGCCCCGAGGACCGCACGCGCTTCCTGGAGGCGGGCCAGTACGCAGCCCGCGTGACCGACGACCGCATCAGCGCCCTGCGCATCCTCTCGGCCGGCGGCCCCCACGTCAGGGAAGCCGCCAAGAAGGCGCTGCGGAGCGGCGAGGCCAAGGATGTCCGTCACTTCCTCGACGTGGGCCAGTACGAGGCCCGCAAGCTGGACGAGGCCGAGGCTGCCAAGGACAAGAACAACAAGGACAGTAAGGGCGACGAGAACGCCAAGGACGGCCAGGAGTCCAAGGAGGGCAAGGCCACCGACGGCGACAAGCAGAATCAGGACGGCGCTAACGACGCCAAGAAGTCCAACGGCACCACCGACGCCAAGCGCACCGTAGCGACCTCCAGCACCGGCTCCTCGGGTGCCCAGTTGGCCTCGACCGGCGCCAGTTCGGCCACCCCTTGGGCCATCGGTGGCGCCGCCGCTGCCCTCACCGTCGGCGCGGGCCTGGTCGTCGCCTCCCGTCGCCGCACCGCCAGCGAGCACTGACCCGCGCCCACGCTCATATGCCCCCCACCACCGCCCTGCTCCAGCACGGGACCAACGATCCTCCCGGAGCCGGGCGGTGGCGGGTACGCGCCTTCAGCCTCCCCTGCCGGCGGCAAATGCACCCAACAGGCATACTCCGCACCTGCCGAAGTCGCAGGAGAGACTGATGCTGGACGAAGCCGAAGCCCTGAAAGTCGCTGAAGAATTGCTCAAGCGGGAAACCGGGCCTTACGACCCCGAGATGTCCATCGACTACGAGCGCATCCGCGTGAAGAACGACATCTTCATCGCCCCTTTCAACGGCACGGAATATCTCGACACCCGCGACCCGCTGGACATGCTCCTCGACTGTTGGCCAATCCTCGTCGACCTCAAGTCCGGCAAGACTCGTCTCGGCACGATCGAAGACCGGCCACTCTGGCAGGATGACTAGCGGTGGTGCGTTGGACCAGGATGTAGAGGTCAAGAGGACTGCCGGTGTCTATGGTTGACGCCCCGCTCCCCGACAGCTTCCTCGAGATGAAGGACCTCATCTCGCAGTGGGCCGAAATCGATGGACCCGGCAGGAACGACCAGGGCATCAATGACCTTCGACACGGCATAAAAGACGACCGCAGCACCGACCGTGCCGATGCGCACATATCGTTGGGGCGATGAACAGCGACGCGCCGGCGCAGCCCCGCCGTAGAACGGGCAAGCGAACAGCCATATGGAGTGCAGCGGTGCTCCTCCTCGTCGGTGGAGGCACCGTGGGGTACTCGCTGGTTACCGGCAACAGCGAGCCCGACTGCGACGGGCTGCTCAACAACGCATCCATTCAGCGCATTCTGGGGCCACACCGCTCAGACATGAGCTGCACCGACCTCGGGGCGGCTCTGCGTGACGCGGCCACCGGGCCGACGCCCGGGCAGCACACCCTTGCCCAGGCGCGGAACATGCGCGAGACGATCAGAGCCATCAGCGACGACGTCAAGCATCGTCAGGACCTGGCGATCGCCCCCGGACTCCGCAAGCCGATCGCCTCGGCAGTCGCGGACTACGTCAGGGACACCCAGGAGATACTCGTCGACGTCAACGAGGACTACAGCAAGCGGCGCGCCCCCTGGCGTGACGGGCACGTCGTCCGCATGCCCGCCGGCCTCCTCGACGTCACCCGGGTGATGCGCGCGGTAGCCGACGATCCATCGGCCTACGCCAACTTGCGCTTGGCACAGACCCATCGGTGTGCAATCGGCCTGGCCAGGGTGCCGACGAAGGCGACCGAGGACGACGACGTTCTCGAACTGCGAGCCCGCGAGTGTGGCTCAGCCCTCGGCTTCCTGGACGGTATCGCCGACGACATACCGGAATCCGAACGCGGGAAATGGCAGACAGACGTCCTCGCCCACCTCACCGCCCATACGTCGAAGCCCCCCTCGTACCGGCGCAACCCCGTGGAGCATCTCACCTCCACGTGGCGCCAGGGCCTCGTACGCGACAAACCGGACAGGACCTTCTTCCTCAAACAACAGGCCAGTGATCTTGTTGCCACGTGGGCTGTCGGAAGGGGCCTGGACCCGGACGATGCCGCGGTTGACTACGTCCAGAACGGTGCCCTGAACGCCGCCCACACAGGCGTCAGGACGACCGAAAATGCGGTGAAGTGCACGCGGCAGCCTGAAGAGCAGCTCTGCCCGTAAGTGCAGAACCCACGCCCATCCGGGCATCGGCGGGGTTTGACGCCATCCCACCTGCGCCATGTGCCGTTCGTGGTGATCGGCGGGAGCCCCACGCGGCGGGCAGCTCAGCGAACACCTCTGCCATCAAGGGACTTCGCAGCCGACACCTAGCTGGACTTCCTCGACGAACTTGCGGCGCCAGTCACCAGTTCAGTCAGCTCGACAGCTCACCCCGTCGAAGCCGACCCAAGGACTGGTCTTACCCGTCATCCCGTACAGCCTCAGGGCTCCGTCGGCTCCGATGTCCAGCCGGAGGACCGTGCCATTGGCAGTTGAGGGAACAAGTACGCGGCGCAGTACAGCGGGACGGTATCCCTCGGGGAGCACGGCGATCTGACGCCCGCCCCGAATCTCGGGGTCCTTCAACGTGACGAAGCCGGACAGCTCGATGGTGCGCTGCGCAGTGACACGGACCATCGCGGGACTCTTGGCATCGGGGTAGACATCCGCGGACATGGTGATGTGCTGCCAGTCGGTGCGTGGGCGGGTGATCCAACCACCGACGGATATCCCGCTCGTAGTGAAGACCGTCTCGGTATCGCCCTCCGCCGAGACGGCACGGATGGTGACCTTTGCGCCTTCGGCATTCAGGAACGTGCGGGCGCCCAAGTTGCCGGAGCCGCCCGGGGCGTCTCTGCCGTCTTCGACGTAGATTTCGCAACTGCTCGTCCCGGTCGGCCCCTTGGCGCTGGTGCCGTGCACATAGGTCTGCCCGTGGTCCTTGTTGAGTCCGGATGTTGTGGTGAGTTCGAAAGCGCCACCTCTCACCCCAAGTTGCGGAGAAAGCAGGGACAGCTGGGAGGTGTCGGGCAGGTTCCAGCGGTCGATCTGCACGGCGGGCGCGGTGAGCGCCGCATAGGGGAAGGCTGTGCCGTCTGCATTGACGCTTGCCTTCAATGTCCCCGGCGCCTTCTCCATGCCGGACGCCGAATACAGCAGCACGGACGGGATGGCCTCCAGCGGTGCGGGGGGCTGTGGTGTGACGACGACCCGGCTGCCGGATTCAGCAGTGCGGACGGTACTGCCGGTGACGACCGCGCCGTCGATGGTGCCGCCCGTGATGTGCTTACCGGAGATCGCATCGGCCGCGAGGGCGTCTGCCGTGATCGACCCTGCCTGGAGGTCTGCGGAGGCCGCCCGGCGTGGGGTGCCGACTGCGGCATCACTGGCGGGCCCGGACGCGCCGGCCAGGCTGCGGCATCGCAGCTTCACCCACCATTCGGTATACGGCAGCGGTACGGTGCACGATCCGCCCTGCGGCGTCTCGACGGTGTTACGCAACGTCCCCTGCGTCGGCTCGAACTCGGCTGTCGGTCCGACATGGACCTCTACTCGGGCGAAGTCCAGCGGGGCCGCGGCGGCGTCGACGAACTCTCCCTCCCACGACACGTACAAGGCCCCGATCGCCGCCTCCACCGTCGGTGCGACGGGCGTCGGTGGAACCGGCCCGTTGACAACAGTGACGCCGCTGGTGCCATCCGGCTGCTGGCCCACGAGGGCGCGCAGCGAACCTTGCGCGTCGTACACCTCCAGGGCGCCGTTTTCGATCGAAGCGTTGGCGAGCTTCGGGGCCCGTGCGAGGGCCTGGACCCGCTTCTCCAGAAGCGCGAGTCGGGTACCGATGTCGGTAGACAAGACGAGCGTCCTTCGGGTTATGCGGCTGTGCCGTAGTGGTAGCCGTCTGCGCGGGCGAGGCTGAGGCTGGCGGTCTCGCCGGCCTCGGTGTCGGGCCGTACGGTCCAGCCGGTGATGCGGCACCATCCGGACCAGTTCGTCCACTGGTTGCGAACAGTTACGCGTACGTCGTCACCGACCTGCCAGGAGCCGATCGGCGCCCGTGGGTGGTCGCGGACGGTTATCTGCTCGACGTGGCCGAGGGACTGCCGCCATGCCCGCTCGGCTTTCGCGCGCCGAGCCAGTGAGTCCTTGCCGCGTACCTCGGGCAGCTCCAGGACGTACTCCAGGCGCAGCCTGCGGTTGCGGACAGCTTCGATCGCACGCTGCTGGGCGCGCCCCTCGCCGCTGCCAGTGGCGATGACGACCTGCGCGTACTCATCGGCGCTGTAGGTGACCGGCGGGCTGTCGATGATGTTGATGCCGCTGGTGAACGCCACGTCGGTGCGCCGCGCTCCCAGACGCGGGTAGCCGAGCTGTATGCGGCGGACCGGACGCCGCGCTTTGCCCCACCAGGTAGTGCACGTGTAGTCGGGAGAGTCCGGATCTTTCACGAGGTCGTCGAACTGATCGCCGAGGACCGGGGTCTCCCACCAGCGTGAGTGCCACGGCTCGGAGGGCGTGCCGACCGTGGCTTTCGACGTGGTCGCGTCGACGCTCAGCCCGAGGTCGCCGTCCGGGATCGACTGGGCGTAGGCGACGATGTCTCGCGCGATCTTGCAGGGGTCGGCGCGTACGTAAGGTCCGCGGCCTCCGAGCTCACCGTCGAGGTCGTGCCGGTGCTGCAGGTAGGACGTCCACCCCGCTGCCTCCACCTTCAGATCGTTGCCCTCGGGCTCGGTCTGCCAGATCAGCCCGCCCCACCGCAGCTGCCCGTTGCGCTCGGCGTAGATCAGCGTTGTCCCCGGCTCGGCCAGCTCAGGGTGCAGCCACGCAAGCCGCGGCGACAGCATTCCCCTCAAGTGGCCCGGCCCGTTGAGTTCGGGGCCAAACTCAACGTCAGTGAGCGGGAGATGCGGGGAGAGCCATTCACCAGTCAAGGCGTCCTGGGTCAGGTACCGGTAGGTCACACCGGGCCCTCGGTGAACTCGACATCCGCGACGATGCTGGTGCCGCCGTCGACGCCGAGGTCGCCCTTCCAGTCCTTCGCCATACGGGCCTGCATGGAGAGGACCTGGCTGGTGCCCCGGTATGAGGCCGGCAGGTTGATGGTGTCGGCGACGATCGCCGTGTTGCGACGGACGACCTTGCCCTGGTTGTCGTCGACGACAGTGTCCTGCCCGGCGATGGTGCCGAATACGGGCTGGATGCGGCCGTAGAGGCTGTCGTAGTCGAGGCGAAGCCCGGCGATCGTGATGGTGAACACCAGCTTCGTCGCCCACTCAGGGACAGGGATCGACCAGCGTGCCTCCGGCGGCCAGTCATGCCACTTGTCGTCGTCCTTCCACGCCTTGGTCAGCTTCGCGGGATACGCGGTGTAGAGCGTGCGTTCCCGCCGGGGGTTGGCGACCGTGCGCAGGTCGCGGATCATCGCCGCGGTGATCGTGGCGGTGTTCGCGGGGATGTCGAGGCGGGCTATCGCGATGCCGGTGACGCCCTTGGGCGCCTTGGTTGTGGTGGGGGAGACGTTGGGGATGATGTCGAAGTAGTTGATCGCGTCCTTCGCCGGGTCGAGGCCGCCCTCGTACTCCGGGTCCTGGACCTTCAGGACGATCAGGTCCGAGCGGGGTGTGGCGCCGGTGGGCGCGATCGGCACCGTCTCCGTGCCGATGTTGTAGGCGGTGTACGAGCCCTGCCACATGTTCGCCTTGCCGCGGATCACCGCCGAACCGTCCGCAACCTGCACGCCCGAGCCGGGGACGGGCAACGGCGTCACCTTCAGGTCCGTGGCCTCCGTAATGCCCTCCATCCCGCGACTGAGGTCCTTGATCATCATCCGGAACGTCTGCGCGCTGTGAGTGGCGCCGTCGACGAGCAGAGGGGCTTGGGCAAGCGTCATCGGTGGATCGAAACCCTTCGGTCTGAGAGGGAGGTGTAGGCATCGCGCCACTGCGCCGTCAGGCGGGCGGTCGCGGTCGGATCGGACGCCGTCCAGCGCAGTTCGCTGCGCCCGGGCGGCAGCACGAACGTGTCCAGACGGGAGTTGGTGGGTGCACTGCCGCCGTTTTCGCGGGTGACGCGGATCTGACCGGGGCGCGTATCGATCCGCACCCACTGGCCGGCGGCGAGCGTGACGGGCAAGTCGATGGACCGGCCGGTCTCAACATGCGTGATGACCGGGTTCGCGCACGGCCCATGCACGGTGATGACCGGATGGGTATCGACGTCGCCGTTGCTGGTCACCCAGCCGGGGCGCGTCTGCCCGGACGGATTTCCGCTGATGACGCGGATCGGCGCCTGGACAGGTGCCCTGAAGCCGCCGCCGGACAGCCAGCCGAGCCGCAGCTGCGTCTGCTGCTCGAAGTCGGCGTAGAAGCGCGGGTGAGGGGCAACGAACTCAAGGTCGAGCGGCACCCAGCCCAACGCGGCCTTCCCCAACGTCGGGTCGATCTTCCGCATCCGGCCGAACAGGACCCGCACGGGCGAGCCGGGCCACTTGATGCGCAGCGGCATCAGCGCCCCGCCCACCGTGCGCACCCGCGCCTCGTCGGCGACCGCTTCCAGGCCCGCGAGGATCTGCGCGGCAGCGGCCGGGTCGCCTGGCGTCCTGATCGCGCAGTCGATGCTCAGCGTGCGGGCCTCGTACCAGTCCGGGGACAACCACGCGCCATCAGCGCCCGGCTGCGCAACCACCTCACCGCGCACACGGGCACGGCCCAGCCCCTCGATCTCGGCGATCGGGATAGACGTGCCGTGCCCGAGAACGATGCCGCCGAAGTCGAGCTGGAAATCCTTGAGGTCGGGCGAGCTCATCGCAGGACGCCCCCACGCTTCGCACGCCGCATCTGATACGAGACTGCGGAGGCGATGTCGTCCGCCGAGGCTGGGCTCTGGGCGACGTGGATGGTCTGGCTGCCGATCGCCGGGGCCTGGTGCACGACGACTACGCGGGCCCGTCCATCGGCGGCGTCGACGAGACGGCGCGGGGTCAGGGAGTAGCCGAAGCGGTCCGCGGTTTCGGCGAGCACAGCGGAGGCCCGCCCCCGTTTGGCCGGAGCATGAGGGATGTACGACTCACCGCGGGTCTCCCGCTCGGCGAACTTAATCAGCCCACGCTGGGAGGAGTAGACACCCGGCTCCCAGATACCGCCGTCCGCGTACGCCTTACCAGCGTTCGCCTTCACCAGATCTGCGAGGAACCGGTCGGCCTTGCCCGTTTTCTTTATCTGCCCCTTTGCGCGGTTGGCGATCTCGATGACCCGGTCCTCGTCCAGAGCCCCGGCCTCCGCCACCGCGTGAATGCCCTTGTTCTTCGCCAGCACCCCAATGACCTTCACCAGGTCGGTGAGCTGATCACTGTCGAGGGCGCTCGCCGCGTTCTTGGCGGCGGTGTTGGCCTGCTTGGCCTTCTTCGGATCCTTCGTCGCCTGCGCGGCGAGGGTTTCGGCGCTCTCGTCGTTCTGCTCGGCCAGGCGTTGGGCGAGCGCCCCGTATCCGTTCGCGGCCAGCTTCGACAGGTTGTTCTGGAAGGCGGTGGAGTCCTTGACTGCGTTCTGCAACTGACCGGTGTAGTCGGCCAGCGTGGCCTTCGCGGTGCCGGCGAGCTTGGTGAGCTGCGCCGCCATCGACTTCACGTACGTGCTGGACCCGCGGGCCATCTTGCGGGTGAGCGCGACACCGTCCTCACCCATCTCCTCCAGCGCCTTGGCGACGTCAGTGCCCGCACGCCGGGACACCGTCGCCAGGTCATTGCGCCAAGCGGAAGCGGTGCGCACCGAACTGCGCAGGTTCCGCTCGAACATCCCGAGGTCGAAGTGCTCTTTGCCGCCCTTGCCCTTGCGCTGCGACTTCGAGACGACGTCGGATACGGAGAATCCGGAGCCGCCAAGGGGCTGGTAGGACCAGTTCGACAGGCCGCCGTTGGCGTACCAGTCGATCCCGGACGGATCACCGCCGAGCCGCCGCACGATCTCTTCGGTGATCCGGCGCGAGCGAGGACGCTTCGACTCCGCGAGCGGGACGTAGCCCTCTCCGTGAGTCTCCGGCTCCGCCCACACACGCATGGCGCCCGCGGGCGCGATCTGCGCGACGTGGTTCTCGCGGACGCCGCCGTCGGCGTAGTAGTCGATGACCGAGCCGCGCGCCTGAGGGGCCTGGATCAGGTCCGGGATGCCGTTGCTGTCCCGGTCCCAGCTCGTGGCCGCGAGGGATACACCGATGCCGATGGTGCGGCCCATAATCCCGTTGATGGCCCCCTGGATGCTGCTGGCCGCCGAAATCGGACCGCTGGTCGGCACCGTGACCGTGACGTTCTTGCTGCCCGGAATGTCGGTGACCTTGATGCCCAGGGCTTCGAGCTGAGACCGCGCTTCCCCCGTGGGGGCGCGCACCGTGACGGTCTTGCCGCCCGGCACTCCGGCGATCTTCTGCTTGACCGCCTCCAGGCTGCTGATCGTCTCCTGCGTCGAGGAGGTGACCTTGACCTGCTTGCCGCCCGGAGTCTGGGCGATCTTCGCGATCAGCGCATCAAGGTCCGTCAGCGCCACGCCGGTAGGAGCGGTGACCTGGACACGCCGGTCCTTCAAGTCCTTGATCTTGAAGCCGAGCTTCTCCAGGTCCTCGCGGGCCTCGTTGCTGAGGGTGGCGATGGTGACGGTCTTCTTGTCCGGGGTTGCCTTCAACGCCTGCTGGACGGCGATCAGCTCCGCCATCGACTCATCCATGCCGGCTGTCTGGAGAAGGATGGAGACCTGCTCGGGCATGAGCCCGGCGGCGTCGGCGAGCTTCGCGGCCTGCTCGGCGCCCAGCCCGAAACCTTGAGCGGTGGTGATGGCGGACTCGCGGGCGGTCTCCATCTGCTTCTGCGCAGCCTTCAGCGCCTCCGGGACACTCTTTCCGTTCGCCTCCGCGTACTGATACGCCGCGAGCGCGGCGTCCGCCGAGTTCGTCGAAAGGCCCTGCAACAGGTCGTACAGCCTCTGCCCGTTGCGGGTGACGGTCGAGAGTGAACCGTCCATGTTCAGCAGGGACTTGCCGTACCCCTGTGTCTGGTCGACGCCGCCCTTCAACGACTCGGACGCATCGGACACCGAGCGGTTCAGCCTGGCTTCGGCCGCAGAGAGGTTCACCGAGCCGCCGGCGAGGACGTTCAGTGCATCGTGCAGTGCACGAGCCCGGGTGTCGGCATCCGCTGTCGTGTCGGACAGGCGGCGCATCGCGTCGGAGAACTTCCCGAACGGCCCGACCGCATCGGCCGCGGTCCGGCCTCCCGTCCCGGTGGCATCGGCCAGATTCTTCGCGTCCTTGACGGCATCGGACATCTCGCCCTTGACCGAGCCGAGGGCGTCAGCGGCCTTCTTCGCCTTCTGGCCGAACTCGGTGTACCCAACTCCGCCGCCCCTGATCGCCCGCAGATTGGCGGCGGCTGTCGCGTTCAACTCCGACTGAAGAGTCCCCAGGGACTTGCCCTGCCCGAGGTAGGAGTTGGTGAGCTCCCGCATGGAGATCCCGGCGTCCGCCATGACATCGACCAGACGCTTCTTGCCGTCATGGACCTTCGTGTCCATGAGCGACTGGGCGGCTGCGACACGGACGCTGTCCGTGACCGCACCGTTAGACTCCCGCAGAGCCTGCGTGAGAGTGCTGATCCGAGACTGGTGTTCCGCTGCCGCTTGGGCGGCTCGCTGCTGGTGAGAGGCGAGCATCGACAGCCCCACACCAGCAGCGGCGATGGCGACGCCCCAAGGGCCACCGAGCGCGCCCATCAGCCCACGGGCAGCACCGCCGACTCCGGCCCCGATCGCGCGGGCTACGCCGTTGATCGGGCCGTTGGCGTTGCGGAATGCGGAGGCCATCTGCCCCACAACGGGGATGCGGGTCTGTACCACTGCCAGGGCCTGGCCGATCCGGCCGATGGACTGGCCCTGCGCGGCGGCAAGCCGCTCCTGCACCCGCATCTGGTCACTGAAGGAGCGGTAGGCGCCGGTGGCCGGTCCGGCAACGGTGCGGGCCAGGTTCATGAAAACCGGGGTGGCCCGGCGGGCGAGAAGCATCGCGATGATCGCCGTCTGGATGGGGCCTGGCAGCGCGGAGAAGCCGCGCACCAGCCCGGCCACGACGTGTCCGAGCGGGACGAGCACCGTTGATGCGGCACCGGCGCCCGCGGAGACCAAGTTCAGGGCGGTGACGATGATGTCGAGCGCCGTGCCGCCCGCATCCGCTTCCTCAGCGACGTCACCGATGGCGTCGGCAACCGGGGACGCCGCTGAGACGACGTTGCGTAGGATCTCCAGGAGGGCGCGGCCGCCGTTGACGAGGACGTTCACGCCTGCGGCGGTGGCGTCGAACGCGATGTCCTTCAGCGGACCACCCAGGCCGCCGAGCGCATCACCCACCTCGTCCAGACCGGCCGAGACCGCCTTCGACACCGACGGCCCGGCCAGCGTGTACAGGTCCTGCACGTAGTCCAGCGCAGCCGCCATACCGGGGGTAGCGGCGGCCATCCCGGCGGTCAGCAGCCGCGTGACCTTCTCCAGCCCCGGTGCGGCCGCCGTGTAGAGGGCCTGGCCGGTGTTCGACGCCTGGGTCTTGAGCTGCGTGACCGCACCCGCGAGACCCTTGGTCTGGGAGGCGGCGATCTCCCCGGCGGCACCGGTGCGGGCGATCGCCGTGTGCATCTGGTCGAACGCCTCGACACCCTGATGCGCGAGAGCTGAAGCCCCGGCCAGGGCGGGCTTGCCGACGACGTTGGCGAGCGCCCCCAGGAAGTCCTTCTGCGACATCCGGTGCTGGGCCTGCTCGAAGCCCTCGATGACCGTGCGCAGGCCCTTGAAGTTGCCCTGCGTGTCCCAGGCCTCGATGCCGAGCTCTGCCAGGCCCTTGCGCATGTTCGCGGTCGGCTTGGCCAGGTTCGTCAGCATGCCGCGCAGCGACGTACCGGCCTTCGAGCCGAGAATGCCCGAGCGGGCCAGCATCGCCACCGCGGCTGAGGTGTCCTCGATCGAGATGCCCAACTGGGCCGCAACCGGGCCCGTGTAGGACATCGCGTAGTAGATGTCCTGCAGCCCGCCGGACGCAGCGTTCGCGGAGGCGGCAAGGACGTCCGCTGCCCGGCCTGCGTTGTTCGACGACAGACCGAACTGGTCCATGACGTCGCCGAGGTATCGGCTCGCGTCCGCTGCCGAGAGGTTGTCGGCGGCGGCGAGCTGCATCGCCGCCCGTGCGTTCGCGATCGACGACGTGGAGGTCTGGCCGGCCTTGGCCAGCTCCAGCATCGCGTCCGCAGCCTTCGCCGCGGACGTGCCGGGGATGTTCAGGTCGGCGCCGAGCTCGCGGGCCTTCGCCGCGGCCTGCACCATCTCGACGCCGGACGCTCCGGTGACCGCGCCCCACTTGTTGATGGCGCGCTGGTACTCGTTGCCCTCTTTCGCGATCTCGGCGAGCCCGGCGACGATGCCGCCACCGACGACGAGGTTGCGCAGGTGGTGCGCTTCCTGACGGGCGCCGAGCAGCCCGTGCTGCAGCTGCCGCATCGAAGCGTGGCCGTCCGAGCCGACGCGGCGTAGACCGGTGCGGGCACCGTCGGCGTGCTGTCCCAGGGTGTGCAGCCCGGATGCTGCGCCGCGGGCACCGGAGCCGGTCTGGCCGAGCTGCCGGTTCAGCGCAGTGACGTTCCGGCCCAGTGCGCGGACGGCGCGCGATGCCTGCCGGACCTCGGACAGGAGCCGGGACGCGTCGGCGCGCATCTGCACGCTGAGCGTGTAGTTCGACACCTGCCGGTGCCCTTACTCCCCGCGCCCCTTTCTCGCTCTACCCCTGGCGTTGCTCCCACTGGCCGCGCGGAACGAGGCCGATCCGCACGCCATACCCATCGGCCCCGTCCGGGACCTGCTCCTGCTCGGCGGTGATCAGCTCACAGCCGACGCACCGCACGGTGGTGGTGACGTACGCGTACCGGTCACCGCCCTGGGCCTCGTCCCACTCCGCAGCCCTGGTCCCGCAGTTCGCGCACACGCTGGACCGGTACGCCTCGTACGCGAGTGCCTTCGCCCGGTCCGTCTCCGACCAGCGGCCGTCACCCGCGCCGAGAAAGAACGAATGTGGGATCCGGTAGCGGTCGCACAGCTCCAGCTCCGCGCGGAGCTGTGCGTCCCCGATCAGTCTTTTCCCAGCTCCACGGTGCTGGTACGGATGATCTGCTGCGCCTGCCACGCCGCGGCGAACAGCGCGTTGGACTCGGCCACTGGCCAGCTGTCGAGAAGGTCCTGGGCGTCGTCCTCGGTCATTCCCTCGACAGCCTCGCCGGCGTCGTCACGCTCAATGTGCGCGGCCGCGATCAGTGCCGCGGGGAACGTGTCCGGGTTCCAGGCATCCCCGTCCTCGGCCTGCGCCTCCGTCGGCGGGAACCGCTTGATCAGCCCGTCCAGCACGGGCCGGGGCAGAGCCTTGAACGTAAGCGCCAGGGAGACCTCGTCGAACGCCTCCCGAGCCACCACGAGGTCGTGCTCCGCCCGCTCTGTCTCCGCGCTGGTGGTGCGCTCGGCCTCCGCGTCGGCCATCCGGCAGCGAGCTACCTCCAGCTTCGCCTGCTCGAGATGCTTCTTCGCGGCCAGGTCGTCGCAAATCCGCAGGGTGTGCTCCGGAAGCTGCCGGGCACGGAGACGAGCCAACTTGCGGGCCCAATGAGCGTCACGCGCAACAGCGTTCGCGGGCGGTGCAGGGGTAGGACGGGTGGTGCTGGACATGCAGGACTCCACAGAAGCGCGATGACGGGGAACAGGTGGGGAGCCCGGCCGGACCGTGCGGCGAGCGCCGGAACAGAGGGGGATGGCGCTGCAACGTGCGCAGGCCGGCCGGGCAGTTCAAGGGCGGCGGCCGGGCTACTTCTCGATCTTCGGCTGGACGCCAGCGGCCGGGATCTCCGCGTCCTGAGTCGGCTTCTCGGTGATCGAGAAGTTCACGGTGAACTTCGCGGCCTCGTTGTCCGTCGAATAGTTCGGCGACCGGGAGCCGATCCGGACGGGGAAGACGTCCATGCTGCGAGAGGCGGGCACGTCTCCCTTGCGGAGGAAGACGACCCAGCCGGTGTCGTCCTTCTTCAGCAGCTGCTCGATCTCGTCCGACACCTTGTCCTCGTAGAAGCCGAGGGACGAGTCGTCGGCCTGGTCAGTACCGGGGATCTTCGACTCGAAGGTGCTGCCGAGGTCGGGGGTCTCGATGGCCTGGTTCGACAGCGACCAGCCGTCGATCGCCGCGATCGCATTGGTGAGGTCGGTGCCGGCGGTCAGCTCGGGACGGGTCGGCACATGACCCTGATCAGCGACCGTCTTCAGCCAGAGGACGCGAGTGACGCCGCGCCGCGAATACTTCTTTACCTGCAAGGTCTGCTGTCCGATTCCGGGACGGCAGCCAGACGTGCGAGTTGGGGTGGCCCCGTCCCTCGACGACGAGTCGGGGAACCGGCCCATCCCTGATCGGGTGGGCGTCCGCGCGGGGCCTCCGCGGTGAGGATGCGGGCTAGCTCAACCAGAGACGGCAAGCCCGAGCCACTGCATGTAGATCACCTTACTGTCGGCAAGCGGCACAGCCTCCAGCCAGACCTGCGCCGTCAGGGCCCTTGTCTACTGTGGCCTCATGGATGCGGCGTTGGCGGGGCTTAGCGGAACGGTGATCGGTGCACTGATCGGTGGATCAGCGGCCTTCTTCGGACCGCTCTTCTTGCAGAGGCGTAAGGAGCGGTTCGACGGGCGCAAGGATTTGAGGAACGAAACGGCCCGAAGGGTCGACCTCGTCAACGACGTCGGGCTCCGATGCCGTGCCTGGCTGGTCTACCTCGTTCGTGTCCTGCAAGACGCGGAGGCAGGCAGGACAGTGACCTTGGCTGAGTTCGACGAGAAGTGCGAGGGGCTGCGGTCGGCAGCGGAGAGTGCTCTCGCACAGGCTGCACATGCCGGGTACGAGCTGTCTCACAGCGGCCTTGCCGATGCTCTGCGGGGTACGGAAGATCAGGTGCGAGTAGCCCTCCTTCTTCCGCCTCGTCCCCAAGCTTTGGCGCAGTTGCGAAATGAGGCAAGCGCCTATTTCCCCCCTAGGGAAGTGGTCAGGATGCGCATGCTGGAGGAGGTTGTCCACCACGCGGATCCCACGAACCCGCTGGCTGGAACAATCTTCGAGAACCGCCGAGCAACGCTGCCCTAGGCATCGCGTGGCTCCGACCACAAGCGTCTGCCAGACGGGCAGGTTGTTGTGCCTGCCCCCGGGGTCGAACCGGGAACTCTGCGGCCGATATCCCCAACAGGGGCCGGTACCGCGCACCTCTACCAATTGGGTCAGGCGGGCCGGGCGTCGTCCGAGTCGGACGGCAGGAGAGTCAGGTCTTACCCGGTGGCGCTCAGCCGGTATCGCTGCGCGCTGGTCACCACGCCCTGGGCGGAGGCGGTGGTGTCGGTGCCGTCGTCGGCATCCAGCTCGCGCCCCCAGACATCAACTCCGCGTATCTCCAGCGGATACCGCCACGCGCCCGACGGCACGCGCTCCAGGACGGCTCGACGCCCCCGGTCAGCCATCCACTCCGCCTGATCGGTACGGCCAGCGACCGAGGTCAGCTGATAGACGAGTTCTGCATCCTCTGACGCATCCGCCAGCGGCGCACCGCCCAACGGTCCGCCGAGCGGATACAGCACCGTGTACGGCACCTCGGCAGGTTTCCCGTTCACCAACGGCAGCACGCCGAGACCGCACGGTCGGCCCGTCGCCTTCACGATCAGGTGTTGGAGCGCCTCAGACACTGGCGCGCGGTCGATCATTCGCCGTCCTCGGTGAAGAACGAGGCAGCGGGCCCTTCGATGGACAGCGCGCCGTAGCGGCACAGGCCCAGCGCATCCCACTCCGGCATGCCGGGAGTTGTCAGCACGGACAGGGACCGCTCACCTTCGTCGTCCAGCACCTCGGCGACGACAACCGCTCGGGCCAGCATGCCCCGCTCGTGCTCGGCCAGGACCTCGGCGAGCGACTGCTCCATGTCCACGGTCAGCGCACTCACAGCGCCTCCGTCACGGCGTGCCCGAGAGCCCGCACCAGTGCTGGCCCGGTCTGGTCAACAGCCGGCCCCAGGTGCGGATAAGGCGGCTGGTTGTAGTGCCGGCCGAGGCTGTCGACGCCGACGAAGCCGAACTCCAGACGCCGAGCCTGCCGTGCCGCAGTGCCCACCTCGGCAACGACAACGGGACCCGCGCGGTGCACGTCGCTCATCCACGAAGCCCGGTACTTGCCAGTGACCACGCGGGGACCAGGGCGCCCTGACGCATTGTGCTGCACACGCTTCACCAGAGCCTGGGCACTGTGCCGCATCACCGTCTCCGTCGCCGACAGCGAACGCTGCGCCCCACGGTCCAAAGCCGAAGCCAACGCTGCCGCGTCCGTGAACACGCCGCCACTCACGAGGCGGCCTTCCGGTTGTGCTCCTCCAGCCACACCGTCCGCAGCACAGGGAACGAAGACACCTCACCGAGGGCCGTCACCCGGTACGTGCGGCCAACCGCCTGCTCGTCCCGAGCCTCCTCGACCAGTACGGAGTCGTCCTCCTGCACCTCCGGGGCGGAGAGCGGCATCAGCATCCGGTAGCCGGGCCGTACCTCTTCCACCCAAGCCCCGTCGTGGCTCCCCTTGCCGCGGATGCGCTCCTGATGCGCATACAGGCCAGCCCTGTCGGCGTACACGAGCAAAGGCGGTGCGGGAACCAGATCACCAGTCTCCGGATCCAGCATGTCCTCCCCGCTGCCGCGGGTGACCTTCACCCTGTCCGGCATCAGGTGACGCTCCGCGAACCGGGCTATGCCCGTCTGATCAAGCAGCACCCGCAGCCCACTCCCTCAGCTGTGCCAGCACACCGCGAGTCAGCTCGCCCGGTTTCCCGTCCAGGTCGCCACGGTCGAGCACCGCATCATCGAGTTGCCGCCAGTCCACGCTGTCGAGGAATCCGATGACGACGTGCCGCACGTCGGCCGGCTCCAGGAGCACCTCGGCCAGCCCCTCGAACTGCATGCCCTTCCAGCCCTGCTGCACATACAGCGTGACCTCAGGCCCCTCATCTACCGTCTGCGTGATCCGGTACGCCTCAACGGCGGACGCCACATCGTGACCGTCGACCTCGATGACTGCCCCTTCTCCGGGGGCTGCAGTGATTCGTACGCGGCGGGAGTCCTGGTACACGCTCATGGTTCGGAGCCTAAGTGCGCCAAGAGCAGCCGCTTTGTCTCATTCGGCGGCATCCGGATGGTTCCGGGCGATGACCGACATGCGCCTCTTACAGCGGGTGAGAGACGATCTCTCCACAGGTGAGAACCCGGAAATCTACGTCACTGCACTCCTCTCGCTGACCCTGGCTGTGCTCGGAGCCTTCAGCGTGGCCAGCGGCGAGGTGCTCTCCGCTGCCACCTTGACGATGTTCGCCCTCCTGGCTGGCAGCCTGCTGGGTGGTTGGCAGCAGGTCGCTGAATTTGCGGCCCAGATATGGGAGCGGGCCCTGGCGGAGGTTTCGGTAGAGGACTTCTTCTGGTACGGGCACTTTCAGGCCGAGTGCGAGCGCGTACGGCGGTCGGGCGCCCGGCCGACACCTCGGACGGCTTTCCCGGCACACCGAGCAGTTGAGAAGCTGTATTCCTCAACCCCTTCGCGGGGTGTCTCGACATCTACATCACCGCAGATGATCGACAAGCATACCGAGTACGCCCGGAGTAGTGTAGATACGTCAGGCGCCATCCAGATCGCCGCACTGGCTTTACATTTTCCAGTGGGAGAGTAATGTCGCCCAACGATGCCAACCCTCAGCAGGTTACCGAAGAAAAGCTCTCATTGCTCAAAGAGGGCTTTGATGAGGTATTGGACGCCACAAAGCATCAAGACGATAAGATCGCCAGGCTGCTGACCGGTGTGGCTTTCTTGACGGCCGCCGTCCTTGCGCTAGCGGCTCTCAACTCTGGAACATATGCCGCTCGCGTGTTCCGCGTAGATCCCTACCATGTACCTCTTGCTCTAATTTTCATCTCTATTTTTCTGCTTGGAGTGGCTGTTTCTGTCGTAATCCTGCTTGCGGGACTCACGCAACCGCTGGGCTTGCCGGGCATAACGAACCCCAGTATAAAAGGCGCTCAACTTCAATACTCGCAACTCTATTTTCTGCACATCTCGCAGGTGACGCGCGATGAGTGGAAGCGGATATGGGAGGAGCAGTCTTCGGGCGAACTGCGGGAGAAGCGCCTAGAGTCCCTAATATTCGAGGTCCACAGTCTTGCCAACCGTACAACTTACAAGAATGATCGCACCACTGAGGGTGTGTCGGTTTTCTCCTTGTCGCTACTGGCCTTCGGCGGGGCAATTATTTCGATGGCTGCCAGCGTCAACCAAGGAGGGACGCGCGAAGTCGAACTGAATCTATTCGTGAGACTCGCTCTGAGTCTACTCTTCGGTATCTACTTCTGGCTGCAACTGGCCCTCCGCATTAGGAAACAAAGGCAAGAGATGCGAGGAGATGAAACGGCGGATACTGAGCGGCTTTATAGATGCAGGAATCTCTACGCTATCACGGTGGCATTGCTAATAGCTGGAGCCCTCATATATGCGGAACCCTGGTATCCGGATCTATGGCTTGCACTGATGGCTATTATCGGGATCGTGAATCTTTCCCTGTGTGTGGCCGCGATCAGGGGGACATCCAGGAACTCTGCTGAATTGAAGCATATTGTTAAGTATGCGCCGTTTTATGTCACCTTGGTACTTCTGGGAGGGGCCCTGGTCAGCGGGGCAAATGGCTGGTATGCAGGGCAACTCCTTTCAGTTGGGGTTGCCGTGCTGGCTTTGCTCGTTCCGGGATTGGTCAGGACCACTCTTGCGAGCAAACAGTGGCGCCGAGCAGCGCAGGACCGCAACCCGCCACCAACTGCGCCCGCCGCCGGCATTCAACCAGACGCCCAGCGTGATAGAGGCGCATAGGAGGTCGCTGGATCTGCCGTTCAATACCGCGGCGGCTCTGCAACTCCTTCATGCTGCCAACCAGCGACAAAGGCATCCTGGGTGGCCGACGTTCACTGCCGTACGGTGAAGCATGTCCTATCCGAGTTGCTGGCTGCATACTCGAACGTGCTCCGCCCCGACATGTAGGGGCGGAGCACATCCCTATGCCTGTGCGCTCCGGCTTGCCGAGGAATACCTCTTCGCCTCATGCAGGTACCCAGCACGTCTTCATTTCGTTAGGAAGCCGTGGGCGCCTCGGCCAGGAGCCAGAGTGTCGTCTCCGAGAGCAGGGCCGGCTCCGGGGGCCATGGCGCGGCCAGTTTGCGTCCGGTCATGGCCCCGGCGTCCCGCAGCTCGGCGCCGGGGGCGCAGATGGCGGACAGAAGTCCCGTGAACAGGCTGAGCCCGTAGGCGTGTTGGACGTACTCGGCTTCATCGGCTTGGTGAGGCTTGTCACCGTTCTTCACGGCAGCGGCGCCGTAATGCTTCTGGGTGACCCTCACCGCGTCGAGGATGCTGTCGCCGGTAAGGAACAAGGTGATCTTGGTGATGTCCTGGATCATGCGCGCGGGCTCGCCGTAGTTGGAGATGATCACCAACTCAGCGTCCGCGGGGCCGTCACCGGCGACGTCGTCGAGACAGGCCAGCTGGAGGTGAATGGTGCCGCCGTCGTCGATGACCATGCCGAGGCCCGGGGCAGGCAGGACCTCGGGGAGGTCAGCCGGAACATGATCGATGGCGGTCGCCTGCAGGGGCAGGGTAGTCAGGACACTGTGGCGGCCGCCGCTGCGCCAGGCTCCAAGGGCTGCGATGCGGGGCCCGTCCCACATGGCCTTCTCCACCGGCGCGTTGTACATCGTCATGAGCCAGGTCGACACGCGCATACTCGGCACCCAGCACCACGACTGCCACTGCCCGTGCTCACGCACGCGCAGCTCCTCCAGGCTCTCGAAGATCCCCAAATACCTCTGGAGGGCCTGCATCTCCAGCCGATGCCAGTGATCGGCGGCCTCTCGATAGATATGGGCGGTGCGCCGTTGCTCGGCTTCGAGCTGGTGGTCGAGTGCGGCATCGAAGACGCCGTGGGAGACCTTCTTCGGGGTGGCGGCGACCTCCGCCGGGGGCTCGAACCTGTCGGTCTGCTGATCTATGTCCCGCATCTTCTGCGCGGCGCGCTCGGTGATGTCCTGGCGTGCGGCTTCGGCCCCGCCGGTGGCGACCTGGACGCCACGCTTCCTCGCCCGCTGTTCCTTCAACGCCTGAGTGATGGTGGCCTGAGGTCGCTGCTCGGATAGCTCGGTGCTGCCCGCGGTCAGTGCGTACCAGGCAGCCACCACGGTGCGCAGTGGAACTGCCGAGTAGATCAGCCCGGAGGGAAGGTTTTCGTCACACAGGCGCGTGTCGAAGAAGGGGAGGAACGGCAAGTGCAGGTCAAAGTCCGGGTTCATGGGTACCAGCCGGCCCCGCGTGGCTGCGTCCGGCTCCTGAGCCTCGTCTGGCAAGGCCGTCCACCAGGTCAGATGCACACCGGGGTTGAAGCCCGGCATGGCGGGACCCCAGGTGACCGCGACCATGGGGTTCGAGCCGACGTGCATCAATGGCTCTTCGGGCACGAGCATGCCGGACGGCGCGGGCACGATGTCTGGGGTGAACGGCAGGGAGACCGACCAGTCCTGGCCGACCGCGCGAGCTGCAGAATGGCCACGGCGACCACCGCCAGCACGTGGACCGCGGACCGCATCCGAGCGGTGAGCTCACCACCGGCGAACAGTTCGGATAGGACGGGCCCTGGTCATGACCTGTCCCACCTGCCCGGCCTGATCTCTGCGAGCGCGACTTCGATGTCTTCGAGCTCGTCAAGGAGGCGACGGATGGTGACCTGTCGCTCGAACCAGTACCGCCGCAGGTCGACCTCCGCCGGGGCGGGCAGACCATATTCGGCTGTGGTGGCCCCGTACAGGCTGAACAGCAGATACAGCAGAGCGACGCGGGCGCAGGCCCGTACGTCGGCATAGGGCAGTCGCGGGTTCTCGAATAGGTAGGCGCCTACCAGGCGGATGGCTCTCTGCCGCCAGGACGGGCTGTTCGCCACAGTCCGAGGGTCGAACGCTGCGCGCCCCAGCTCCCATGCAGGCAGGCAGGTTTCCCCCTGGAAGTCCAGGACCGCAGTGATCACATCTTCCTGAGCCAGGAGGTTCGTGCGCGTGAAATCAGCGTGCCCGGCCTGGACCACAAGCTGGTCGGGCAAGCCGCTACGGAGACGGGGCACATGGGTTTGCAGGTCGTCTCGGCGCTGCTTCAGCTCTCCACGAAGCCGGCAAAGCTGCGGATCGTGTTGATCGATCGCGCGGGCCAGGACGGTCTCGGTCGCTGCGAGTGCGGTGTCGATGGGCGCGGTCCGCCATCTGGTTTGCCGAATGCGCGCCGGCGGTGGATACGAGGCCAGAGCGGTGTGGATGCGGCCGAGCAGCAGGCCAATGTACTGGGCACGCTGCAGGGTCATCGGCCCGGTCGCGACACGGCCGGTCATCTCGTCGGTCACCACCCAGGCGGTGCCGTCAACGCGGGTGATGATCTCTCCGTCCTGGTTGGGCCAGACTCTCGGGGTGGGGACGTGGCCGTTGCGGCAGAACTCCGACATGGTCCACGCGGTCTTGGCTTGCCGTAGGTCGGCGGACGAGAGGTACTGCTTGACGAAGATCCGGCGAGAGTCGGAGAGAGTGACGCGCCGGTTGATGGTCTCAGTGCCGATCGGCACAAGTTCAGCGGAGCTCACGTCGGCGCCGTACCGGTCGGACAGGACCTTGGCGAGGAGCTCGTCGCCGCGCACGGTCTCGTCGTGCATGTGCGTCACCATGCGGCAGTGAGGTGGGGACGCTCGGCCCGCAGGCTGTCGGTCACCGTGGACAGCAGGCTGCGGTACGCGGTGGGAAGGGGCTTCACGGTGGGTGCGCCTTTCTGTTCACAACAAGACCCGTATGGCGCTGCTGGAATGAGCTGCCGCACGAGGTCGTCCAGGTCGTGCTTGTCTCTTCAGCCCGGGAACGGGCGGCCGAGGCATTGCCGGGGCGGCAGCTGTGCAACACCGCCGCCCCGCCGTCTGCCACCTACAGGAGGTGGATCAACGCGCCGGCTAACGTGTCGCTCCCTGCGAGGCGGGCAACGGCGGAGTGCTGTTCTTCGGGTGGGTCGGGTTGAGGAACCACCTTCTGGCGGTGGCCAGCCACCACGTGCCGGAGAAGGCGAGCACGACACCGACCGCGATGGGCGCGTAGTTGAATGTCTCGATGGTCACCGGGGCGGCCTGCGGCAGCATGAACAGCACGGTGATCACTACAACCCAGGTCACCGCGAGCACGCCGACGGGCTTGGACCAGCGGCCCAGATGCCACGGGCCGCGTCGGAAGGACTCCCCCTGACGCAGTCGCAGCAGTGTCGGGATGACGTAGGCGATATAGAGACCGATCGTCGCGATAGAGGTGACGGCCGCGTACGCGGTGCTGTTGAACAGGTAGGGCAGGCCGAGAACGAAGGCACCGCCGGCGGCGAGCCAGACCGCGTTGGTCGGGGTCCGAGTCCCCGGATGCAGCTTGTGCCACACCTTGGAGAAGGGCAGAGCACCGTCGCGTGAGAAGGCATAGATCATCCGCGAGTTGGCCGTCACCGATGCCATGCCGCAGAACAACTGGGCGCCGATCACGATAAGCAACATCATCTTGCCCGCGCTCTCGCCCAGAGCGTCCATGAAGATCTGCGCCGGCGGCACCCCCGTCTTCGACTCCAGCGCGCCGGTGTAGGACTGGATGGCGAAGGTCAGGCCGAACAGCAGGACAAAACCGGCCGCCCAGGAGACAAGAATGGAGCGGACGATGCCCTTCGGTCCCTCCACAGAGGCGTTCTTCGTCTCCTCCGTCATGTGGGCGGAGGCGTCGTACCCGGTGAAGGTGTACTGGGCCATCAACAAGCCGATCAAGCCGACGTAGACGGCAGAGCCCCAACCAGTGTTGTTGACGAACTCGGTGAACACGAACACCGGGGACTGGTGGTGGTCGGGGACGAGCAGGAGCACGCCGACGATCACTACCACGCCGATCAGATGCCACCAGACACTGACAGTGTTGAAGAAACCCACGACGCGCACACGGAAGGTGTTCACGAAGGCGTGCAGCACAAGGATGACGCCGAAAAGCGTGATGGTGTGCCCCGGGGTGGCGGCGTAGCCGAACTGAAGATTCAGGTAGGCGTTGAGGAAAGAGGCGGCGCCAAAGTCGACGCCCGCGGTTACAGCGATCTGGCCGAGGGTGTTGAACCAGCCGGTGAACCATGCCCAGGCGGGCGCCGACCTGTGGGGAGCGAGCTTGTGGGCCCAGAAGTATAAGCCGGCGCTCGTCGGGTAGCTGGAGCAGACTTCCGCCATGGCTAGCCCGACGAAGAGGGTCATCAGCCCAACGATGGCCCAGCCCCACATGATCAGGGCAGGGCCGCCGGTGTTCATGCCGAAGCCGTACATGGTCAGGCAGCCGGAGAGGATGCTGATGATGGTGAACGAGACGGCGAAGTTCTGACGCCCGGACATCGAGCGGTCCAGGGTCTGAGTGATGCCGAGTTCGGCGAGGCGCTCTTCTTCCGAAGGAGTAACGCTTGGTATGTCCAAGGGCATTCGGCTGATTCCTTCATCTTCATCGGAGCTAACTGATGGGACGGCAACGGAGGCTGAGGCTCCGTGGTGGCGGTGCGAACTACGGCGCTGAAGCTTTGACAGCCCAGGCGCGGTGGCGGTTGAACAGCAGTAGGGCGTCTCCGCAATAGCTCCATGGCACGTCGGTGGCGTACGGGCCGATGGCATCGAAGACTTCGCCGGCTTCGCGATGCCGGTTCGCGAACGACAGTGCGTGGGCCAGGTAGTTGGCGTCCTCGTGGAATGCGGCGTGAGGACGGTTTGGGGCTCGATAGGACCACCAGTTGTCCCACGCCTGCCAGGTCGACGGATTATCCGTCCAGGGGTGAACGGTCAGTCCGTAGCGGTGCCCCTCCACTTCCATCCGCTGCCGGTGCGACTCGGCGAGGGCGATCAGGGGCAGGACATGCGCTGGGAGGCCGCGCGGGGCGTGAGTGCACCGTTCCTGCACCCAGTGGAACATCTCGCCTCCCGTGCCGTGCCAGGAGGGGAACATGTAGGTGAGGAGTTCGTGGTGCGCCTCCCGGTTCCACGGGTCGCGCTGTTCAACCTGCTGCCACAGCTGTCGCACCGTTGCACGCCATTCGCGGTCACGGGGCGGCGAGTGAAAGCGGGTCAAGGCGAGCATCACAACGTACGGTGATGGGTCGCTCGGCATCGCCTCAGCGACGGCATCGCACGTCTCCCAGGCCTGTTCCATCGCCTCACTGCGCCCCCGTCCCCGACCGGCAACCATCGACCGCAAAGCTTGCACATGAGCCAAGAGAGCCAGAGCATGCGGAGACCGCGGCTCAGCCTGCGCCCATGTGTCAGCGAACGTCAGCCGTACCCCGACACGAGCGAGGACCTGGAGGCGGAAGATGCGCCGGTCCCAGTCCGCGCCCGTCGAAGTCAGCAGCTCACGGGCACCTTCCCAGCGGCCCATAGCCGCGTCCTCGACCACCACCCGTAATGGGGCATCATCGCGCGCAGGGTGCCTGTCGAGGGCTGGCTTACGGGTGCTCACGGCCGTCTCGCCTGCCAGGACGCCAGCGAGATCCCCGCGAGAACCGGAAGCGTCGTCGATGCGAAGTGGCCCCGTTGGTCCGCCAAAAGCTTTCGAGGCAACGAGCATCGGGCCGCTTCCTGCTCGGCCAGGGCGCGCTCATCGTGGGTCGGCATCATTAGTAGTCCTTGGCTCACGTCTGGTTGGCGAAGGGACCGTCAGGACACAGGTAAAGGGAGGGGCCTCGCCCGCGCCCCGACGGCCGGTCTAGAAGTCGAGCTTTTCGATCAGATGGACCACGCCTTGCACGCCGTCCCTGATGTGCGGCGCCACGGAGCTCCCGGCCAGGAAAAAGCCGAACAGGACGCACACAATGGCCTGGCTCACGTTCAGCTCGGCCTTCTTCACCAGGAGGAAGACGATCAGGCCCAGGAGCACCACGGCGGAGAAGCTAACGATCACGGACCACCTCTGACGAGATCCGCGTGCCACAACGCGGGAGGGGCCGCCGCGCTGCCTCCCGCGGGCGATCCCACGGCAGGGACTGTGCCATCCGTACGTATAGGGCCGAGGACACCTTGGGCTCCGGTGGACGAGTTCAGGGACAACTGGTGATCCACAGCACCAAGGCTCAGGAGTACGCCCGAATGATCCGCTCTCGGGCGGTTCGACGACGCCGTGCACTGCGGGAGTCCCAGAGTGATGGGAAAACGCCCCGTGCACACATTTCCCTGGTGATATCACTGATGTGATTCGGGTTTCAGAAAGGGCCGTTGAGGCCGCGCACCCTGCGGAGGGAGGCCATCAAGGTGTCTTGGCAAGCCAAACGGCACTGCGACGAGTGCGGTTGCCCATTGAGCCAGTACAACCCGGAGCCTCTGTGCGCGCCGTGCACTCGGGCTCTACGCCCTCCACAGCACCAGTCTGTTGCCGTCCCCGACAGGGTTTGGTGGGACGAAGAAGTCCGTGAAGCGTTGGCCGCCTGGGACTTTGGCCAGGTAAGTCGCCTTGTCAGGCAACGCGGATCCCTCCGGCAGGAAGACCTCTCGAACCTCACCGGGCTCAGCCAGGCGTACCTCTCCATGCTGGAGTCCGGAGCCCGCACGCTGACCCACATCGACAAGATCGTCCAGTTCCTCTCCGGACTGGGTGCGCCGGCGGAACTCGTCCCGCTACCGCTCCCACAGCAGTCAGCCCAACTGGCAGACAGGGGACTGCACAACCAGGCCGACCACAGCCTCGACCCGAGCAGGCCACGGGAGGCTCGCGCTTGGGAGAGTCCGCTCGACGTAGCGAAGAGGCTGAATTCGACCACGTCCTCAAACATCGACCCGGCGACGGTCGCAGTGCTGGAACAGAGCGCGGCTGATCTGGTCGACCGGTACGAAGCCGAGGGCCCCCACCGGCTCGCCCCTGAAGCTGTCGATTTACGCAACTTCGTTCAGGATCGGCTGGACGGGCGTCAGCCGCCACGACAGCGCGCGGCCCTCTTCCGCGTGGCAGCTCAAGCCTCCGGGCTCCTCGGCTACATGGCCGTCAACGCGGGTCGCGAGTCGGTGGCGGAGGCGTACTGCAAGGAAGCGGAGGCGCTGGCGAAGGAGATCGCTGACCTTGAGTTGCTCATGTGGATTCAGGGCACGCGATCACTCAACGCCTACTACGCCGGCCACTATGACCATGCCGTGCAATGGGCGGAGGCAGGTCTGGCAATCGCACCGGGGAACCCGCAGGCCATTCGACTCCAGTCCAATGGGCGCGCCCGAGCTCTCGGCAAGCTCGGCGACCGGTCCGGAGCGATACGTGCAATCGCCTCCGCCGAGGAACTCAGTGGTCACCATTCGGTCCCTGCGGGGCTTACTTCCTGTATCTCCTTCGAGCCGTACGGCACCGCCCGCACGCTGGCGAACGCCGCG
Source organism: Streptomyces sp. NPDC048506 (assembly GCF_040651315.1). Lineage (NCBI taxonomy): Bacteria > Bacillati > Actinomycetota > Actinomycetes > Kitasatosporales > Streptomycetaceae > Streptomyces > Streptomyces sp. NPDC048506. The sequence continues at coordinate 72,885 of NZ_JBEZIX010000009.1, forward strand.
ACCGTCCATGTCGCACTCGCTGACGCGCCTCGCGTGCTTGCCTACGCGGAACAGATCGACGACCTGGTGGAGCACTCCGACTCTGCATGGAGCCAAGCACTGGTCCGTCTGGACGTCGCAACCGCGCTGCTGACCGGCCCCCGGCCGGACGTCGAGCAGGCGATGGCCCTCGGTCGTCAGGTCCTCGAAGCCGGCGGCGGCCCCCCGATCCGCTCGGTGGTCCAGCGGGCCGGAGACCTGCTCGCCGGAGCCGAAACCTGGCAGAGGGTGCCGGCCGTGCGGGAATACGAAGACGCGCTCCGGTCCTGGCAGTCTGCTCCACAGGCGAAGGAGCTCGCGAGGTCTGACAGGATGGCTCGGCCGACTGCGTAGACGAGAGGGGCGCTGGATGCAGCTTGTGGCCGACCCTGGTGTCTTCCCTCCCGCGCCTCCGAGTGACCCGAATGATGCGTCCGTCATTGTGGCGCACGACTGGGCGGCTTTCGACCAGGTCGAGGAGATGACCAACCACTGGGACCGCCCCGGATGGTCTAGCAACACCCGCGCCTACTACTGGATGCTCACGTTCCCCGATGCGCCCGCACTCATCGATCAGGCTCGTCTTTGCCATAGCGCGCTGAGTCACCTGAGATTCGATGAGGTCGACGAAGACGGTCTGCATGTGACGCTCGGCCGCATTGGCCGTACCGATGAGATCTCCGAAGCGCAGCTGGAAGCCCTGATCGCTGCCGCTTCGAATAATGCACTAGAGGCGTTTACTCTCCACGCCGTACCGCTCACAGCCTCCCGTGGGGCCGTTCGTTACAGCGTCGTTCCCTGGACCCCTATCCTTCACCTGCACGCAGCCCTTGCGACGGCCGGTGCTGAGTCGGGTCTACCGCCCCGAAAGCCGACCTCGATCCTGCGTCCGCACCTCGGCATCGCCTACTGTAACCGCCCCATTCCCGCGCAGCGTGTCCGTGAGGCCGTCCGGCCATTGAGGGACCTCGACGCGGTAGAGGTACCCGTTCAACAGGTACAACTGGTTGAACTCCGACGCGAAGGCCGCACCTACAGGTGGGATGTCGTTCACCCGCTGGCGCTTCGATGATTTGCATGGATCGCTGTCCTTGGAGGCTTCATTACAGCTTTGTACAGGTCTCTCGACCTGGCCGTACAGCTTCAGTTCGCGTATCTCAACGAGCATGTTGAAGCGGTTCTCAGCGACCTCGCAGCGATGGGCGACGCCACGTACGCTCAAGAGCTACTGGACCGTGCCGCCGCCGTGACGGGAGCGAGGAATCGCACGTGACCGACAACCAACAGACCCTCGTCCTCTGGGACATTGACCGTACGCTGCTCTACGTCGGTGACATCGACCGTCAGGTGTACCGCGAAGCCTTCGCCGAAGTCGTCGGCCGCCCAGCCGAACACCTGCCGGCCCGCGGTACAGGCGTCACCATGCCCCTCGCGATCCGGTCGCTGCTCCTGGACAACGGTGTGCCCGAGGCAGCCGTCCCTGACCTGTTGCCGCGCATCGTGGAGTTGCTGCCCAAACGGCTCGCGGCCCACAGCGAAGACCTACGGCAGCAAGGAGTTCTCATGCCTGGTGCGAGGGCCGCACTCCAAGCCATCCACGACGACCCGCGCTTGGTGCCAACGGCCGTTACCGGAAATCTCAAGCCGAATGCGATGCTGAAGCTCGCGGCCTTCGACCTCGACAGGTACCTCGACACCGAGATCGGCGGATTCGCCTCCGACGATGACCATCGGCCCGCGCTCGTGGGCATCGCACAGGGACGCGCACAGGCCAAGCACGGGACGGCCTTCACGCGTTCGAACACGGTGATCATCGGAGACTCCCTTGAGGACGTCCGCACGGGACTTGAGGGCGGCGCCTCGGTTCTCGGTGTGCCCTCGGGCAAGACCTCCGCACATGACCTCAAGGAAGCGGGGGCCGAGGTTGTCCTCGACAGCCTGGAAAACGTACAGCAGCTGGTGGCTGCGATCGCTGCCGTCACACCCTGAACAGGCACCCCTCGCCTGGAGAGCGACAGTCCTGTCAGCCCCATACGCCGCGGGTCTACACTGCCGATCATGACGCAGAGCCCTGTCGAGCTGGTGATCTTCGATTGTGACGGCGTACTGGTGGACAGCGAGCGGATATGCGTCAAAGTGGACGCGATGATCATGGCTGAACTGGGATGCACGTTCACCGAGGAAGAGATCATCGAGAAGTTCGTGGGCTCGTCTACCGAGGTCTACACGGCCGCCGTAGAGGCACAGCTTGGACGGCGTCTGGAGAAGGACTGGCTGCAGCAATACGAGCATCTGTATGAGGCGGCCTTCGAAGCGGAACTGACCGCCGTCGATGGCGTCGCAGAAGCCCTGAACAGCCTCATCACACCCGTCTGCGTCGCATCGAACACTCACCACGCCGGCATCCGGAGAAACCTGGAGATCGCCGCGCTGAGCGACCACTTCGAGGAGCGCATCTTCAGCGCAGACGACGTCCCCCGAGGCAAGCCTGCCCCCGACCTCTTCCTGCACGCTGCTCGCTCCATGGGCGTGGAGCCAGAGCGGTGCGCGGTGATCGAGGACAGCGCGTACGGCGTTCAGGCAGCACGTGCCGCCGGCATGCGGGCCTTCGGCTATTGCGGCGGCCTCACACCGGCCACGCGACTGGAAGGACCAGGCACGACCCTGTTCGACGATATGCGCGACCTGCCCAAGCTGCTGGCCCTCGCTACGCACTGAACTCAGCAGTGCGTCGCAGGCAATCGGACCGGCCGCTGCGCCATTCACGACCGGTCCGCGGGTTGTTGCCAACGGGCCTGCTTACCTCACGGTAGCCGTAGCCCAGCTTCGTGAGACGGAGGTGCTCCTCCCGCTCACGAAACTGGGCTTCCATCTCCCGGTCTGCGTCAGGCCCCGGTGACCTCGATCGCCGCCAGGTTCTTCTTGCCCCGGCGAAGCACCAGCCAGCGTCCGTGGAGCAGCTCGTCAGCCGTGGCCACCGTGTCCTCGGAGGTCACCTTCACGTTGTTCACGTAGGCGCCGCCCTCCTTCACGGTGCGGCGGGCGGCCGACTTGCTGGCCGCAAGGCCAACCTCCGCGAACAGATCGGTCACCAGGCCGAGCTCGCTCACCTTGGCGTTCGGGAGCTCGGAGAGCGCGGCGGCCAGTGTCGCCTCGTCGAGGTCGGCGAGTTTGCCCTGCCCGAACAGCGCCTTCGACGCGGCGATCACGGCGGCGCACTGGTCGGCGCCGTGCACCAGCGTGGTCAGCTCCTCGGCGAGCGCACGCTGCGCGGTACGGGCTTGCGGCCGCTCCTGGGTCACCTTCTCCAACTCCTCAAGCTCCTCGCGGGTCTTGAAGGAGAGGATGCGCATGTACCGGGAGATGTCCTGGTCGTCAGTGTTCAGCCAGAACTGGTAGAACGCGTACGGCGTGGTCATCTCCGGGTCAAGCCACAGCGTGCCGGTCTCCGTCTTGCCGAACTTGGTGCCGTCCGCCTTCGTCAACAGTGGCGTCGCGAGCGCGTGCACCTCGGCGTGCGGCTCCATGCGGTGGATCAGATCCAGGCCAGCCGTGAGGTTGCCCCACTGGTCGCTGCCGCCCGTCTGGAGGGTGCAGCCGTACCGCCGGTACAGCTCCAGGAAGTCCATACCCTGGAGCAACTGGTAGCTGAACTCCGTGAAGCTAATGCCTTGGTCGGACGCCAGGCGCTGGGCGACCGAGTCCTTGGTGAGCATCTTGTTCACCCGGAAGTGCTTGCCGATGTCCCGCAGGAACCCGATCACGGTCAGGCCCGAGGTCCAGTCCAGGTTGTTGACCATGGTCGCCGCATTGTCGCCCTCAAAGGAGAGGAACGGCTCGATCTGCGCGCGCAGCCGGGTCACCCACTGGGCGATGGTCTCTGGGTCGTTCAGGGTGCGCTCGGCGGTCGGCCGAGGGTCACCGATGTGGCCGGTCGCGCCGCCCACGAGTGCCAGCGGCCGGTGCCCGGCCTGCTGGAGCCGGCGGAGGGTGAGCACCTGGACGAGGTGGCCCACGTGCAGGCTGGCCGCGGTCGGGTCGAAGCCGCAATAGAACGTGACGGGACCATCCGCGAGAGCCTTGCGCAATGCATCCTGGTCAGTGGCATGGGCGATCAGCCCGCGCCACTGGAACTCGTCGACGATGGCCGTCACGGTCCTGTGTCTCCTAGAGTCGCGTGTGTTCAGTGTGGCGGCCAGTGTAGTGCTCCAGGCTGCCATCCGTGTTTGTACTGGTCAGCGGCCGTTTGCGAGCAGCGACCAGGTCGCCGCACACCCGGAGTGTTCTGGTTCACGCCATCCCGAACCATACGTCGAGTAGTCGACCGATCACAGCTTCGCTGTGATCGCGATAGTCACGCACGAGTGCTTTGCCGTCGGCCACGAGTCGGGTACGGAGCACGGGATCATGATCGATCGCGTCGATGATCTGCCCGAAATCCCGTGCGGCCCGCTTGATGTCGTCCGCAGAAACCAGGGGATACAGCACATTGCCTTCGAGCTCGTAGCCGGCGATCGGTGGCGGGGAGACGAACATCGCGGCATTTCCCAGCTCGGGCAGGCTGCCTATTCGGTGGGCCACGACAGGTACTCCTGACTCCATTGCTTCAAGCGCGACTCGTGGGAGACCTTCCGGGCCGAGGGACGGTAGGAGCAGGATCCTGGTGAGGTTGTAGATCGTGGCGGGGTCCGGGCTGAAGGCTGCCACTTGGACGTTCGGCGAGGGCGGCGCGTACGGCGGGACATCGGGCCAGGTCTCCACGACAAGGTAGGCGTCGTTGGGGCGCTGATGAATGAGCGCGTCCCAGACACGCCGGCCCTTGATGGGGTGGTGGTTGATCAATGTCAGGGACCGGCCCTCCGTGCCCGCGGGGGCCAGGCTGACTCGTCGCTCGGGCAGGAGGTTAGGGAGCACCTGCGCCGGCACGCCGGTCTGGCTGTGGAAGGCGTCGGCGATCGTCTGGCTGACCGCGTGCACACTGGCCTGCCGCATCAGATCGTAGTAATGCCGGAGCTCGTCGGCGGGGTGGTCATGGCTTGTGGGGTAGAGCTGGTCGGTCACGAGCACTGCTACATGCCGGCCACTCGCGAGGCATTCGTCCAGCACGGCACGATGCGCTTCGTTGAGCCGGACTGCGCAGGAGTTGAGCAGGATCACGTCGGGGTCCAGATCCTTCAGAAGATCTCGAAGAGCCTGCCGGTACGCGCTCGCTGGCCCCGGGGCGCCGATGAAGGTTTCGTGGACAGTGCAACCCTGGACAGTCCGGGTTCTGCGCTCGATTCCAGGTTTTGTGTGTTGGGCGATGCAGGCGAGGCTGGCCGGGCGGCCTCGGCTGATGACGCGTTGCAGTAGCTCGCGAACTTGAAGGAACAGGCCATTGGTGAAGCCCTCGCGGGTGAAGTCGTCGAGACTCACGAAGACGGTTCCGGGCATGGCGCTACTCCTTGTGGGCCGCCGCGGCGGCGAAGAAATCGAGCAAGGTCCAGAGCCGGGTGGCGATCTTGCTGTCAGCCGAGGGCGGGCCGGTGACGCTGAGGGGGCTGGGGGAGAGCATTTTGAGGCTGGCGATCGCTGAGTACAGGTCGAATATGCGCTGCCGTACGGGGCCGACGCACAACGGCGCGGCAACTTGTTCGATGCAGTCCGCCTCCGGTCCACGGGCCAGAAGGCCGGCGCGAGCGACGCCGAGGGGGTAAAGGGCGTCACCGAACCCGAGCTCGTCCAGGTCGACGATCGCCGTGACCCTCCCGCCATCCACCAACACATTCTGGTGAGTGGCATCGATCAGGTAGGGCAAAGGGTCGATGCGATCGAACTCGGGGCGTAGCTCGCCGATGGTTTTGCGGATTTCTCCGATGGCCGGCCTCTGTCGCTGCGAGGGCGTTAGCTGATCGATTGCGCCTGTGAAGTACTCCCAGAGCACGTCCGACCAGCGGGGGTGGCAGCGAATGTCGCTGTAACTAGCGATGCCGCCGAATCCGGGACCGGACGGAAGGTCGCTCATGCGGTGTCGGATGTCGAGCAGGTCGTCGGCAACTGTGCGCTTCTCCGCGGCCGTAAGGTCGGCGTAGACGTTGCAGAGATCATCCCCTGGGGCTTGCTCAACGAGCATGATCGGCCAGGGCAGTACGGTCCCGGTTAGGTCCATGGACAGCACGCGGGGAACGGGCACTCCCACCCGAGCGAGCTGGCGCCGCCAATACGCGAATCCCGCGAAGCACTCGGCGCGGTCGTGTCGAGTGATCCGCGCAATCACGGACTCACCGGACTTCAACCCCACCGTGAACACGAAGTGGCTGCGGCCCATCGAGATTCGGCAGGCGGTCACGGCCTCTTGGCGCAGGCACCGACTGGCAGCCTGTAGAACTTCCTGCTCTGTGGGGGGCTTCATGGCAGGAGCAATTCTGTTGCCGCGAGCGGGATAACACTCAGGCTGGCGTAGCCTCGAAAGAATGACCAGGTCGTCTCGAAGTCGTCGGTGCTGACAATCAGGCCGGGCACGCCGAGGCAACCCGCGAGGTGGCCCAGACCGCTGTCGCACCCCACGAAAAGACGGCATGACAGCAGCCGGGTGACCATCTCGGGAAGCTCTGCCCGTACGTAGGTCAGATCTTGGCCGAGGTAGTCCTGGGTATCAGGGCCGCCGAGGACCTGGACTTCGCCGTGTGCTGCAACCTGGTTCAGGAGCCGTCGGGCGAAGTGTCGCGGCAGCGGGGTGCTGGAACGTGCATCGAGCTGGCAATACACCACGTTTTCTTGGCCACTTGGCGTTGGTGCTTCACGGAGAGGAAGTGGCGGCACTCGGTGGCGGACTCGTCCCCCGAAGGTGTCGGTGACGGCGTGGTTGAACCGGTCTAGCCATGGGAGGCTCCACGAAGATCGGGCGAAGATCGCGTCACCATTGATCGCTTCGCTGGGCGAAGGGGCGTAGCTCACTCGTCCACATGAGAACACCTCGACAACTTCGGCGAGGATAGGCGAACCGGTGACGGCAACTGATGCTATGGCGTTGTCGCGGCAGTAGTGCTCCAGGCCAGTGACGATGCCCAGCGCATCGCCGAGACGATTGTGCCGGGCGAACCGCATCACGGATCCGTCGGGGAGCGTCGTTGGCAGCGGCGTGTCCGCCTCTGATGGAACTCTTGCCGCATCGGTGAGCTGTTCGCTCAGGCAGCGCAGGCCACGTTGGCCGCAGCGCCACGTCCGGGGAACTGCCGGGATGTCCACTGCAGGCTTCTGGTGGGCATCGACAAAGCGCACCTCGTCGAATCCAAATTCCTCGATGAGTTCTCCGATCGCTGGTGGGCCGCTCACCTCGACTTGGGGTATTCCATGCATTCGGGCGTAGGAGGCCAGGCCAGCCGTCAACTCGACGCAGTCACGGGTGGGGAGGTCGGCGGCGGCGAAGTGCGTCGGCAGCTCTTCTCTTCCGTTGATCGATGGTCGGTTCACCGGGCCTCCTCGTGCGCGTCTGTATCCGGATGAATGGCGTCGAACTGTCGCTTGCCCTTGAGGAGGCGCACAATCAGCTCCCTGGCGTGAGAACCGGAGAAGTACGGGTTGAGGGAGTACACCCGCAGAGCCACGACCGGCTCGCCAGTCGGGGTGTAGAACGCCGCGGAGGTCTTGCTCAGCGCGATCTGCTCGACCTCCGGTACGCGTTGACGCGATAGCCACGCGAACAGGTCAGACGTGTACTGGTTTATTCGGCGCACCGAGCTGGTGTCGCTGAAGTCCTCCTCGGTAACGGCCGGGTCATCCGGCGGGTAACAGCGCAAGAACACATCCGGGCCGTACGAATGTTTGTTGATGGCTGTCATGTCGCGAGCTGCCAGGACATCAACGTGTCGTCGAAGGGCTTCGGCTGTCTCAAGCGCGTGACCGAGAAGTTTCCGCATTCCCTGCTTGCCCAGGGCCTGCAAGCCAACCCAGGTCGCGACCATGTTCGCCGCTGACCTGGACGTTTCCAGTGTGAAGGTCCCAGGGTTGTACGCGTCCTTGTCATGGAACAGCGGAGTCATGACTCCGCCGTCGCGACGTAGCCGCGAGAAGTCTCGCCCGTCTCGCATGATGATCATGCTGGACGTGTACGGCGCGAAACCGGTCTTGTGGAAATCGGTTCCGAACGAGTCGGCGTGCCGGACTGTTCTCAGACGCTCCACAAGCCGTGAGAGTTTCGCCACCACGGGCGGGCTGAATCCGAGGGGATTGCGATGCAGGTCGTAGTCGATGAAGCAGAGATAGGCCCACCCGACGACGGTGTCTGCATGCACATGGGGCGTGTAATCCAATCCATATTCGGCGGCCAGCCGATCCCGCATCGCAGCGATCTCGCCGAAGTCATCAACGGCCATATTGGAGGTCGTCCCGCCGGCGCCCATGATGCATGCGAGTCGGTGCCCGCGTGCCAGCACGTCGCGGCAGGCCGCTTCCATCGACTCCAGGTCTGTGGTCTGGTCGGGCAGCGACGCAGCGGATATGTAGTTCTGGGTACCGATCCCAAGCCACGCGCAGGCGGACTTCTGCGAGTAGTGCGCCGGCCAGGAACCGACGACGGCCATCCCAGGCTCGATCCCCCGCTCGGCGTGGTCGGGCTGCGCCTTGGAGATGGCGACGTTGATCGCGTACAGGTTGGTCGCAGTACCCCCGAACGTGAACAGGCCACCTGCCTGATTGGGGTCGTACCCCGCCAGCCGCGCCATCGCCTGGGCACAGGACAGCTCGGCGGTAAGGGTCTCGGCGGCGTCCTCTCCGGTGACGCCGTTCGGCATGAACAACGACACCGCGCACAGCGCCGCCAGGTTGACGAACGACGGCGGCGGAACGACGTTCTTGGCGAACATGTGGTGATGCACCTTGACCGACCCAGCCAGCCACCAACGCAGTTGGCTGAGAACCGTCTCCGAGGCGACAGGGTCCTCCAGCAGGTGTCCGCCACCCACCGGTGAACGCCCGTCTTCCTGGTCCCAGCGCGGATACACGGGCCCCGCACCCTGATGGTTCAGCGCCTCATCGAGGGCACAGCGGATGAGCTCGACAAGCACGTCGGCGTTGTCGCCATCGGGGCGCAGAAACAGGCCATTGCGCCAGTCTGCGAAACCATCGCCATACCCGGAGCAATCAGTTGTCATCGCGGACCCCAGTGCCTTGGAAGAGCAACACGACCGCGCTCATCGTCCGGGCTTCCCGTAGAGCTTCATGCGCTCAGGTCGGGGCGTGCGCCGTCGGCCGGAGGCAAGGTCCTCACAAGCGACCGCGATAGACCACACGAGATCGTCACGCTGACGACGCAGAATCGCGACACGTTCCACCGCGCCGGCGTCATCCTCAATGAGTTGCTCGGTATGCATGATCCGCAGCGTCTCCACCGAGAGGCGGTCCAACGCCGAGCCGATCGACTCCGTAAGGGGAGGCACGTCTTGGTCCGCGCCCCACGCCGCATCAAAGATTCGATCGATCTGCTCGATGAATTTGTGGCGACGGCTGTTGAGTTCGTCGATCTCCCGCTTGATGGCCGGAATCTCCCTGTCCCCAGCTCGCCGCACCCGATCTTCGGCGTCCCACTGCCGGCTGTTGTTCGCATGCAGCCGGTTCAACGGCTCCAGCAACTCCGGCGAGCAAGGAAACGGCATCCCGGCGAGAGCATCCTCGCACCATCCACGTTGCTCATTTGTCATGTCGAGGTAGGAATTACCCTGAATCATTACAGTTCGCGGATCTTGTACACGCTCACCCGTATCTCGATCCAGCTGAGCAGGCATCTTGGTCATCAGCGGTATCCCCCTTCGGTATCTCGTTAGGTCAGCCCCTGCCGACGGTCATGGGAGACAGCCGTGAGCGTGAGCGGAGGGTGGATGCAAGAGTGGCTCATCGGCGCGAGTCGATCACATTACCGTTGTGATATGCGCATGACCTGTGCGCCAGTCGATCGCCGAAGGGCTGAGCAGCGACCCGGTGAACGGCACGGTATAGAGCCGAACTTGGCGAATCAGGTCTGTCTTGTCGTAGACGCGCCCCCGTCGAATGTCGCCTCGTGGGCAAGTCGCCACACCGGCTGCTCGCGTTCTAGTCATGCCCTGGGGCCGGTCAGCCCACGCTGCGCGAGACCTCGTCATCATGGCGCCCAACTGCGCGTTCCGGACTACTCACGGGTCCCGTAAGGTCTGCTTCCATGCAACGGTTGGCGATCTTCGATCTTGATAACACCCTTGTTGACCGCCAAGGTCCCCTGACCGACTGGGTCTCGGAATTCTCCTCACAGTACGCACTGAATGATCTTGATCGAGCGGATCTCCTCCAGTTGGTGCACGCGCGTGTCTACCCCTCGGCCTTCGAGGCGATCCGTGCGCAGTACGGCCTTGCCCCTTCGGCCGAGGCGTTGTGGCGTGACTACTGCGTATACATGGCGCGCTCGGTCACCTGCCCTGCTGATGTGCTTGAGGGCCTGTCCACGCTCCGACGCACCGGGTGGAAGGTCGCCATCGCCACGAACGGCACCACCGAGATCCAGACCGCGAAAGTGGCCATGTCGGGGATCGTCGCTCATGTTGATGCGGTGTGCGCCTCTGAGGCAGCCGGAGTGCGTAAGCCGGAGGTAGCGATGTTCGAGAAGGCAGCCGCCACCTGCGGAGCCGATATTGCACTCGGCGGCTGGATGATAGGCGACGGGGTGGACACCGACATCCGCGGTGGCAGAGCGGCCGGACTGCGCACCATCTGGATCAGCGGCAGCAGAACCTGGCCCGGGGGTGAAGTGGCGCCGGACCACGTCGCCCCCGATGTACGCCAAGCGATCGATCTGCTGCTCAGCACCGTGAGTTGAGAGGACATCGTCGTGGAGTCTGAAGCGATCACGGTTGGGCTGCTACATCCCGGCAGCATGGGCGCCGCCTTCGGAGCCCAGCTGCGAAGACGGAACGTGCGCGTGCTGTGGTGCGCGGACGGCCGCAGCAGCCGGTCCCGGTCCCGCGCCGAGGACGCCGGCCTCGAAGGCGTACAGAACCTGGCGCAACTGGTGTCGCGCGCCGATGTGCTGTTGTCTCTGTGCCCGCCTGCCGCCGCGGTGGACGTCGCACAGCAGGTGGCCGCCTGCGGGTTCGAAGGCCGGTTGTACATCGAGGCGAACGCGATCACACCGCGCCGCGTCAAGGATGTCGCAGAGCTTCTTCCGGGCGCGGTGGTCATTGACGGCGCGGTGGTCGGCTCCCCGCCAGCGGACGACAAGCAGCCCACGCTGTATCTGTCCGGAGAGCCTGACGGCTGCTCCCAGGCCACGGCCCTGTTCGCCGGCAGTGACGTGAAGACCCATGTGCTGGGCGCCGAGGTGGGAACCGCCTCTGCCCTGAAGTTGTCGTACTCGAGCTACCAGAAGGCCTCCCGTGTCCTGGCGGCCCTCGCCTACGGCGTCGCCGACGCCAGCGGTGTCGGCGATGAACTCCTCAAGATTGCCGGGAAGCGGGGTGGCAGCTACCTAACCGAGACCGGCTACATTCCTAAGACAGCCTCCCGCGCCTGGCGCTGGGGCCCTGAACTGGACGATGCAGCGGCACTGCTGCGAGAGGCTGGCCTGCCAGATGACCTCATGCGAGCAGCCAGCCGAGTTCTCTACAAGTGGTCGGACGCCCGCGACCGCGAGCTCACCGTCGCCGAGGCGCTCTCGCTCCTGCAGACCGACCCTGACCGCGAGGGATACGACGAACCGTAGGCGCGTGCATGGCTCCGCCGGTGTTCAGCTGCCGCGGCGAACCAGGCGATCAATGTCTTGCGCTGCCTCCGTGGGAGACATGGCGTCGGTATCAAGCCGCAAGTCCCAGGCGAAATCCGCGCTGGCCGCGACGTCTTGGGCCGTGGCATCCCAGGCAGCCAGGCGGGCCTCGGTGTCGCTGTCGCCGCGTCCCTTGGAACGGATCGCGGTGCTCTCCCGCGAACACCACAGCAACACCCGGGACCACGAGGCGGGGAACTTCTCCACCACCACCTCAAGACCCGCGATCTGCCCGAGATGCAGGATGGGAATGCGCCCGTCCTGCATGGCCTCGGTAAGGCCCGGGCGGTCAACGAGGTAGATGTTGCCGTACCTGTCGTTGCGGTAGATCACGTCCTCGCGTGCCTCAAGCTCCGCCAGCTGTTCGGCCGTCCCCATCCGGTAGCCACGGGTGCGGCCACTGCCGATCTTGAGACGCGTGAACGCGCTGTACGCGTCGTGGAGCTCGCACAGTGCCGCGGTGATGGTGTCCTTGCCGGACGCGGGCGGACCGTACAGCAGGATGCCCTGACTCATGCGAACACCGTCCCGAAGACCTGCCGAACCTGATCAGCAAGGGATATTGCCGCACCGAGCCGGTTGTCGACCACCAAGTGCTGTACGACGGGTCGCAGCTCCGGATCGACCGTCGCGGAGTACTCGTCCCAGTTCTGTAGCTTCCAGCTGTCGCGGGCTGCCGAGCGGAAGCTGATGTACTCGTGCATTGTCTCAAGGTCGCACTGGATCCAGATGACCGCCACGGTCACACCCCGCGCCTCGCACCGGTTGATCAGACGGCGCATCCACCGCTCATCGCTCACCTCAGCAACGAACGGTGCGGTGAGCACCGTGCTGATCGAACAGTCGACATTGGCGTAGGCGGTCTCCAGCAAGCACTGGTACTCCAAGGGCCGCACCTTCTCCCGGTATGCCGGGGAGTGGCGGTCGTTTGGATCGCTCCCCATCTCCACCAGCAGCCGCTCAACAAGCGGACGGGTGATGGGGTCCTTGTCGAGCACAGGCCATCCCGTGAGCCGCGAGATGAACCGCGAGAACTCGGACTTGCCGCTGCCGGCAAATCCGCCCACCATCAACAGCGTGGGCCGATTTGGATCGCCCCCAGTGTGGCGGCGTTTCCACGCGTCGATGATCCGCTGCTGAACTTCTTGGCCACTGCTGTCGGCGTCGCCCGGGGCTATCTGCAACACCGCGCGCTCAACGGCCAGCACGTGATCGCCAAGTGGCTCTGCCCCCGATGGGGTGAGCTGGAGGTGAGTCTGTTCACCGGGCAGTGCCTTACGGAATCCCAGTTCGGGCTCGGTGGCCCGGTACAGAAGACAGTAGGCCCGGCGGTAGTGCGGACCGGGATATACCTCGCCCTGCTCGTGCTGCCACAGCGTCTGGAAGTTCGCAGCTGGAACGGTGAGTCCAGCAGCGCGGGAAACTTCGCGGAGCCGCTCACCTGCGCCCTCAAGCGTCAGTCCGTGTGCTTCGCGCATGGCGTGAAGCTGCTCGGGACGCCACCCCGCGCGGCTCTTCGCCATGAGTGCTACCGCCTGACCGTTGCTCACCATGATCGGGACCTTAAGTCTGCCCCACGCGAAGGCATGTGTAAGCGGATGTTGAAAAGTCACGTCGCCCGATGATGAGCAGCTTCGCCAAGCACCAGTGATACTCCGCGGCGCCGAACACCGGTGTGATGGAGCCCACTCCGGCGGCGCGCCTGCCGGATCCAGGGTTGACCAGCCGGTGAAGGAGACGATCACAGTGTCGGGGCCGCGAACCACTGAGGTAGTTGGAACTGCGTGGGGCAATCGCCGGTGTATCGGCTGCCAGTGCCGCCTGAGCAGGTACAACAGTGACGACGTCTGTGCTGGCTGCGGTCGCAGCGGGACAGCAGAACAGCCTGCGCGCCCCTTCGTCCCACCCCGCGTCTGGGCTTACCAGGATGTCAGAGACGCCCTGGTTCACCGTGACTTCGGCACTCTCTGCCGGCTCATACGAGATCACGGACAACTCCGTCAGGAGGACATGGCCCTCCTTACAGGGCTGAGCCAGGCATTCCTGTCGCTGCTGGAGTCCGGACAGCGGCGCCTCACCAACATCGACCGGATCATCGTGCTCCTGGACGGATTGAACGCGCCCATTGATTTCACAGGGCCGATGTTGCGTCCTACGCCGATCGCTTCTGACCTACCTCTCCTCGCGGCATCGTGACCTCGGATCGGATGTAGCTGGGCGGGCCAGAGGGCTCTGATCAGCTTTCCTCGCCCAGAGCCTCGAGGTGATCAGCGAAGCCCTCCGCGAGGCTGGTCAAGATCGCCTTGCCCTTGCCCGCAGTGCCGTAGGAGGGGTAACCGATCACGCCGGATTCCGTGTAGGCGCCCATCCCGAGAGTCAGAAGAAAGCGTCGATGGCCGCCATCGTGATCGGCGCTCTCATAGCCGGGCCGCACCAGCTCCGGCGCCGCATGCAGGAGAAGGGAGGTCTCGACCTCCCCGGCGTGCATGTCGCCGTGCCGGTCGGAGACCAGCTCTCCGTGCTGCCTCGCTCGCTCCCAGTCGGAGCTGAGAGGGAACAGCGACATGCAAGGCCCATCGACGTTCGCCTCCTGGACCACGTTGGAGAGCACGTAGTTCTCGTCGTGGCCGTTCACGATCACGAGCTTCTTGATCCCCGAGCGTGCGAGCGACGCCCGGATGTCCTCGATCACCGCGAACAACGTCTTGGCGCTGATGCTGACCGTGCCTGGCCAGGATCCGTGCTCGTGGCTGCACGACACCGTCACCGGCGGAAGCAAATGCACCGGATGGGCGTCTGCGATCTCGTGGGCGATGATGAGGCGATAGCCGTGTCCGTGATCAACGGCAGGTAGCGGCCGTGCTGCTCGAACGAACCTACGGGCAGGACAGCCACGCTCGGCTGCTGCTCCTCGATGTCGGTGCTCGTGGAGGTTGGCAGCAGGTTCACGGAACTCCTCGATGATCAGTACGTCTGTGCGCACTTCATGATCTGGCGTTGGGCTCGGCTCGGAGACTTCCACTGCGTTGCGCAGCCACGCAAGTAGTGCCCCAGGGCATCGAGCGTGCGCTGTGATGGCGGACGTGCAACGCTCTGGCGCCTCGTGGACTCGTGGCCGGACAAAGTGTCCGGCCCGTTCCAGCCCCGACAGCGGATGTTGAGCACAGCACCCGCAGCCCGAATCGCTCCCTGATCTCGCGGCCTGCTCGGCCGCTACCGTGAATGACAGACCCAAAGTGGGGGAGGCAGCGCGCATGCGTGGTCTTGGAGATCACCTCAGCATCGGAGAGCGGATCGCGTTCTACCGCGAGCGCCGGGGCTATACGCAGCCTGTCCTCGCCGGTCTCGTCGGGCACAGCACCGACTGGCTGTCGAAGATCGAGCGAGGCGTGCGGAAGCCGCCCCGGATCGACAAGCTCGCCGAGCTCGCCCGTGTACTGCGTGTCCCGCTCGGCGACTTGATGGGTCAGCCCGTCCTCCTGGAGGACGAGGAAAAGCACATGGACGACGTACCGGCCGTCCGTGACGCGCTGATGAGCCCGCGGCGGCTCTCCAAGCTGCTGTTCGGTCCCACGGCGGAGCGGCAGTTCCCGCGGCCGGACCAGGCGCAGGTCTTCGTCGAGCGCAGCTGGGGCGACTACCAGGCCGGCGTTCTTGGCGACGTCATCGCCGCCCTGCCCGGTCTCCTCAGGACCGCCCAGGAGCTGGAAGACCTTCCGCCTGGCGATCAGCGGAAACGCGGTCTCGCCATCTCGGCTCGCACGCATCACCTGGCGGCGACCACCCTCGCCAAGATCGGCGAGTCCGACCTGTCGTGGCTCGCGGCCGAGCGCGCCATGCGCGCCGCCGACGAATCCGAGGACCCGCTGTCGCTCGTCTCCGCCGCCCGCTCCGGTACGCACGCACTGCTGGCCAACGGGCGCTACGAGGACGCCCTCGAACTCGGCGATACCGCGGCGGCCTGGCTCGCCAGGCAGGTGCGCGACGACGACCCGGCCGCCTTGAGCCTGCTTGGCATGATTCATCTGCGAGCCGCTGTGGCCGCCGCACGTCACCAGGATCGCCCCACCGCCAACTCCCTGCTGGATAAGGCGCAGCGGCTCGCCGACCAGCTCGGTTCCGACGAGAACCACTGGCAGACCTGCTTCGGTCCGACGAACGTCGAACTGCACCGCCTGTCGATCGAGCTTGACCTGGAGAACATCCCGTACGTCGTCGAGCATGGCGTCATCGACGTCTCCCATATGCCGGCGGAACGCGCCGTGTCCCACCGCATCGACTACGCCCGCGGCCTCTGCCTCAGGGGTCGCGTCGACGAGTCCTTCAGGGAGCTGCGGGAGGCCGAACGCACCTCGCCGCAGATCGTGCGGAACAATCCACGCGTACGCGAGACCCTTCGCGACCTGAGGAAGCAGTCCCCGGTCACGGGCGGCAGCCACTCGTCCGAGCTGCTGGCCATGGCCCAACGATGCAGGGCGGTGCAGTGAGTTCGATGCAGGGCAAGGTGCTGGGCGTCGTCGGATCGAGCGCCGGCGGGATCGAGGAACTGCGTACAGGGCTCGTGGTCCCGGCGCTCGAACAGGGCTGGACGGTCGCGGTCACTCTCACGCCAACCGCAGATCAGTGGCTCCGCGCGAGCGGGGAGACCATGGAGCTCGAAGGGCTGACTGGCCTCCCCGTACGGGCCGAATCACGCCTGCCGGGTGACTCCCGGCCCCATCCGCCAGTGGACTGCTACGTCGTCGCCCCGGCGAGTGCCAACACCGTCACCAAGCTCGCCCTGGGGATCTCAGACAACCAGGCGTTGACACAGGTCAACGAAGCCATCGGGACACTGAACCTCCCGGTAGTCGTCTGGCCCCGGGTGAACGCCGCGCATACTCGCCACCCCGCATGGGAGGGACACATCAAAGCCCTTCACGATTCAGGGGTGCGATTGATCTACGGACACGAGGTATGGCCACTCGCCGAGCCGCGGGCTGGGATGCCAGGGCGCCGGTACCCGTGGGATGCCGTACTGGACGAGGCCAGCAGGGCCATTCCCTAACATCCCATCAATAGGCCGGGAAGTAAGAGAAATTGGACCCGGACAGTCTGTCCGGGCCCTTCGCCTTGACTGGCGCCAGTCTGAGGGCATCACCGATTACCGGAGGGGACGGATGCCCGATCAGGGACTGCCCACGGTGCTCCCCGGCGCGAAGACCTGGGGCGGCAGATCCTACAGCTGCCCGAACGCACACACGGATGCGGTGGGTGGCAGTGACCACTCGCCTCGACGCACGTCAGACGCCGCCCTATCGCCGTCGGGCACGGAGCACATCGTCACGAGCGCCGCGAGAAGCACTCCCCCACCAGCCGACGGCACCCGGCTCTGTAGCCTCTGTCGATGCCGTCTCAGCCGGTACAACAGGGAAGACCTGTGTTCCGGTTGTAGCCGCGACAACCGGCCGATCGCGCGCAGCGTCCCCATGGACATCTGGCAGTTACCTGATGTCCGGCAGGCCTTGGTCAACCGCGAATTCGGGTGCATGTGCCAGTTGATCAGACAGCACGGTGGGGTGCGCCAAGACGACATAGCCGCAATCACCGGCCTGAGCCAAGCCTTCCTGTCGATGCTCGAGTCCGGAGCCCGCAAGCTGACCAACATCGACAAGATCATTCAACTGCTGGATGGTCTGCAAGCTCCACCAGAACTCACCGGACCGATACTGCGGCCTAGCATCCATCACCAGCCTCGTGGCTCTGCGCCGACGGCCCTCTCGCGGTGCTGACCTCGACGTATTCGTCGCGGCCTGCGAAGACAGCACCCCCCGGAACCTGCCAACACAACGTCGTAGCACTCAACCGGCACCTGTCCGGTTCGAAGATTCACTTGCCCAAACCGCGTCGGATGGCGAGCTCCACGGGCGAATAGCGGCCATCCGGGCGTTCGAGCCGATACTGCTCAGCCGGGTACAGCGGCGGCTGGGCCAGGAATCGCGGAGATGTCCCGCGGTGAGGCTGGGCAGCGTGCACCAGAAACGGGCGACACAGGTAGACGTCGCCGGCTTCACCCGTGGCCAGGACCTGCGGCAGGCGTGCGGTCCCCTCGAACAGGCTCTGAAGATCACGGAATCGGGCATAGGGGCGGCGGAATCACATCCGCCAGAGCCATGGGGACGGCAGAACCGCTCCGCCGCCCCATGGCCATCCAGTCTCTCGGGGCACCTAGCTGCGGCGGAGACGGTGGTCAAGTTCCCACAACGCTGTGCGGTTGGAGTCCCAACGCACCGCCGACATTGCCTCGTTGAGGGTGAGCCAGCTGTACTCGGTGTGCTCGCTGGACAGCGCCAACGTTGCTGCGTTGGCTCGGACACCGAAGGCATGCTCGGGAATCACCAAGACCTCCGGCCCCCACGTGAACTCGCCAGTGACACTCACCACTGGAATCGTCGCCCGCGCATCCAGTTCGATGAACTCGAAGTTGCCGGCTAGGCCAGCTTCTTCGGCTGCCTCTCGCTTGGCGGCCTGTAGCGGTGTTTCTCCCGCCTCACCACCACCAGCCACTCCCTGCCAGTAGGCGCCCTCCGAGCGGCGGAACAAGGCGTAGAGCAGCCCTCCCTCAGTCTGCCGGTACGGCAGCACCAACACCTGGAACGGAGCCCGACCCTCCACAGCTTCAGCCATCGTTCCACGGTAGAGCCGGCGAGCCGCCTACGGTGCCGATGGGCCTACACCGCAGCCCGTCCCGCCCGTCACGGAGTTCCACCGCGCCGATACCCGGCCCACAATCGTCCGCCAGCCCGAGCCAGGATGTCGTCGACGACACCAGTAAGGGCATCGGTCTGCCCATTCAACGCCCCACGGACAGCGTGGTGCAGGCGCGCGTTGAGTCCAGGTGCTGCGGCCTCAAGGCGACGTGCCAGCCACTTCCCGCCGCCACCCCACGCCCCTTCGAGTGCCAGCGCCAACTCGCCCGTCCGTCTCGCTAGCTCTGAGGCGATGAACAGCCGCTCACCTTGATCGGTACACCCAGCGAGATCGTCCAGGAGATCCGTGATCGCATAGCGGAAGTCCTCGATCTCCTCCACTGTCGTCGCAGGTGGACCCGCGAGGGCCAGCTTCCTGGCTTCGGCAGCCAGACTCACACCGCGCCCATCCACGTCGAAGAGCAGCTCGCCGTCCGCGCACATCCACAGCAGGGGGGACCGGCGCTTGCGGATTTCCCGGTCTACGAATGCGTGCCAGGTCACTTCGGTGTGCACGAAGAGCTCCACGGGCCAAGCGCCGTACTGGAGGCTTTCTCTGTACGGAGCCGGCAGACCGTGCAACAGCACCACGATGTCCAGGTCGGACAAGGCCGTGCGGTGCTCCGTCAGCACACTGCCCCCCAGAAATGCCGCTCGAGCGGCAGGATGACGTTCCTCTACCACGGCGCGGGCAACGATAACCGGATCCATGCACCCACTATCGGCATCCAGAACGTGTCACGCATGTCGTTTCTTCAGACACTCGGGCGAGCCGTCGTACACATGCCTCACCGTTCGTACGCAACGACCGGTCGCCGAAACTGTCCACAGGCTGTGGATGTGCGCTGGTCTACCCCATGGTCGACTGCACCCCTGTGCGGGCGAGCTGTTGTCCGTTGCCTCCTGTGAACGTTGATCGCGTCGAGACCGCCCGCGCAGGCGCGAATGACAGACAAGGCGCTGCTTCGTCTCACCACGACAGTAGAGAGATCAACTGCGCACACTGCTTGCGCCACGCCATGCCTGCACTAGAGCCTCAACCGAGGCGAACCGGTAAGCAGGATCGCTGGCAGTGGCACGCTCAATGATCTCCAACTGTGGCGGCGAACCGCGCCATTCCTGCTCGTCATCGCCTGCATCCAGCAGCAGGCGCAGCGCCCGGCCGAGCACGAACACGGTCGTTCGGATATCGACGGTCGAGCCCCTGGTGAACTCCTCAGGGGCCATGAAGCGCCTCGACCCCGGCAGTCGATCGGCCTCCAGAATGAACGGGCCCGGTCGATACTCGTCCAAGTCGCACAGCGCCATGTGGTCGGATTCGAAGTCGTACAGCAGGCAGCCGTCGTAGAAGTCGACAGCGATGAGCCCCGCCGCCTCGACGGCCAGGTGCGCATCGAGGACCTGGTCTAGGTGTATTGCCTTGTGAGGTTGGGGACGCGGCTGGCGGGTGGTTGGCCTTTCAGCGCGGTGTGGCCGCGGTGGTGATTGTAGGTGTGCAGCCATTGCGGGAAGGCGTCGCGGCGTTCCTGCTCTGAGCGGTAGGGACGTGCGTAGGCCCACTCTTCCAGCAGGGTGCGGTTGAGGCGTTCGACCTTGCCGTTCGTCTGCGGCCGGTAGGGCCGGGTGCGTTTGTGGGTGATCCCGGCTGCTGCGAGGGCATCGCGCCAGGTGTGGGACTTGTAGCAGGATCCGTTGTCGGTCAAGACCCGTTCGACGGCGATGCCGCAGGTGGTGAAGAACGCCTGGGCCCGGGTCCAGAAGGCGGTGGCGGTTTCCTTCCTCTCGTCTGCGTGGATTTCGCT
Source organism: Streptomyces sp. NPDC048506 (assembly GCF_040651315.1). Classification (NCBI taxonomy): domain Bacteria; kingdom Bacillati; phylum Actinomycetota; class Actinomycetes; order Kitasatosporales; family Streptomycetaceae; genus Streptomyces; species Streptomyces sp. NPDC048506. The sequence continues at coordinate 93,197 of NZ_JBEZIX010000009.1, forward strand.
GTAGGCGAGGCGGGAGTGGTCGTCGACGGCGGTGTGGATGTAGCTGTAGCCGACTGCTGAGCGGGTCTTGCGGCCTGCTTGCCGGCCCAGGGTCTTGTGGCCGCCGCCGTCGGGGATGTTGCCGAGCTTCTTGATGTCGACGTGCACGAGTTCGCCTGGCCGGTCGCGTTCGTAGCGGCGTATGACACGGCCGGTGGCCCGGTCGAGATGTGTCAGGTGGGCCAGGCCGAAGCGGGACAGAACGCGGTGCACGGTCGAGGGCACCAGGCCCAGCAGATGCGCGATGCGGGCCGGTCCCCAACGGCGGGCCAGTCGCACCTTGATGATCCGCCGCTCGGTCCGGGTCGGGGTGCGCCGTGGGCTGTGATGTGGGCGGCTTGAGCGGTCGGTCATACCGGCCTGGCCGAAGAGGCGGTAGCGGCCGGCCCAGCGCTGAGCGGTTGTGGGTGAGACCTGGAAACGCTCGGCCGCCCGGCGCAGGGGCCAGCCGTCCTCAACGACGCAGCGGGCCAGACGCAGCCGTCCGGTCTCGGTCAGGGGTGCATTACGGTGGGGCACGAGGGCCTTTCTGGTCGCCGGTGCAGATCTCGCAATCCACACCAGGCCAGAAGGCCCTCACCCATTTCAAGATCTCTTAGCCGAGACCTGTCTCACCGTCCACAACCTCCCCGGACAGAACATCTAGGGCCCGGAGGATGACCGGGACCGGGAGTCTGCGGAACTGGGCCATCGGGCTGTCGGGAGCAGTGCGGCCGCCGTGGCGGGAGACGGTGGGGTGGTACAGGACTGTGCCGTCTACCCATGGGTAGACGAGAGCCAGTCCACCAGCGATGTCGAAGGAGTGTTGGAGGGGCACGATCGCCGGATGCTGGACGGCGGCATGGACCTTCACGGCGCGGCACAGCGAGGTTGTCGCTTCCGACTCGGTCGCGCCCTTCACGAACCACCGCTCGCCACCGATGGCGACCCCGTAAGACACACAGCCGGAGTCCTGCTCCCGGAAGGCATGGAAGACGGTGCCTATCTCTTCCAGATAGGGCTCCAACGCATCGACGGTTTCAGCATCCAGCAGCGGGTGGGGTGGCATGGTGCATGATCCTGCCAGCCCAGACGCATGCTCGCGCCCATATTTAATCCCGACCCGGGCTTCCACCGATCCCCAGGTTGCAGGGCCCGCTTGTTCCGGGTGTTTGCCTGGTCAGGGTTGGCGGATCGAGCAGCGGGGCCGGACTGATTGCCGCGCCCTTCGTCGGGCTGTGCGGACCTGCTGTCGAGCGAGTTGTAGCGTCATATGGGCGCCGATCAGAACATCTTGACGAGCCGCCTTGATTGCCATGCCTTGGACCGGATGCAGCAGCGTGGGTACATGCCGTCCGTGGTGGAAGATACGGTAAGAAACGACGAGGCCGTCCCCGGGAAAGCCCCCAACACGACGGCACACTACAATCATGCAGAAAACATGACCGTTATCACGAATACCGAGACAGGGCGTGTAGCGACGGTTTCCGGAGGGATCATCAAGCAATGAACAGTGAGACGGAGTGGTGGGCGAATCAACGCCACCTGGTGGAGCGTAGCCTGGCAGATTTCGATCGCCAGGAGTTGCCGCTCAATACTCTTGCTGACGACCTGATATCCTTCTCGGATTCGTTTGCCGATCGCGGGGAGGCCTCCATGGAGGGGTTCGCCCCACAATTGCATCTGCCCGCTGCGGAATGGCTGGAGGAGTTCCGGTCCGCGGCCTTCGGGGTGGAAGTCATCTTCTCGGTCGCTATCGACCAGAACTGGGATATTCTCCCTTCCGAGCAGGCCACGGCCCTCAATAATGAACTTGACCAGCTGGAGGAGCTCATCTCCCGACTTCCGATGTAATGGCATTTCGCCTTTACATCCGGCCCGCCGCCGGATTGTGGTCTTCGGCTACATAAGCGGCTGAGGAGCTTCAAGCAGCACAAGACGACGGAGGGCTCCGAATGCGAAGCCCTCCGTCGTATTGATATCTAGAATTCCACCTGCTCGCGCCTACTTTTTCGCTTTCTCGTATGCCTCACGGATTTCGGCAGGTACCCGCCCACGATCGCTCACCTGGTAGCCGCTCCCCCTCGCCCACGTCCTGATCGCCGCGGAGTCGTCACCACTGGTTGCGGCCCTGCGGGGCTTGCGAGCCCTTCCCGTCTTGCGGCCGGCCTTCAAGAATCGACCCATGGCCTCCATCAGATGGTCGTAGCTGTCGGGGCCCAAGTCGATCTCGTAGGCCACGCCGTCGATGGAAATGGTGTGGGTTGCGGCCTCAGGGGACTCTTCGCCCGTGAGGTCGTCCGTGTAGATGGTGACAATCTTCTGTGCCATGACTCAAAGTGTAGAGGCGCCTGTTGCTTCCATCTCCATAGCTGATCGCACGGTAACTTTCGGTAGACCGCCAAACGCCAGTCGGAAGCACGTTCAGGCAGTCGCGAAACTCGCGTGCAGGACGGTGCGATGTGCGTTGAGTCGGCCGAGAAGTCCTTCAGCCTGGGCAGGGCGCACGAGTCGAACTGCCCCGATTCTCCAGTGACTCGACCCGCAATTCGCGGCGCTGAGTTCGCCGTCGATGTCGTGGGCCCGATACTCAATTTCAACTCGTGCCGTCGGTCGATCGGTCGGTTCGGGCAAGGTCCACTCGCTCGATTGCTGTTGCCCGGTCCTGGGGCGGGCCGGGCAAGCTTCGTAGTCAGAGCTGCTGATCCAGGAGCATGTTCATTGGGCTGAAGCCTGCGGCTTGGTAGAACGCACGAGCGCCCTCGTTGAAGTACCAGACGTCCGTGACGAGGCGTCGGCAGCCTGCCGCGCGTCCCACTTCACGTACGGCTTCGAGTAGTGCCGCGCCGACACCACTGCGGGCAGCATCGGGGACTACGGCGATTTGATCCAGAGACACAATGACGTCTGAGTGCGTCAGAGCACTGCCAGGCCGGTTTTTGACTCGGGCGATGGCGTATCCGAGGGCTTTGCTTTCCGTCCCGTCGGCGAGGAGCACGGTGACTGATGGATCGGCTATCTGAGCTCGGAAGTGAGCCTCGACGGCATCCAGTTCGGGGGATGCAAGGAACAGGTCGGGACGTGTCGTTTGTGCAGGTCATGAACGATGTGGTTGAGGGTTGCGAGCTGGGCAACGTCGTCTGAAGAAGCGGTGCGAATCTGGATCACGTCGCTATCCTGGGCCGTTGCCCCTGTCGCTGCCATACGTTTTGGGCGTGGGCCAACGCACGTTCAGGCGTGCTCGTGCCAACCGGTAATCCGGTTGCTTGCGTCAGCATCTGGTTGGTGCACTCAAGGACATGTCGACCATCACCGATGGCATGAGGACAGCGTTCCGTCAGCAGGGCTTCGTGGTGATCCCCGAGGTCCTGGACTCCGAGCAGGTCGCTGTAGGGCACAAGCTGGTTACCGCGATGCTGGCAAAGCAGCCTCCAGCCGACGGTCACACCGGACCGCACTTCATGTTCCGGCGCTTCGGAAAGCAAGGCCATCCCCTGCTGGACTTCTACTGCGAGGTGGGAATCGGGGACCTGGCCGCACAGCTTCTGCGTGCGGACCTCACCGTTCAGGAGCCGGAAGGTGCGCAGGTAGCGACGACAATCCCGCCGTGGCCCCAGCAGCCCGGCCATCCGCACGTCGACGGGCTAACACCAACCGAGCCCGACGGCCGCCCCGGCACTTTCTCCCTGCTGGCCGGGGTGTGGCTGACCGACCACAGCCAGCCGCATCGCGGCAATCTGTGGCTCTGGCCGGGCACACACCTGCGGTTCGGGCAGTACCTCGCCGAACGCGGCGCCGATGCTCTCAAGTGGATCGATGAAATGGCCCCTGGCCCGTACCCGCGGATCGAACTCGGCGACCCGGTGCACGCAGTCGGCAAGGCCGGCAGCGTGCTGTTCACTCACTACCTCCTCGCCCACAACATCGGCGACCACGCCGGTACGGCCGACGATGCGCGGCGGGAGACGCTCTACTACCGACTCCATGCCAGCGGCCACCGCGATCGGTGGCGGGAAGCCGTCACAGACCCGCTCACCGAGTTCGCATGATCACAGTCTTTGCCAGGGGAGGGATGTGTGCTCACCGTCGGCGCCGAGCGCAGAGCTGGACGGTGGTGAGGAGGTCGTGGCCCGTGGCGGGCGGATCGTCGGGTGCGGTCTCGTCGGTGATTTGCGCGGCGCGGCGTTCGAGGGCGGCGACGTTGGCGGAGTTGTCGATGGTGGCGACGCCATTGACAGTGACTTTCAGCGGTTCGGCGACGAGCGCGGCGATCCGCTCGTGCAGGATTTCGAGGGCGACGGCTTTCGCTGAGCGCAGACGCTCGTACCGGGTCGTGAGGTCTTCGGCGTCGGTGTCTGGTCCGAGCTGGGCTTGAAGCCAGCGCAGTACGTCGATGTTCACGCAGTTCCTGTCAAAGAGGCGGCGGGGAGGAGCGCGGACTCGGCTCCTCCCCGCCGCGCAGGTTGGCCCTAGGCAGGCTTCGCCTTCCGGGCGGACTTACTGGGGGCTGACTCCTGGGAGGGCGGCTGTCCGGCCTCCCAGCAGCGCGGATTGGTGATCTGCTCGGCGATCGCCGGATCCGTGACCTGCTCGCCGGCGAGCAACACCACGGGGATGCGTTCGACCGGGTCGACGACGTGGACGGCGGCTACCAGGACGCCCAGGGAATTCACGGCGGAACTCACAGGACAGTCGCGGTGATGTGGCAGTCCGGCGAGTACAGGACCGGCATCGCCATCGCGGCACCCTTGGTCCAGATCTGCACCGGGTCGTCCTCGACGTCGCGGGTGATGACGATGCCCGGGGCGTCCTCCCGCTCGATCTGGGGGTTCGTGCCGCGCGACAGGGCCAGGGATTCGGTGGTGGTGCCGTACTGGGTCTGGCCCCACTTCGCTCGGTCCGGCGGAAGCATGATCCACCGGTCATCCGGCAGGACCCGCTTCGAGACGTCGTCCTGCCAGACCTGAGCCTTGTAGAACGTGACGGGCGGCAGACCGTAGGTACCTCGCACGGAGTTGATCTGTTCCGGGTTCAGCGTCGCAGTCGGGGTCTGTCCGCCAGCCGGCGTGCCGTAGTAAGCCGCCCGGTAGGACTGGTTGCTGGCCAGGTGCGACCACGCCTTACGGGAGGTGAGCACCATCTCCGGCGCGGGTGCGCCGATCGAGTCGAGGTAGTCGATCCACCGCAGCTCGTCCGCGATCGGATCGGCGTCCGGGGTGCTCCACGGCTTCGGCGCGGTCGGCATGTTGGCCTGCGGTACGCCGTAGTCGACCTCGACGGTCAGACCGTTCTCGCCAGCCAGGCTGAACTTGCCGTCCAGGAGCACATCGCCGGCAGCGAGCTCCAGACGGGAGCGGATCGCCTCGACGTGCCGCTCCACGTCGTCGTACAGGAGCTCCACCAGCCGGTCGTCGTCCGCGCCGCGGGAAGCGTCTAGGAGCAGCTGTTCCATCTCGCCGATCAGCAGCTTTTGGCCCAGCGCCGGAAGGGTGCCCTCGGTCTGGGTTGACTCGGCCTGCCGCTTCGCGAACGGTACGGACGAGTCGAAGGCACGGTAGGAGGCGGTGTTGACGCGTCGCTTGGACTGTCGGACCCGCCACTTCACGTCCTTCACCTGCGTCTCGGCGAACACCGACTGGGTGAGGAGGAAGTCAGCCGGGGTCGGGATGGAGCGGGCGTAGACCGTCAGGTCGGCGACGGATACGCCCTTGAGGAGGTCGGCGACGCTCATGCGCTCACCGCCCCGAGGAAGCGGATCTGTGCGGCCGTCGGGTTGAACGCAATCTTCGTGGGGTCGATGCCGCCGGGGATCTTGGCGGTCTTCACGGTGCCGTGCCAGAACAGCGCCGCGGGAACCTTGGTGGTGCTGGGCGTGAACGCCGCTTCGGCGTATACGAGGCCGGCGAGGGTCTCACGGCCGTCCTTTGCCGCAGGGTCGTACGGGCCGTAGAGGCCAGAGGCGGTGATGCGGCCGACCGGGACACCGGAGCGGACGTAACCGTGCGGCTGGCCCGCGGACGGCTCGACGTAGTGAGTGCCCTTGGCGAGCTTGGTCAGGTCGAGAGTGATGGTCTCCGTGGAGTCGGTGCCGTGCCGGGAGGCGAGCCAGTCCCGGTCAGCGGTCACCGTGACGGAGGTGGTGTACGGCTGGATCAACGCCGCTTCTCCTGGTGGTGCTGGTGCGGTCGCGCACTCACCCGGTGGTGGCGCGGTCCACGAGGAGGAAGGCAGGGGCGTGGTCCCCAACTTGACCCCAGTCAGGGCCAGTCGGTGTTACTCGGAGGCTGGGAGGATGCCGCGGCGGCGGGCCATCTCCAGACCGGCCGACCCGGGCTTGCGGTCGACGCCGCCGGGGCGCGGCGGCGGGACCGAGGCAGGAGCGCCGCCAGGAGCTGCAGGAAGCTGCTGGGCACCTGCGGGGACGCTGGCGAACAGCTCGGGGCGGCGAGTCTTCAGCTCCTGTACCGCCTCGCTGAGGGCGTCGCCGTCCGCGTCGTCCGGGGCGCGCAGGAGTGCCACGGCGTCGTCCAGGTCGTGACCGGTTGCCCCAACGCCGGCGAGGGCGGCTCGGCGGGCAGCGTCGCGCTCGCGGGTAAGCGCCGCAGCTTCACGGGCGACAGCAGCCTTCTCACGTTCGATCACCGCCTGTTCGCGGCGCTCCGCCTCAGAGAGCTGCTCCTGCTCGGCCTGCCGGACACCGGCGAGGTACTCCTCAAGCGCGCCAGTATTGGAGAAGCCGAGCTTTTCGATCAGATCGCGCACCGCGGCCCGGCCGCCCTGGTCCTTCTCACGGGCCATCAGCGTGTTCAGTTGCTTCTGGCTGATGCTGACGGTGACCTCGTCGTTCGACGGATCGTCGGAGGAGGCGCCGAGAATCGGGAGGATCGGACGGCCGTCACGGCGGTAGCCGAGCACGGTACGCGGAGCGGGCAGGCTGCGGGTCATCAAGTGGTGCTACTCCCACGACGGCCCCGCGCCAGGATCGAGTCTACGGAAGGCAAGCCGACGCCGGGCCCATGGGCAGGTCGTAGCCGCAGGCGAGCAAGAATCTGGCCCATCCTCCGTGCGATGCACAGAGGATGGGCCAGAGAGCCAAGTGGCTCGATCTCCCGGAGACCTGGCGGCTATCCAGCGACGTAGGCGATGGCGTCGTGGCTGTGGATGCTCTCCAGGTTGCGGATGCTCACTGCGTGACGAAGACCGCGATCTCGGCAGGCGGCGCTGACTGTGCGGGCCATGTCCTCGACGAACACTGGGTGGTCGTACGCCTGCATGGTGAGGACACGTTCATCGGCGCGCTTGACCAACGGCACTACCGGCGCCGAAGCGGAAGACGATAGCAACCGCACGGCGCTCTGGACCGGCAGAGGGTATGGGGTGTCACCCTGGCCGGTCACCGTGAGCGTGATCTGGCTTCGCTGATTGTGCGCGCCATAGTCGGAGATGGCCTTCGAGCACGGGCAGAGGCTTGTCACCTCCGCGGTGACGGCCGTCTTCACCGTCACGTCACCGTTGTCCCAATGGCCTTCGAGGCGCACGTCGTGTACCTGCTTTGATTCACGGCCACTCGCCGGGGCAACGACGGTCGTACTGATGGGCATGGCCACGGCCACCGTGATGGCGGGAGCATCCAGAAGGTCCGCTCCGGTCTTAAGGATCCTCGGAAACTGCCGAGGATCGAACCTCTGCAGGTGCTCGTGCACGAGGGCAACCATGCGGCTCATGTGCGTGCCACGCCGGTCGTGCTGGAGCCGCACAGTCACCTCGCAGTCCGCGATGCCTTCCTGACGGAGGTAGCCGTCCTCGAAGCTCACGGGGTAGCGGAGACCGTCGATACCGACCCTGTCGAGTTCGATACCGCGCGAGTCGGTCTCATTCTGGATGTCGTGCATGCTCACTCGCCCCGGTAAGTGCAGCCAGACGTGCACGTTTCCCGAACCGTCAGAGCAGTGAGCCCCGACAAGCTGGGCTGGAGTCGCTCCCAGATCCAACGTGCCAGGACCTCGCTGGTCGGGTTCTCCAGGCCGTCGATCTCATTGAGGTAGTAGTGGTCGAGTTGCGCTTCGAGCGGCCGGAAGGCGCGCTTGACGTCTCCGAAGTCCATGACCCAGCCCGCATCGGGATCAACCGGGCCCTCGAGGTGAACGATGACCTTGTAGGAGTGCCCGTGAAGCCGGGAGCACTTGTGGCCCTCCGGGACGTTCGGCAGACGGTGTGCCGCTTCGAACGTGAACTCGCGAAAGATTTCCATTACTGAATTCCCAGATATTTATGCGTCTGGAGAGAAAGGATCCAGCGCGGGTTCTTCATGCAGTAGTCCACTACTGCACGGGTGTGGGCCTCTACGTCGGGGCCGTCCATCGGCTGGAGACGGAAGAAGCGGAAGTCCAAGTCCTCAAACTGGGCAGGGTCACCACCCAGTTGGGGGTAGACCAGCTTCAACTCGTCTCCCTTGGCGACTACGAGTTCGGAGCCGATCTTAGGGCTCACGCACAGCCAGTCGATTCCCGGCGGCGGCACACGCGTGCCGTTCGTCTCGACAGCGACCTCGAAGCCCCTGGCGTGCAAGGCCTCGATGGCTGCTTCGTCGAGTTGAAGGAGCGGTTCGCCTCCTGTGCACACGACGAAACGATGTTCGGCGGCCTCTGAAGGCCAAGCGTTTTCAACGGCTTGAGCGAGGTCTTCGGGCGTGGCGAACCTACCGCCGCCTTCGCCGTCGGTACCTACGAAGTCGGTGTCGCAGAACTGGCAGATGGCGCGGTGGCGGTCCTTCTCGAGTCCCGTCCACAGGTTGCAACGTGAAAAGCGGCAGAAGACCGCCGGGCGGCCTGCATGGCTGCCCTCGCCTTGGAGGGTGTAGAAGATTTCCTTGACCAGATAGGTCATTCTCACGCGTCCTGGTACTGCACGGGGTCGGTGGAACCTGCCTCGGCGAAGCCCTTCAGACGCAGTAGGCAGGTCTCGCAGTGACCGCAGGCACGCCCCTGCTCGTCGGGGTCGTAGCAACTGGAGGTGATGGAGTAATCCACGCCCAGGCGCAGACCCTCGCGCACGATGTCCGCCTTCGACATCTCCATGAGCGGGGAGTGGATCTTGAGCTTCTGCGTTCCCTCGACGCCGGCGCGGGTCGCCAGGTTTGCCATCTTTGCGTAGGCATCGATGTACTCGGGACGGCAGTCCGGGTAACCGCTGTAGTCGACGGCAGTTACACCGGTGAAGATGTCACTCGCGTTGACAGTTTCGGCGTACGCCAGAGCGAACGAGAGGAAGATCGTGTTGCGCGCAGGCACGTAGGTGATCGGCACGCCGCCCTCCTCGGTGTGGTCCAGGGAGTCGTGCTTGGGCACGTCAATGTCGGAGGTCAGTGCGGAGCCACCGAAAACTCGCAGGTCAATGTCAGCAATGACGTGCCGGGCCGCGCCCTGGGCCTCGACCACGCGCTTCGCGGCCTCAAGCTCCACGCTGTGGCGCTGTCCATACCGGAAACTGAGGGCGTACGGCGTGAAGCCCTGGTCCTTCGCGATGGCCAGCACCGTGGTCGAGTCCAGACCGCCGCTCAGCAAAACGATCGCCGGACGTTCCATGCCTTGCTCCCTAGTTAGCCCTTTGTGTACGCGTGCAGCCTAGCGTGATAACTGGCAGGTAGAGTAACCGCCATCAAGTACTAGTTATGGCTGTCGGGAGTCGAGCTGCGTGAGGCAACTATCGCTGGTGGTTACGTGCACTGACCGCAAGGTCGATAGGCCGGACGCGGCTCTGTGTGCCAGGAACCTGCCTCAGGGCAGCGTGAAGCAACGTGCCAGTAACTGGCAGAAGCGCATCCGGACCGCGACCGCACGCGGCGGGTCCGCCCTGCCCTCGCTCACGGAGCTCTACCGTGGTGATCACTGGACTCGATCTCGTCGACTGACGGCGGCGGCCTCGGACGCGGGTTACAAGACTCAGCTGTGGGTGGCGTCGGCCGGGCTGGGCCTGCAGCCGGTAGAGCCGGAGACGGAAACTGCACCTGCCTATGCGGCAACGTTCAGCACGCGGCATGCCGATTCTGTCGCCACTTCTGCGGCGGAGAACGCTCAGTGGTGGGGTCACCTTCAAGAGGGAACCGGCCGAGCCACGCTTCAGGAACTCGGTCAGCGGGGGCCGGTACTTATGGTCCTGTCCGAGGTCTACGCGAGTGCCATGGAGGCGGAACTCCTGGCCCTTGGCGCTCTCGGGGGCGAGGCGCTGCTCATTGGCGGCTTGCGCGAGGTTCCTGGAGTTCACCGGGTCCGGTCCGATGCCGGGCTGAGCCATGCGCTGGGGGGCACGTTGACGAGCTTGAACGTGCGCATGGCTGCGTCGTGGCTCGAGCACTCCAAAGACGGCACGCTCACATCGCCGGCCACGCAGAATGCCTGGAGCGAGTGGGCGGCAGCCACCACGAAGCCAGTGAAGTACAACCGAGAGCCCATGTCGGATGAAGACGTGATCGTCTTCATTAAGCGGGAGACAGCGACGCTGCCAGGTGTCTCCCGCACACGGCTACTGCGGGCCTTGCGCGATGACGGCAAAGCCTGCGAGCAGAGCAGGTTCGCAAATCTGTACAAGAAGACTATGGAGGAGCGGTGACAGAAGACGTCATCAGACGCAGGGCGCTGCGGATCGAGCAGAATCCGGGCATTCCATTGTACGTGTTTGCGCTCGAAGCGGGAGAGATTGACCGCGTGGCCGATGTGGCGCGGATCTCTCGGGACGAGGCGGGCAGGCTGTTCGGGTACCAGAGGCCGGAAAAGAAGCAGCACGTCAAGCAGATCCTGGAATACCTCGACAGCGAGAATGTGCTGTTCCCCAACGGCCTCATCCTTGCCCTTCCCACCTCGGTGCGGTTCAGGGGGAGCCGTGGGCCGAACAGCACGGACGGCCTCTCAACGATCGGGACGCTGGAGATTCCCCTGCCGGAGTCGCCAACTGCGCCCAGGCCAGCCTTCATCGTGGACGGTCAGCAGCGGAGCCTTGCGCTCGCACGTACCCGGAGGTCCAAGCTGCCCGTTACGGTGGCCGGCTTCGTAGCCGAGGACATTGAGGTGCAGCGAGACCAGTTCCTGCGCGTCAACACCGTGTCGCCGCTGCCCGGCAACCTGGTGACCGAACTGCTCCCAGAGGTGCACACCAAACTCCCGACGAAGCTGTCTGCGAAGAAGCTGCCTTCCGTCTTGGTGAATGCTCTGAACCAGGACGCCGATTCCCCCTTCAAGGGACTGATCAAGCAGGCGTCAACCACCACGGACAAACGATCCAACGCTGTGGTGAAGGACAACAGCCTGATCTCGGCTATTGAGGAATCTCTAAAGCCGTCGGGCGCACTGTTCCCGTACAAGAATCTTTCGAACAGCACAGTCGACACCGTCACGATCCGCAGCATCCTCATCACCTACTGGAGCGCGGTGCGCGACACATTCCCGGACGCCTGGGGCATGTCGCCGACCAAGAGTCGCCTCATGCACGGAGTTGGCATCCGGTCGATGGGGCGACTCATGGACCGAGTCATGGACCGGGTGCTGGCAGTCGCGGAACCGGGCTCGCAGGAGGCCTACGAGAGGGCCAAGGCCGAGCTGGCACTTATCGCTCCCCACTGCCGATGGACCAAGGGGCGCTGGCCTGAGCTCAACACACCTTGGGATGAGCTCCAGAACACACCGCGCCATATCAGCACTCTCTCGAACCTTCTGATCCGCATCTACTTCCAGTCGAGGACGAGCACGTCGTGAAGTTCTACTTCCCTGATAGCCAAGATCAGATCTATCCCAGGTATGACTTCATCAACGATGAGTACCCGGATGAGCGAGTCCGCCAGAGAGATGATCTGTATGCCCATCAGGCAGTAAAGCCCGCGCCCTACGACGGGATACTGGTTAGCAAAGCCATCGTGGATGGGTCAGTTAAGGGATCCGGGAAGTACAGCGCCCCTCAGAGGGACCGGCTCTACCGAGACGGAGTGAGGACCTTCTTCGGGCTACCTGATGCGATGGAAAGCCTCGGTGACTGCGGATCCTTCAACTACATCAATGAAGAGTATCCCCCGTACAGAATTGAGGATGTTCTCCACTACTACACGGAGTGCCGATTCAACTCAGGAATCAGTATCGACCATGTGGTCTTCGGTTACCGGCCTGATGCCCCTGACGAGGAAATTGATGCGACATGGGTAAACCGTCGTGAGATTTCGCTCGACTTGGCAGAAAAATTCATCAAAGCTACCAAGAGTCACAATCGCCTGGTCACTGACAAGAAGCAGCATCTGGAACCGGTTGGCGCGGCGCAGGGATGGAGCCCGGCCAGCTATGCGGACAGTGTCGCCCAACTCCAGAAAATGGGCTACAAGCGGATCGCCCTGGGTGGCATGGTTCCGCTGAAGACGCCGGAAATCCTTGCATGCCTCGAAGAAATCTCTGAGGTTCGCAAGAGCGGTGTCGGGTTCCATCTTCTCGGAATCACCCGTATCGCCAGCATGGAACGCTTCGTCAAGTATCACGTCACCAGCTTCGACAGCACATCAGCATTCCGGCAAGCCTTCATGGACGAGCGAAATAACTACCACACCGCCGACCGCTCATACCTGGCGATCAGAGTTCCCCAGGTCGACGGGAACCCTACCCTGAAGAAGCTGATCTTGGCAGGCGTGGTGTCGCAGTCGGCAGCCATTAAGGCCGAACGTGAATGCCTCAAATTGCTGCGCCAGTATGAAGCCGACGAGGACTTTGACGTGGAAGAGGTTATGGATGCCTTGCGCGCCTATCAATCTCTCATCGGTGACGCCAAGAAGCTGAAGAAAGTTGACGACTACAGGGATACTCTTGTCGACCGCCCTTGGAAGCACTGTCGATGCGAACTCTGCAAGAAGCACAAGATCGACATGGTTATCTTCCGCGGAACGGAGCGGAATAAGCGCCGCGGGTTCCATAACATGACGGTACTCGAAGCCAAGATGCGCAAGCTGCCGCTCACATAATCGTCCAGATCGCGCATAGAACTCAAAGCAACTTAAACAGGAGATGATGTGGCCGACCGCTACGTTCTGAAGGTTCCCGCCCTCAAGGTGCTCCAAGGCGACAAGGAGATCTACTGCTTCGCTGTCGACGGCAAGAAGCTGGAAGACTTTGCCGCCGTCTCGCGCATCCGCCGCGACAGTCAGAAGAAGCTGCAGGGGTATCAGCGGCCTGAGGTCCAAAGCCACATCCGCTCGATCCGGCGCTACCTTGAGTCCGAGGGGGCGATGCTTCCCAACGCCCTGGTTCTCGGTTTCGATGATCGCGTCACGTTCGAACCCGCTGTCCGCGGCGGCAGTGTGAGCTACTCCATCCCCGGCGAATTGATCATCCCGGTCGACGAGTCGCTGCCTGACGAAGAGAAGCCGGCCTGGCTCGTGGACGGTCAGCAGCGCAGTGCGGCCATCAGGGACGCTGACCTCGCAGAGTTCCCCGTCGCAGCTGTGGGCTTCATTGCGTCTCAGGAAGAGCAGCGGTCGCAGTTCATCTTGGTCAACTCGACTAAGCCACTGCCCAAGGGGCTCGTGTACGAACTCCTGCCGGAAACCACTGGCAAGTTGCCGCGCTCGTACGCGCGCCGCCAGCTCGCTGCGAAGATCATGGTCCTGCTGAATATGGGGGACGGTCCGTTCTGCGGAAGGATCAGCAGCCCCACATCGCCTACCGGCAATATCAAGGACAACAGCATTCTGAGGATGCTGGAGCACAGCATCTACGAGGGCGCCCTGTACCAGTACCGGAACGCTGAGGACGGCACCGGGGACGAGGACGCGATGCTGGCGCACCTTCTGTCCTTCTGGACGGCAGTGGAGAACCTCTTCCCGGATGCGTGGAACAAGCCTCCCAAGGAGTCGAGGTTGACCCATGGTGTGGGCATCCAGGCCATGGGCTATGTCATGGACCGACTCACCACAGGCGTCCCCTTCGACAAGGTCAACTGGGACAAGATCCGCATCACCCTGCGCCGACTCGAGAAGCACGTGGCCTGGACCTCCGGCACGTGGAAGTTCTCGGATGGCCAGGAACGCAGCTGGAACGGCCTCCAGAACACGGCCAACGACGTGCGGCTGCTCAGCACCCACCTGCAGGCCCTAGTCAGCAAGTAGCCGAAGCTCTGCGGTTCCATCTGGTGGTCTCCCTGAACAGATCGGGGAGACCACCATTGCGTTAGCGGCCTACAGCAGCCGAGCGAAGACCGGTCACCGCTGCTCGCAGCATGGACGCCGAGCCGCTGCCGTCTGCGTAGTGGATGTGTTCGGTACGGGCGTGCTGCGTAATAAAGCCGGTCGCAGCGTGCTTCGCGCAGCGCGTCGCGATAACGACCAAATCAGCGGAGCGTGCCTTCTGCCGAAGCTGAGCACTGCCGACGTGATCGCTAGCCTTTGCTGCGTCCACTGCGGGGGCAAGCTGCTTGATCTCCTCGACGCAGCGCGCGAGCACGGCGTCGTCCAGGGAGTACAGCAGCACCTTCATGGGCGGCAGGTCTGAGAGCGACAGCTCACGCTCGCCTTCGGAGCCGACCCGGTCCTGCCAAGAGAAGTCGACACCGAGTTCCCTTGAGAGGCGCTTGGCAAACGCCAAGTCAGCTTCGTTGAGTCGACCTTGATGCCGCCAGAGTGGTTCAAGGAGGTCGTACGCGAGCTTGGCGCGCGCCTCCGGGTCTGGGCATGCAGCCAAGAACAGTCGGTCGACGAAGTCCAGGGCAATTGCTGCCCGTTCAGGGGAGACCCAGCGACTGCGATAGGCGCCGATCTCATCCAGAAGTTCGGCGTAGTTTTGCGCTGAAGGGGCAGCTCTGAGTGCGATCTCTGCGAGTGCCTGGAGCACGGCGAGGTCACCTGGGCCGAACCGGTCGAAGGCGACCGCGTTCCGGATGAACGCATGGGCGGTCAGACCCGCCGGAGCTACATATCCGACGGCGTCAATGAACGCCCCAACTGCCCGCCAGGCCTCTTCAGCAGCTTGATTCTCCAGCCCGTCCAGGAACCCGGCGAGGGCCGCATCATGAGCTGCTGGCGGAGACCACGCAGTCCAACTGCGCTGCTCAACTGCCGACTGGCCTTCCCTGTTGCCCGCGGCTACCGCAGCGAGAAAGGTCGGCCAGGAGTCGATGGTCGGAAACGCTTCCGACGCGTCGTCTTCAGCCACCTGTGGCACGGGCTCCGCAGCGGCGGGAGGCCCTGTCGCGCCATCGCTTTCGGCCAGGACGCGCTGAGCGTCCTCCCAGATCAGTGAGGGCAGTTCGCCTATGCGGCATTCGCTCTGCACGGCCTCCACGAGACGACGCAGAGCAGGCAGGTCCTCAAGGATGGTGGCCGCCATCAGAAGAACGGTGACGGCCTGAGTGCCGAGCTTGCCCGCATCGGTATCCAGCAAGGCAGGGACGAACCGCCCCCGTTCTTCGAGCCTCGCCCGTGCCGCTGAGAGATCGTCTTCTGCGAGAGGTTCCTCCAGCGCCGCGTACACGCCGTTCAGGATCGCCTCCTTCACCGGAACGGGAGGATCCTGCCGGATGGCGTCGGGCAGTTCAGGGAACTGGAGGATCTCCTCGCTGCGACCGAGCCGGTCAAGCCGCTTGATCCTCAAGTTCGCGAGGTTGGCTGCAGTGATACCGCCCGCCGCGGCCAGATGGTCAAGCACCACATCTGAGGCGGCCTCGGCCCCCGCGGAGAGGGAGGCGTCGAACTCAGCGAGGAGCCGACCAATCGGCTTGGCCACCCGCCACAGTCTGGGAGGTCGGCGAGCCTGGGTCCTCTGCATCAACTCCAGTGCCCCGGCCAGATTCCGGCGGTGGTCGAGAGTGCGCCCCGTCTCCAGTCGGAAGGTGGTGCGATCGCCGGCGAAGTCATGGATGGCCTGCTCGACGGGATCGTCTGGGTCCAGCCAGGCGGGCTGGATGCCAACCTGCTCGTCATACGCGACGTAGGTGGGGCCAGCGAAGGCGCGGATCAACTCAGCCGTCTTGGCTCGCTCACCGGGCTCACGGGCAATGACATAGACGACGAAGCGATCGCGGTCCGTATACACGCGCGGCAGGACTACGGGTGCGTCATCGCCGCGTCGAAGGGACTCGACGAAGGGCAGTGTGCGGTCTTTATAGCGGTAGTTCGGATCAAGGTCTGGCCAGACGCCGTTTCCTGGGCCGAAGAACCGGTGCAAGAACCTTTCGAGGGCTTCTCGCTTCTGCTCCTGGGTCTGCGTCATGAGCCGCTCCTCCACCGCTGTGCCAGGTCCAGCCGCGCCTGCCCGGCATCCGGCCCGCCCACCTTGTAGGTGACCAACTCATCGTTCTTCGCCATGCCGCGGACCGTGTAGTTCATCGACCCGGTGAGGATCCACTCCTGGCCACACAGAGTCTTCTCGTGGACGTCGGGATCGCGCTGCACTTCCAGGCTGTCCAGATCTGGGGCCTCGATCCGACGCAGAAACGCATCGTTGTGAGGGTGCGGGCGCGTGACCACGTGGACGCGGGCCCCGGTCCCGGCGATGCGCAGAAGTGTGTCGGACAGTCGCCATCCGCTGGGAGGGACGTCACCGAAGAAGGCGTCGTAGGTGCCGTGGCTGTTGTCGATGACTTGGACGTCTGTGATCCACGGTGAGACCAACCACAAGTCGCTGCTGGGGTTGAGCATCTCTGCCATCAGCGCAGCGGACAGTATCGAGTCGATGCGCAGCCCTGTACGAGCACCTGTGCGCACGGTTCTGGTCAGATCTTTCACTGGGTTGCCTCCCGCAACTCCACCCGTACACGCAGTTTGTCTCGATGCCGGGCGTAGCCACGAACCTCGCCGTGGACACGCAGTACGTCCCGGTCGACGGGCAGTGCCGGCACTTGGATAAGGGCCTCTGCCAGGGCCTGTGACTCGCCTGCGGGACAGATGAGTTCTGCGGCACCGCTGTCGGCCATGGCCTTCTGGTAGGCCAGGACCCAATCGCTCGCCGTGACGTGAACCTCGGGAAGGCGGTCGTTGTGAGCCTTGCGCACGAGCAGCCGGTCCAGCACCGGGGCATCCGTGTACGGCTGGTAGTGCTGGAGATCCTGTGTGCGAGCTTGTCGTCCGCGAGGCCAGAGCAAGCTGTAGGCCTGGTCGGCCGTCAACCGCTTGCTCCCGCCGACGTTCAGCCGGTTGTCGCCGACCGCGAAGGCAATGACGTTCGCGTCGACCTCAACGCCGAGCCTCTCCTCCAGGCCGGCCCATGCATCGACCATGGCTAGAGCCTGCATGTCCGTGTCGGGTCCGGACCCCGGCCGGAGGAGTCGTGTCGACAACGCTGAAACCGCAGTGCGACGGGGACGGCCATCCAACTGTTCCCACGCGGCAAGGAGGGAGTTCAGGGCCTCCTGGGCCGCTTCGGCATCTTGGGCTCCTCGCAATGCACGCATGGCTTCTGCGGCATCTCCGCCAGGCTCATCGGCCTGGTGACGCAGCAGCCCGGTGAGTGTAGCGTCCACGTACTCGTAGTCGCTGGGAGCCAACGCGCTGGTGACAAGCGCCCAGAAACGACGAGGGTCTTCTCCGTAGAAGCGCACCAGGCTCTCGACGACGCCCAGGCCCCCAACAGAGGTCTCGCTGAGCCACACGACCGCTGGATCGCCACTGTCAGCACCGGGCAGTACGTCGACGATCAGGTCCCCGTCCTGCGAGTCGGGGCAGGCTCTCTGCGCGGCGGAGAGAATCGCCGCGGCCACTGTGTCGCGATAGGCGCGTTGGGCCAGGTCCTCAGTTCGGACGGCAATATCCGGATCGAAGAGGTGCTCCGCCGCACGGTCAATGGCAGCGAGCACTCGTCCGTCTCGCAGCAACTCCGTGAGCCCGTCAATCAGCCGCGCATTCTCGACAACATGGTCAGGGTCGCTGTTGTCGCGGTAAAGGACGCTCAGGATGCGTGACAGCTCCCCAGTCCACGCTCCGTTAGCGAGCGAAGCGCGAACCTCCTCAGACGTGCGAGATTGCTTGAGGCCTTCGAGCGCAAAGGCGGTGAGATAGACCTGGCCAAGCCACGCGCGCTGGAACTTGTTGGCGACATCCTCAAGAGCAGGGTCCTCTGCGAAGGTGGCCGAGAACGCCAGTGACCGCCATTGCGGAGACGACAGGTACTCCCTGACCAGAGGATCCGAGGTGTCCAAGGGCCTGAGTAGGATCCGCACAGCGTCGACGCCGAGTCTGAAGCCAAGAGCAGCTGGCTTGCCGTGCAGTTCGTAATAGACCTTGCGTGTCTCGACTTCTCCGCGCTCGAGTGCTACTTGGCAATCGGCGCCGATGGTCATGCGACGCATCTCGATGGGGTTGCCGGCAGCGTGCGTGGCGAAGCTGACAGCCTTCACCCGCTCGTGCCAGAGAGATGGATCAGGGATATCTGCCGGGGTCGGTGGCGCCTCGTCGGACACAACAATCTGCGTACGCCACAAGGGGAGACCTTGCGAGCGGTCGGAGATTTCCTGATCTGGCTGCTCCAGCTTCAACTGTGTGGGCCGGAAGACCTGAAGTCCCTCTGGCGCGTAACCATCGGGCTGCCAGGTTCCTTCAGGATCGGCGTGCTGCACGATCTGTGTCAGCGGGAGAGTGCTGCTGCCGGCCGGTGGAACTGGGAGCCATGTGCGGTGCTCATCACGGCGGTGGCCGAATCGTCGGCTGACGCGTCCAGGTACGGCCTCACGTAGTGCCCTGGCGATCGGCAACTGCTCCAACGTGTCGTTCGTATTGAACGGCAGGAGCAGTTCAACCTCGGGCAGGTTCAGCGGTTCGAAGAGTGAGCGCGTGATGAACTCGGGGAGTAGGGCGCCGTCCTTCGCGCCCGGATCAAGGCGCTGGAATGACCAGTCGCTGGAAAGACGCCGCAGTGCAGTGGGAACGACAGACAGTAGCAGCGACCGGGGCTGTTCCCACAGCAGCGCCTGGACCTCGTCTGCACTGATCTGCAGAGCCCTCGCCAGGTGCTGGGCAAGATCGTCCTGCAGACCGGGCTCGTCGAGGATCGCCTTCAGGAGCGATGTCAGCGCGTCGTGACCTTGCCGGTCCTCGTTGCGCACCTTGTGACCGCTGGGGGCGCGGAGGATCTTACGAGGGTCGGCCCACAGCTTCCGGGACCGGAGCTTGCGGCTCGCCCAGTCCAGGAGAGCCTGGGTGGCTTGGATCTTGAGTACGAAGCGGTTCCCGATCGGAAGACTTCGTGCGGGTACCTGCGGTGCGAACAGCGTCTCGTATGCCTGGTAGGCGAGTCGGTCTCGGCCGTAGTCCGAGAGCGTGACTACCGTGATCGGCCTCGTGCCACGTTCTCGGCCTGCGCGGCCGCGGCGCTGGATGAACGCTGCCGCGTCGCGGGGTGCCTTGTGCTGAAGCACGAGGCCCACACGAGGATCGTTGAAACCGACTTCCAGGGAAGCCGTGGCTACGGTCAGGTTCGCGTTGTGGTCGACCCCGACGTCCTGAGAGGACGTGCGACCGACATGCAGGTGGTGGAGCTGAAGGGTCGGGTCGAGGTCATGTCCGATCTTCTCGACGATGTCCCACGACTGACCGTCCAGGTAGCGCGCAGCGTGTTCGTTGCGTTCTGAGGAACGCAGGCCAGCGAGTACAAACTTGCGACCGTTACGGCGGCCTGCCCGGTCCTGCCCACCTTCCGCATCACGCAGGTCGTTGTAGAAGCGGTTGGTGACGTCCAGGTCGTCGGTGAAGAGGAAGCCAGTGGAGCCGTACAGGTACTGCCTCTTGTCCAAGTCGAGCATGCGGCCATGGAGCATGGCCGTTTGGATCGACGTAGACAGCAGGCTCGTTCCGGAAACCGGGTCGCCGCGCAGCGCCAGTGCGTACTCACGCCCTTCGGAATCCATGGCCTCGTCAGCCGGCTCAATCGATGCGACGTCGCCTGGGCGAAGGCCGACCAGTTGAGCGAAGAACCTGTCCGCGTCACGAAGGGTCGCAGAGAGACCTACGAACGTCATGGGGCGACGTGCTGCCTCACGCCAGCGGCGCAACAGCAGTGCTACCTGCGCGCCGTGAAGGCCGCTATAGGTGTGGACCTCATCGAGTAGCACGAGGGAAGGAGCCGAGCCGCCACCGCGCCACCCAAGCAGCCATTCCAGATAGCTGTCGCCGCTGCAGCGGTTCAGCATCTCCGTGGTGGTGAACAGCAAATCTGGCGGGTTCTTCTTGAGGGATTCGCGAGTGAGCGCGAGGCGCCCATCCTTCAGCGTGTAGCCGCACCTCATGCAGGTCAGCCGCTCACGGCCTTGCCTTCGGTCCTCGTCCGTCCACTGGAGTTCCCCGGTGCCGCAGTCTGGGGTGGGGCAGGGCAGATAGGGGCACACTACGCCCTGGGGAGTGCGCTTCCAGGAAGTGGCGAGTCGTGAGTCTGGTTCCAGCCTCCGGTCCCGAGCGTTCCACGGGGTGTCGCCGTAGAGCGCACCGACTCGGATCGGTCGTCGCCTACTCGCATGCAGTGCCGGCTCGACGGTGTCAACAGTTCGGATCGACTCCCGCAGCTGGTCGCGCAGAAGTTCCTTGCGTGGGTAGAGCGCCAGTGTGTGCACACGCTTCGCCGCGCCACGGTGCGCGTCTTCTGCCATCGCCGCGAAGGCTGGCAAGTAGAACGAGAGTGTCTTGCCGCTACCCGTGCCAGCGCCAACGATGATCCCCTTGGACCTTTCGGCGCTGAGCGAAGCGAATACGGAACAAGTCGCGTCCAACTGGAACCGCGCTAGCTTGCGTCCCTGCAACTGAGCTGCTGCCACGCGTTCCTGCACCTCACCCCAGTGGGAAAGTCGCCCGAGATCGCGGAGAGCGTCGGATGCTGGGATGTCTCTACGTGGGTAGCGCCGCGGTGCTACGTGCAGTCGATAGTCAGCGACGAGACGGCGCTGATGCTGCCACCAGCCGGGCCGCTCCTCCTGTGCCCAGCCACCTCGGGCAAAGAGCTGCCGAAGGCCAGTCGTGAGCCTGAGTGACTCCGCCAAGCGGGTGCGATACCGCGGTGGCGAGGTCACGGGCACCGGCACCTCGAACAGCAAGGCGCGGAGGAGGAACTCCTCCAGCACAGCGTCAGCGGACATGCTGGCGGGGGCTGCCTCGTGACTGTGCAAGAGACCGTCGATGGTCTCTATCACTTCGGCCTTGGAGAGGGCAGTCTCTGTGACGCCCCAGGACAGCAACGGCAGTTCGCGGTCTTCCAGGCGATTCAGGAGTTCGTTCGCGAAGCGAACGTCGAGGTGCTCTGTCACGCTCCCGTCCTCTGCAGGGTGATGTGGATGTCCATCTCGAACTGACGCAGCAGCGCAATGTCGCCGTCTGTGATGTCGCGGAGAGTGGGGCTGGGGCGCTTCTCTAGCAACTCCAGGAGCTCCAATAGCTCGCTCGGTGGATCACTCTTGTCGTGCAGGGACTCCGCAAGGAGGGCGTATGTGCTGGTGAAGAGGGTGACGTCCGCCTTGGACAGGTTCTTGGTTGTCACCGCCTGCCGGAGTTCCTTTTCCCGGTTGCGTGCGGCCTCGCGTTCGTCGCGCGAGAGCATGGGGATCCGGGCCAGGGGAAGGCCAGCGACTTGTGCTGTCGCCCAGCTGACCCATGCCGCGCTGCTATCACCCTTAAGCTTGCCCGCGAACTCCTGGACTTTCTTCCTGGCCGTGTTGAAGACCGTGTCACTGGGCAACCCGTTGAGGGCCCTCCGCTCGAACGCGGTGCGCGCGGTGTCGATACCTGACAGATCAGGCTTGTGCGCCGCCCCCAATGCCGCAAGCGTATGACTCAACTCCACTTGGGTTCTGAGTTCGGTCAGCCCCGCACGGAGTTCCTTCGTGCGGCTCAGAACCCGAGCTGCCTCCTTCTCCCCGACAGCGCCTGCAGCGATCTGGCGGGCACGGTTTTGCAGCTGTACGGCCTTGTCGTACACAGACAAGTTGGTCACCAGTCCTCCCCGTCGTCTTCGGCGGACGGGACAGCGGTGAGCGCCTGCCACTCCACACAGATTTGCCCCACGTCTTCCGCAGCACTGTCACCTGCGGAGCCACTAGACCGTGACTCGGCGCTGGCAAGAGCAGCGTCCAGCCAGTCGTTGCTGGCAATGAGTAGTTGTTGAATCAACTTGAGCGAGTCACCGCGGTCCTTAACAGCCGCAACCACGCGGGCGTGGTGATGGGTTGAGGAATTGCGGCTGTCGTCGCCTGCCTTGGCCAGGTCGTCTTCGAGTGCAGAGATGGCCTTCCAGTCCGCGTTCTGGGCGTCATGAAGGAGGGCGTTGAACTGATGTGTTTGCTCGACTGTTAGGGGTAGCCCAACTTCTCGTGCAGCACTGAGAGCGTCGCGGATTGCAGCCGTGGTCTGGACACCAGTGGTGCCCCGAGGCTGACGGCTTCGGATTGAGTTGAGCAGATCTGCGTGGCGGGTTAGTTGATCCTCAACGATGGTCGTCCAAGACGCGAACCCAGTAACGGCCGACCTCACCCACTTCGGAATGGCCAGAGCCTCGACATCCCAATTCCACGAGGAAACCGCTCTATCGAGAAGCGGGAGGACGCGCGCGGCATCAACCATGTTCACTGCGCCAATGCCTTGGGTGATGCCGACGGCATAGCGGAGTTGCTTCACGAGTTCGGGGCGCGCTTTGATATGCCCCTGGAGCATGTCCATCCACTTCTCTGTACGGATGCCACCGTCCTCACGACGCCACTCCTGCCCGTCATCGAACGCGGCGGCAATGAGCTGCGAAGGAGACATCCCCGGCCATGCCTTGCCAGCCAGTGCCGCACCAAGCAGCGATGCGCGGAGCCCCGCAACGAGGTGATCGTCGGTAACTTCCATGTGCCGCTGCAGTCGCGCAGTGAGATCTCGGCCGTGCTTCTCTGCCAGGAACGCCAGCCGTCGGATGTCCTCAGCTCGCGCAGGGAGTTCCCGCTCGGCTTTCAGCAGGCTGTCGAAGAACCAGCTGTCTTTGGGGCGACGAGAGAAGGTGATGGGGGCATTCTCGACGCCGGCCAGGTTTTCCTTCGCTCCCTCGATGGAGACGACAGTGGCCTTGGTCGGCCAGGTCGCCCTCCGCAACTCGGTGCTACCCACCTCCCGCATCAGAGGTGAGTTCCACTGGTACCTCTGCAAGACCGCAGTGGAGACAACGACTCGGATCCGGTTTGCGGTGGAAGTATCCAGGCCGCCTTCGCGGGTGAGCCACTCGTCCACCGTCTCTAGCATTCGCTGGAGTTCCCCGGAAATCTCGCCGCGTTTGCCACTCGCCCCTGTCTCGGGCTTTGGCTCCCTGGCACCCGTCTGCTCCCGGATGGCGGTAGAAGCAGGCGTACGCCTTTGCCCCTCTTCGCCACCGAGCGGCTCCAGGGAGAAGGCCTCCAGGATGGTTGGGTGGACGCTGTTGGCGTGCTCTGGGGCGTCTCCCCAGAATTCGAGCACGAGGTTCCGCCGCTCCGCCGAGGCAGGGTCGTGATCGTTCTCTGCCACGAAGCCGAGCACGTCGCGGCTGACGCGCTTGTCGAGTTTGGTGGGCCGGAACCGTTGCTTGAACATCGGGTCCGGGAACTCGCCCTGCCGCATGGCAGTGGCGTGTTCAACCAAGACAGGTCGCACGATACTTCCGAGCACGACACGGGGGTTGAAAGACCAAGGCTTGTTCTGATCTGCCGTTGAGTGGACGGCCCTTACAAGAGACGACTCGTTGAACGGGTACAGCCCGTAGCCGTCAGCGGTTGCTCCAAACGCCTCGTGGCACTCCGTGCGGAACGAACAGGTCAGGCATTTGTTGGTGACCTCGCCGGTGGTCTCACGCTCAAGTTCATCGCGGCCCAAGCGCCCAGCATTCAGGTAGCGGCCGACGAACGAGGCGATCTCCGTTCGTCCGGTCTCCTCCGGGCTGAAAGGAACGTCCAGGTGGTAGACGTAGCCTGTGCCGGCCTGGATGCGGGTCAGGGCTGTCTCATCCAAGGACTGGAAGTAGCCCGTCGTTACCGCCATGAGTGTGCGGATAGGGGCGAGAGTGGTCTTACCCTCACGGTTTGCTGCTTCGACCACGGCATCCAGGAGGTCTCGCTGGACACCTTGGATAAGAGCGAAGTCCTCGATGAGCAGGACGATCTCCTTGCCCTGCCGGTGGTACTCCTCTCGTACCTGCTTCATCGCATCGAGTAGCCGACCTGCCCCGAGGTTGGCGGCACTCTTGATGGCGGCTTCGAGGTGTCTGTTGAGTAGGTCTACTGCAATGCCCTGAAGGTCACCGCGTGTACTGACGGTGCCGAGCAGTTTCTGCGCCATGCCCGACGCGGATTGGATGTCTCGGATGTCGAGCGGAAGGTCGCTGACGCTGAACCCTTCGGGGCGGTCAGCCTGCCCGTCCCGGCGATTGTGAATCAGTTGATGAGCGAGCTCAGGGACAAACATCCCGGGCGCGAGCAACTCCGCACGAACATGGGGATCGAGAAGTACCGCAGCCAGCTTGCCGGGACCCACGAGCATTCGGGCCAAAGGGCGTGACTCTGAGTTCGGGGAAGTAGCTTCGAGCGCCTCGCTCAGTTCATTGAGGATACGCCTCGCAAGCGACTCCTCGTCGATGTCCTCGGTAAACCGGTTGATGTCCTCTTTGAGCTGAGCCAGATCGTTGCTCTCCGCCTTCGCGATGAGCGTGCTGACAACGGCCTTGAGGCTGGTCTTAGACTTCTCGAGGTAGATAACCTCTCTCTCGTCTGCGCCCTCCTCCATCACCGCCAGTTGCTCGCGTACCCAACGGACCAGATGCGACTTACCTGAGCCAGACTCACCGACGACCGGCACGAGCAGGGCTCCGCTGTCCGCGCGGAGCGCCATGAATTCTTTGAGGACTGCCTTCTCGCCGATCGGGTCGCCTTCGATGGCGAGTTCCTTCCCGTCCATGATCCTGGCGCGCTTGATCCGCAACGGCGCATGCGTAGCCAGGAAGACCGACCGCGAAGGGCTGACCGCCTCAGTGTTGATGGTGGAGGCTGCCACTGCTGGTTCCCAGCAGAGCATCCCGCGGAAGTCAGCCATCGGTGGGCTCCAGGATCGTGATGTCGCTAACGGGACGTGGGCTCGCGGGCCGTTCAGGGTCGTGCAGGAGAAGAATCTTCCGAGCATCGTCGTCGTGCTCCAGGCGCAGCCACTTCTCGTCGTGGCCACGCAGGAGAGCAAACGAGAGGGCGGTACCGGCCGTACTGTCGCCCGGGCTGGGGATCCCCACGGCGAGCGAGTGTGCGCCGCCAGGCAGCACCGGTAGGTGCTCTCGCAGAACTTGCAGTGCCTCAACGGCATTGATGCGCTGGGTCGGCTGCCATAGGTCGAACACTGATTGCTTAACGGCCAGGGTGCAGTCCGGGACCAGTGGGCCGCGGCCTTCGGCGCGGAAGACAGGGGCAGCGGCGAAGCCAAGAGCAGTTGCCCAATACCCGAAACGGGGCCATCGGGTGTCGTTGGCGAAGAGCGGAAGCACCTCGGCTCGCAGCAGCTTGCGGTCCTTGCCGTCTTCCTCATCCAGGAGTCGCTGTGCGGCGACCCAATCAATGGGTCGTTCCATGGGGTCGTGCGAGAGGAACCAGGCAAGCGCACGGGTCAGGTCTCGGGGCCCTGTCGGTTCGTTGTCAGCCCCCAGGTCTTCGTTGTAGTCCGCCTTGAGGACTGCGCGACGAAGGACGCGGGTGTACGTCTCCAGATCGTCGCTGCTGGCGAGATCTTTGGTTGGGCCCACCAGCGAGAGCTCTTGCTGGCCAGCATCGACCTGCGCCAACTCCAGGACCTGGAGGGAACTGATAGCACAGTCGAAAGGCGGCTTGGTCGATGTGTCCTCTGAACGCAAGGACGGAGGACTGACCAGCGCCCGCGCCTCGTCCAAGGCGATGCTCTTCCCCAAGTAGGTGAGAAGGCGCACGACCGCCCACGTCTGGGAGGGGATGGCTGCGTCTACGTTCAGGAGAGTCATCAGAGTTCCTCCAAGGCACGGCGGATCGACAAGTTCGCCGGGTGGACATCGACGAGTGGTGTACCTCGGCGTTCTGGGTGATGCATGGCGCGGGGATGGACCAGGTAGGTAGGTACATCCCAGGTGAAGCGACTAGCGATCTGAGGCCCCGGAGACGCTGTGCTCGGGTCAGCCATCCAGATCACAGGGCCAGACCAGTCCGACAGGAGAGCACCGTCATCATCGAGGATCACGGTGCGGGTGCGCGCTGTTGTCTGCAGTTGGCTTCTGAGGCGGCTGTCCAGGCCTGGCCCTCCGACCACGCAGATCCTGCGACGGACAAGGCTTTCCACCAGCCGTGCTGCCAGAGCCCGGTCATCAGCGTCTTGCCACCACAGACTCAGGCATTGACGGTCCCCGAAATACGGCATCAACGGCAGACGCCCATGAGTCTCGGGCGCCGGCAGCAGAGGGTGCGGTTCCCCAGCGAGTCGGTAGAAGCCTGCAGGAAGGCGCTTCGCAGTAGCCCTGCACCGAGGGCACCCACGGCAGGTTATGCCGCTACGACGGAAGCCCTCACCGTGTGGGATTCGGTAGTACGCCCCCAGCACGTCACCGATGCACTGGTCACCCCGCAGAGCGGCTTTCAGCTCACGCAGTGCCGAAGTACGACCATGCAGCAGCTTTTGACGCTCAGCCTCAAAGCGGTCACGAAAGTTCTCACCGTTCCTCGCGTCGGAGTCGAGGAGTTCTACATCTGCGTACCCATCAGCCGTGGAATAGAACAGGCCAAGTCGTGCCTTCCAAAAGATATCTGACTCGCCCTCATTCTTGGTGGGGGCCTGTGGTGGATGGACGGCCACGATCCCCGACCGCATCATGAGGTTCAGGATCCGGATGTTCCATTGCCGGTTCCGTTGAAATCCCTCGTTCATGTCAGGGGGGTAGGAATCCAGACTCACTCGGTGGCGGTCTTGGATGGTTTCCCGGCTGTGGAACATTGCCTCCCACCGCTGCCATGCGCGCGGGGCTCCGATGACGACCTCGTCGCTCATCTTGCTGGCGATACTTTCGTCTTTACGCGTGGTGGCCAGGTACGAGATTGAAGGGCTTCCGTTGCGCCCTGCTCGGCCGACTTCTTGGTAGTAACGGTCCACCGTTTCCGGCAGACAGGCGTGCACAATCGTCTTGACGTCATCGAGATCCACGCCCAGGCCGAAGGCGGAAGTGCCCACCACGATGTCGTACCGCGACTCCACGTCGCCCTCAGCGGTCTTGCCACTCCATCCTTCCAAGGCGTCGCGACGTTCGGGATCGGTGGAGTCCCCGGTGACGCTAGCTACGCGGCGCAACCCATGGCCGCGAAGACGATCCGCCCACTCCTGCGCATGGACGACCTTGGTCGTGTAGAGGATCATCGGCTTCGGCAAGTACGAGACGGCGTCAAGGACTGCGGCCTCACGGTCGGTCTCGCTCCGAAAGACGTCGATGTAGTAGCTCGGCTCGTGACGGAGTTGGGAAGCCCAGATGACCGTCGCCCGTTGTGGTGAGGCGAACAGCGTGTCGAGCGTCTCCACCTGTTGCCCAGTGAGTGTTGCGCTCATCGCAACGGTGACTGGCTGCCTGCCCTTTGGTGCCTTGCTGAGCCAGATACGGCGGTGACTCGACATCGTCTGGAACGCGGTGCGGAAGCTGTTGCCCCACTGCTCGACCAGATGTGCTTCGTCGATCACGAAGTAGTTGAACAACCCGGCCTCAGCCGCGTCCTCCAAAGGCTTCTTCAAGCTCTGCACTAGAGCCTCAGGTGATGTGAACACGAGGCGTTGGCGGCCCGCCGCGATGTCGTCTTGCATCTGTTGCCGGTCTTCGTCAGAAAGCCCGCTGGTGTAGGCGTACCGGTGCGTGGGGCTGTGATGCCCGTACCGTTCAAGGATCTTGAAGGCACGCCGTTCCAGGTCTGCTGCGAGAACACTCGTAGGCACAACAACCACCGATACGCCGCTGCTCATGCTCGCTAGGAGCGCGGGGGCCATCGCAACTGCGGTCTTTCCATGCCCCGTTGGGAGACAAATGATCGTGGTGCTGCCCGGTTCAGCAAGCGCGATAGCCCTGGCGGCTTGTCGCTGGCCGGCCGACACATAGTGGCTGTGATCGTCACCGAGGGCGGTCGTGAAGAACGGGTCGGCCGGATACGACTCCAGCTTCCGATGGTGTGGCGAGTCCTCACCAAGATGGACCTGTCGAAGATCCTCCTGAGCCGCCTTGCGGGAACCGTCGTCTGGCACGGGCGGATGCCACGGCAGCGCACTTACCCACAAGTTGGCGCCGCCATCGCGCAGCGCAGTCTGGCAGTGCATTTCCTCCCACTGCTCGCGAGTGGGCAGCCGTGGGAGAAGGGGAACCGTGAACCCGGTTGTGTTCTCTCGTGCTTGAGCTTCGAGCAGGATCTGCCGCGTAAGCGAGGCAATGTCCCTCCACCCGCTGGACTCAGTGGCCAGAGCATCACGGAGCCTGCGCAGCGTGCCCTTCGCCTCGGGAAGTTCCGGGAGTTGCTGGAGGTCTCGGTGATTGGACAGGTGGTTGAAGAGCGTCTTGGCGCCGGTCCAATTGTCAGTCGCCACGAGGGATCCTCCTGAGCCCCTGTTTCACCAAGCATGTCGCAGACACGAGCCGAACTTTCGGTTCGTTCAGTCCCTGCACCAGCGCGTCGGTGATGGCGACATCCAGCAGGTAGCTCTCTCCGTCTCCCAGGAGTCGACGACCGGCTGCTTGGCGGGCATCCGCCTGTGCTTTCGCGACGGTGAGGCGCTCCCGTCCCTGTTGCTGGGCCAGGTTGCACAGGTCGGCCAGGTTGGTCACTCGCTTCAGTTCCGCTCGGGCGACTGCTTCAGCACCACGTGCAGCTGCTTCGTACCCGGGCTGCCCGTCAAACAGATCCATCAACTCATGGATGTTTCCAGAGTTGTAGTTGTGATCTGTGGCCCTGTAGCGGGCACCCAGCCACTTCTGGGTGTCTCCGTTGGCCAGGGCCTCGGCAGCTCCAGCCGGCACCCAGACCTTCAGCGCGAACGGGGGGAGGAGTTGCTCAACTTGCCGCCTCAGAGCTGCTTCCGCGTCGCGGGGCTCTTGCACGAGCGGTAGCGCCAGCGCGAGCGCCGAGGAGATGTCGGCTTCGACGAGGTAGTCGAAGCCGAAGTAGGGCTCCGGCTCCCCCCAGTGATTGACATCAGCGCGCCAGAAGGCCGTGGCCTGGCCGCGGTCGTCGCACCAAACGACGTCCGCGAGTGTGTCGACGAGTGGGCTCCCGGTACGGAACAGGCGTGTGCCGGGGGCTTTGAGTGCCTCCGACCGGCTGAATGTGCCCTTGGCCATCTCCTCTGTGAGGTTCTTGAGGTCATAGAGATGAGGGGAGATGAGGGTGCGCGACTTGAGGTCGAAGACCTCGCACATCACGTCATTGATCTTGCGCTCGGTGTGGCGGAGTTTGATTCCCTCCGAGCTGTCTCGTCCGGTGTATCCGAGCATGGCTTCGCGGGTGGCGTCCCAGCCGGCCTCGAACGTTGCGAGTCGCTCTGCGAAGTCGATGTCGTGGGGGGATGTGTCAAAGATCGACTCAAGGGTGTCCATGCTGTCGATCTCGCGGCGGGCTTTGGTGAGTTGCTCCTGAACAGTCTGGGTGAAACCGGGCAAGCCTTCCGGCCCATGCTCGAGTGCCTCCGCCCAGACAGCAGCGAGGCCTTCCGCGATGGCATCCTGGAGCGTGGAGGCCGACCCGTCGAAGATGCGGTAGCCATCGGTGAGCAGCGACAGCCACGCATCGGTGTGGGCTTCGGGGTCCGTGAGCACGAACTGGCGTGGCGCTTGGCGCTGCCGGTGGGACTCGACGTAGCGGTCTGTGCGGCCGAGGCGCTGCTCAAGTTGGTTGGGTGACCACGGCAACCGCACGTGGATTACGGTCTGGGCGGCCTGGAGATTCAGCCCGTCTTCCGCAGTGTCGTCCGTGATGAGAACGGCGGCCTTTGTGCTGGGCTTCCGCCATGCTGTGGTGGCAACTTCGGATGCGTCGGGGCCTGCGCTGCGGGTGTGCTCGAAGAAGCCGACCTCGGCGAAGCGTGCGCGCATGCGTGTGGTGAGTGTTGAAGCGAGTGAGCCTGGGCCACAGAAGACGATGATGTGTCCCCCCTTGCGCAGGGCAGGGAGGAGGGTGTTGATGAGGTCGTCGATTTCAGAAGCGCGACCGTCGTCCGTGATCTCTGATTCGAGACTCTCCAGGCTCTTGGCCTCGTGGGGCGTCACGGGCACGTTGGAGAGGTGGTTCCGCTCGCGGGCACTGAGGCCGGCACGCTGAGCGGCGCCTTCGTCACGGCGGACCCGCCATCGAAGTGCGTCGAGATAGTCAGCAGACGCGCCACCGAGACGGGACGCGAGCACGGCCAGGGCAAGCGCGTAGTTGGTGCGTTTACCCTCAAGGCCCTCGTCGAGGAGGTGCCCCCACATCTGGGTCTGCCACTCCAGAAGGTTGTCCGCGGCCGGGGTGTACGACTCGGCCGGCAGCTTTGCTGGCTTGGCGCGGCCGCGCACCTCGTAGGGGACGGCTGCCGAGTCGTCGTTTTGGCGCAGTACGTTCGCCCTGCGGTTCCTGATCACACGGCGGTGCAGTCGGTACGTCTCGCTGATGTGCGCCCGAAGCGCAGTGACGCGCGCCTTGAGCTCTGGCATCCCCGTCTCATCGCGGAGGCTTCCCTCCGCGTCGAGGAGGTCGAGCACCTGGGCTGCCAGACACTCGAAGCGGGAGTCCTCCGGGGGCAGCAGTGCCTTGACCATGTCGATCGTGGACGGCAGCAGTGGGTGGTATTCCGCGTCGAGGCTGAGGACGTGGTTCGCCAACTCCGCCCGGTGGTTGTACCGCTGTTCGAACGCCTCCCGCTCGCTCCACTTGTACACATCGGGATCAAGCAGGTGCAGAAGTCCCAGGTGCGTGGTGTGGCTGGAAGTGACTGGTGTGGCGGACAGCAACAGGAGCTTCGACGCAGAGTGCGCGAGATCGCGCAGTGCGCGATAGGTGGGGTCCGTGTCATCGCGATCTTGGACCAGTTGGTGGGCTTCGTCGACCACGACAAGATCACTGCCGTGGTGCCGCTCCCACAGGTCGGGAGAGTCGTGGGAAATGACCTTTACGCGCCTCGGGAAGTCATCGGTGAAGAATTTCGTGCGCAGCTCGGCTACCCACTGTCGGCGCAGAGACTCAGGCACGAGAAATGTCACGCGTGCCGGCGGGTTATCGATCAGGGTCTGCAGCGCCACGAGCGCGGCCTCGATCGTCTTACCGAGTCCGACTTCATCGGCGAGGAGATACCGCTGGACCGGGTCCGAGAGCACGGTCAGCGCGGCGCGGACCTGGTGCGGGTAGATTTCGGTGGCGGCTGCCAGGAGGGCCGGGGTGCTGGCACTGGCTGCGCGCTGAGCGACCAGGTTGTGCAGCATCGGGATGCGTGCGTTGTAAAGGTGTCCGGATTCGTTGCCTCCGGACACCAGGACCTGGAGAGGGTCACGTACCGGCTTGTTCCAGCGCACGCGGAGGTCAGATTCGGGTACCGGCAGGTCGTAGTCAGCGTTGGGGAACCGAACGAAGTAGCCCCCAGGGGCCGGGCCTTGTACGTGGCCAGCCATCCACTCGCCGGTGCTCGGATTGTGGCGGAATACGCGCGTTGGAGGTTTCAGCCGCACGCGCTCACAGGCGGCAGCGGGAACGGTCTGGGAATCGATCTTGGGCTCGGCCATGGACTCGAAGAAGTCCACGCGCAGCGAGCCATCGGCGATCGCGCCCACCCGTCCGATCCCAGGGCCCCCCTGGAACTCGACGAGGTACCCGACTGCGAAGCCTGAAGACATCCTTCTTCTCGCCCCCACCTGCTCGTACACCAACGCTGACGAGCCTAACGGGGGGCACTGACAACAGAGTCAAAGATGCTTCACGTGAATTCGCATGCACATTCGATGACGGCCTGGAAGTCCTCATCTAGCCCCGTCCTGCCGGGCGACATACCCCCGGATTTCGCCTAAAGCGATCACCGAGAGCTGGGGCTGAGATGGTGCTGGCACGCGACGATGGCCGAAACTAGCCGCAGAACTCGCAGCCGACCTCGACTATCGGGACCAGTGCGACGTCCTGTCTGCACTGCGTCATGGGCGCCGAGGAGCAGAGCCCGGATCGGCCTTAGCGGCCGGACGCGGCGCTGTTGTCAGTGCCGTGAGCTGTACTGTCTGGGCGCTCGCCCGCCACCTGCTCCCCGCAGGAGGCAAGGCGGGCATGTTCCTGCCGCATCGAGACAGAAAGCAGATCGTGAAGCTCCCCGCTCCAGCCGGTATCGCCACGCTCCTCGCCTACATCGCCACCATCCCGGCCGCCAACGTGGCGGTCACCCACTTCGGGGCCGTTCCCGTCGGCTTCGGCTACGCCGCACCTGCCGGCGTCTACATGGTCGGCCTGGCCCTCGTGCTTCGTGACCTCGCCCGGGAGGCCGCTGGCCGCAAGGCGATCCTCGCCGCGATAGCCGTCGGCACCGTCGTCTCCTACTTCCTCGCCGACCCCGCCCTGGCTTTCGCCTCGGCTGCAGCGTTCGCCGTCGCCGAGACCATGGACTTCGCCGTTTACGAGCCGCTACGGACGCGCGGTCTCCTGGTCGCCATGCTCGTCTCGAACGCGGTGGGCCTCCTCGCCGACAGCTTGCTGTTCCTCAAGCTCGCCTTCGGCTCCCTCGACTACCTGCCTGGGCAGGTCCTCGGAAAAGCCTGGATGACTCTCGCCGCAGTCGCGGTCCTTGCCCTCCTGCGCCGCCGACAGCGCGCCACCGCATGAAGCCCTGCCCGGCGTCATAGGGAAGCAAGATCGAAAACTGCGCACGGTTCGTTACCCTTTGACCAGAAAATTCTGGGGGGACCGTGAGCAAGTTGCAGAGCAAGAAGTTGGTCGTCAGCGTCGGCGCCGTGTGCGTCGCCGCACTGGCCTCGGGTGGCTGGTGGATGGTGTCCGAGAAAGGCTCCGCCAGCACCTGGGACCACTCTCTCTCCTACGCCGAGCAGACGACGATCGCTGTCGACGGCGGCCGCATCGAGGTCGCCTACCAATCCGTCGACGAAGCATCGTCGAACATCCCGAACTATGGCGACCGCACCTACACGCCCCACGTCTCAGTGACGGCGTACAACGACTCCGACGACGCCAAGGACTACACGATCACGTTCAAGGTGCTGCGCGGTGGCGAGGACGTGAAACCGCACTCCGCATCCGTGACCGTCACTGGCGTGCAGCCGGACAGCAAGGCCCTGGCCCAGTACGAGATCACGCAGAAGAAGTGGGACCCGGACGTCTACGACTCCGAGACTGGCCAGTCCGGCGCCGAGCAGGAGACGTACATCGACAGCCCCACCGGCAAGGACTTTACCGTGGAGATCCAGTCGGTGAAGGCGGAGAAGCATTACGCCGTGTCCGGGCAGCACTGACCGCCGTCAGGTCATATGTCCTGCTCACCGTCACCTGCCTCTTGTGGCGCTGCCCGAGGCGTCACCTTGGGCGGTGCCGTACGAGCCTGGATGCGACGGACCTCTTCACGCGCGTCCTCGATCGGATACCCAGCGTCCTGAAGCATCCGCACCCCGGTCTCCAGCGAGAGGACGGCGGCTGCCACGCCCTTGACGACTTCGTCCAAGATCGCCGTCCTGTCGGTCGGCGTGTGCGGGCCGAAGATCAACCGCGCAGCCATGGGTTCGCCCACTGGCCAGCCCTCAGCGCGCCCTGCTTGATGAAGGCGCTGGACCAGTTTGAGGAGCAGCACGTACTTGTGGGCACGTGCCAAGCGCATCGAGTCGACGAGGGAGTCCAAAGGCCCCAGGGAGAGTTGCAGGGCGTAGCCGCTTGGGACGTCGGACGGATCCACGGTGCCGAGACTCACAGCGGGCAGGCGAGCGTTGATCGCCGCACGGTCCCGAACTTCCTCAGTCCGGGCCCGCAGTTCAGCGAGCTGCCCCGACGTGTCAAGCACGTCCATGCGGCCACCGTCACTGAGCTGGAAGACAGTGCCAGGCTGGATGGCCAGAGGCGTTGGCCGCCCGGTGACACGGTCGACTTCCGCCCGAGCGCCGGCCAGGCCGATGATCGGCGCCCCGGTTGTTGCGGAAGCCTTCGCAGAGTCCGTGTCCGTCTCCGCGAGCTCGTCCAGGACCTGCATGACCTTGGCCAGTGAGGACTGGCCGAAGTGCTCACCGTCGGCGATGCTGTTGCTGATGTGGACCACCGGCAAGAAGTCGATCTGAAGGTCCAGCTTGTGGAGGACCTCTCCGTCGGCTCGCGTACGGAACGTGGCCGTGTCCAGCGGCAGGTCATCCAGAGCTTGCCCGTGTCGCAGATCCTCCAGCAGCCACTCGGCATCCGTCAGGTAGCAGGTGATGGCCGACGGCCTGTCCGGGGCCCACGGGTAGATGCGCTCGATGGCACCGGTCTCCGGTATGTAGGTGTCGCCCCGGGCGAGTAGCAGGTCTCCCGCGCCGTCCTCGACAGGTTCCCGCCAGGCGTGTCCTTCTCGGGTGGTGACGCTGCGAGTGGGCGGGGCGATCGGACCCAACTCGTATGTGATCCTGCGCAGCTTGGCCTTGATGCCTCGCTTCGGATCCTCGGGCGTCTCCCAGGCAAGGTGCACTCTGCTCGGGAAGTCACCGGGATCGGCGTCATCCTCAAGAACGGGAAAGTAGAAGCCGGGATCGTACGTCTTCAGGCGCACTCGGTTCTTGGAGGGGTCCCATGCCAGCAGGTAGATGCCGTCACCGAGCAGTACCGCCTTGCGTTCTGCGGCCTGCATCCGCAGTGGAAGCAGCTCTGCTTCCGCCCAGTCGCGTAGACGTTGCTGGACCTCTGCCGCCGCGATTGCTTCAGGTGAAGGTTCGTCGTCGCTGGCGTGCTCGGCGCCGGGCACGATGATCTGCTGGTTCTTGCCGAGCGTGTGAGCCAGCGCGGTGTCGACAAAGACCGAGGGCTCGCCGAACTCGCGGCGCTCAGCCGCTGATTCGTTGCCGGCCAGGGCGGCGAGTTCACCGGCCTGATTCGAGTCGTAGGCTGCCAGGAGCTTGTACGCGGCCAGGCGGCGTACCGCGTCATCGGGAAGCCAGCTGGCTTGGAGCTCAGGGGCGAGAGCACGATGGGGGCGCCCGTCGTGCGTGCCGGCCATGACGGGTTTGTAGTTCAGCCACGACCAAGCGTCGGTGAGGAAGCTGCGTAGGCCCACGGGACAGGTCCGTAACGTCGGCCCCGCGCCACCTTTAGCGTAAGTGAGTCAGACGTGGCCCAGGCCGTCGTGCGGTCCCGGTCATAGATCACGGGATGGGCGTATGGATTGCGGTGCCCGCGCCGTGGTGCTCATGGGGAAGGCGGAGTTTCTGCTTCGTCCCCAGGGTCGTCACGAACGTCGTGGAGCCCGGCATCAAGGGCTAACGGCAGTCAGCGCCTGTGCGAGGTCTCTGATCCGTCGGCTGGGACGCACGGTGCGATTACCGAGAGGCGGCCCTGGGGACAAATGCGCATGAAGTAGTTGCGCTGTCCAGAGCATTGGGCTGTTGACCTGCGGAAACGGGCCGAAGAAGAAGAGATTTTCGCGAGAGTTGCGGGACTAGGCCGTCTGTGCTGCAGGCTTCCGAACCGAACGCGGACGACCGCGCTCTTGCCCTCGTATCTCGGAGTTCGATGTGAACGGTCAACTAGACACCCGCACCGCCCTGTTGCTCCTGGCGGGCAGTGGCAGCGCGTACGTAGCCTTCCTCCACCCGGCCGTCGGGGTCGCGCTGTTGGTGGGCCTGGCCGCGGTCGGCCTGCTGCACAACTTGATGCGGTGACCGGGCAATACAGCACGGCCCCCAGCCACACCGTGTCGGGCGGTCCTGGCGTCAGGGCGCTGCCTGTGTGCCTGGCGGTGTCGTGGCACTGAGGGCGCGGCGCCGCCCCACAGTTCACGGCTCATCGACGTCCAGACAGGCGCCCATCTTGGTAGGCCGACGTGATCACCCCGCTTTCGGCCGGGTCGGCGAGTTGCGTCAGTGCGTGGACTGCGGCGTCCATGCGGTCTGGGGAGTCCATCCCGGCGACCCAGGTCACCATCTGCTGTTCCAGCTTCGGCCACTCGCCGACATGGTGGACGCGGCCCTGCTCGTAGAGCTGGGCGATCGGTTCAGCGCGCAGCCGCTTGCCGTGCTTGGCAGTGACGGACAGGACGGCAGGCATGAGCATCTTCTCGGTGCGCTTCTCACGCTCGAGTTCCTGCCAGGCCTGGTTGAGGATCTGGCGGCTCATGTCCCCGCCGTAGTTGGACTCGATGACGATGGCGTCGGCGCGCAGTTCCATGGCGAGCAGGCAAGTCTCGCGGCCCCATGCGTCGGCACCGCGGTTGCCGGAGCGGTCGTCGAGGACGTAGAGGTGTCCGTCGCGGTCGCGGGCCGCGGCGACGATGCCGGTCTCGTCGCCAACGGCGGACTCGCCGCCGGCGGGGTCTACAGCTACGACGATCCGCGTCAGCTCGATGCCGCGGAACTGGGCTGCTGTGACTCGGTTGTTGGTGATCCAGGGCCACTGCCATACGCCGCCGTCCTGCGGGCGAGGCTGCTGCATGTAGAGGGACCACCAGACGCGTTCGCCCACCGAGCGGCGGATCTCTGCGAGCGCGTCGGTGTCGTACCGCTCTGGCCACAAGGGGGTGCCGACCGATCGGCCGAGCGCGTCGTCCTCGGATAGGGCAAGGGCGGGTAGGTCGATGACCGTCCACCGGTCGCCTTCGTCCGCGAGGACACGGCCGGCGAGGTCGTCTTCATCCCAGCGGGTTTGGATGAGGATGACGGAGCCGCCGGGCTCGATGCGGGTTAGAAGGACGGCCTGCCACCATTCCCACAGCCGTTTGCGCATCGTCGGGGAGGAAGCTTCGGCGGCGTCCTTGATCGGGTCGTCCACCACGGCCAGGTGCGCGCCCTTGCCGGTGAGGCCGCCGCCGACACCGGCCATGACGGCGCCACCCTCGGTGCCGGCCAGATCGAAGCGGTTCGCGGCGGACGAGCCGGCGCGCAGGCTGATGCCGATCTGGGGGCCGTAGGTGAGGATCGCGTCCCTGATCCACCGGCCGTGGTCGTCGGCGAGGTCGGAGGAGTAGGAGGCGATCATTACCCGGTGCTCCGGGCGACGCCGGAGGTACCAGAGAGGCGCCCACCGGGCTGCCCTCCGGCTCTTGCCGTGCCGGGGCGGCATGGTCAGCAGCAGCTTCGTTGGCTTCCCGGCGGCGACCTGCTCGAATGCCGCGTCGATCTTTGCCAGGTGCGGGGCCTGCATCTCACGCCCGCCCGTGAGGACGGACGCCATCGCGCCGGGCGAGCGGTCCATTGCCAGCTTGCGCTCGATGTGTACGAGTCGCGCGCGGAGTTCGGGGGTGGAGGCTGCGGCTATCTCACGGCGGCGCTGTGCGGGAAGCGTCCGATAGACCTCGAGGACCGCCGCCTCGTCAGCCCTCGCCACCCTCGCCCCCAGCGAGGTTGATCAGTCGCTCCAGTTCCTCCAGGCCGGCGGTCTCGACCTGTACAGCGCCACCATTCGGGCCGGACACCTCCGTACGGACAGGCCGGTCGAGGCCCAACAGGCGACTGCTGCGCTCGATGATCCGCACCGCCCGGTCGACAGCCTGGTAGTCGCCCTTGCGGATCGCGGCACGGTAGACGCCGAAGAAGAGTCGCTCCAGTCGCTCCACCATGAGCTGCCGCAGTTCGTCGGCGTTCTCATCGAGGGCGGTGGTGCGCTCGGCCAGGGCCTTGGAGACGTCCTTGCAAGCCAGCTCGATCAGGCGCTTGTCGGACGGTGGCTCCAGACCACGCTTGTACTTGTCGATGCCGTACCCCTGCGGGTACGCGACACCATCAGAATTGATCGCTGGGTCGGCGGCGAGCTTGCGACCGATCGTCAGCCAAGCGACGCCGGCCAGTTTGAGGTCAATGGCGTCGGCGCGGCGCTGGGTGATGGCAGCCCGAGTAGCGCGGTTGGGGCGGCCCATGAACACAACTCCCGGACCCCGCGCCTTCATCCATGATCCCTGATCGGAGCGTTGGCCTGGTCTCCTGCTTCGCGAGCACGTGCGCAGGCGAAGCCGAATGTCAGAAGGCTTCTGTTAATAGTCCTCGACTGACGACGACGATGGCCACCCCTTTCCGAAACATCTATCAGGTGGTACGACTTGCCGTAGATTCACCTCACGAGCACCCCATTTGGCGTTCCTCACCCTAAAGAGTCACAGGCTGATCTGCTTCACTCTCCACGTAACAGGGAAAGCTGCACCATGACGTCGCCATTCGGCATCGAGGTTACGGATATAGGGGAAGTACGGCTGAATGTCCGCAGACTCAAAAACACCTGACCCAGGACTGCCAGATCAAAAATGGCCGCATTACGTTAAACGCATTGGAGGAATAAAAGGCGCACAGTTGCGTCATGAGTTGGCCACCACGATTCATGAATTGCTTCTGTGGGCTCAATCTCATCAGCAAATTTCGGGGCATGCATCCATTCCATGCACAACTTGGCAAGGGAACGAGAGTGGCCTGAATACCCATTCTCCCGCAGCGGACGCGAATCGGGCATCAGGTGCAGCAACTCGCCCAGACGGGCGTCAGGAATTGGAGTGACGGTGACTCTTGAATTCTCCGGGCGGTCAGACCTGGCCGTCTCTCCCTTCGCGACACCCACTCTGTCGCTACGCGGGGCGGTGCGCGTGGCTTGGATTGGTCGAACCTCGACTGAAGAGAAGCAGGACCCTCGACTGTCGATGATGCGGCAACTAGAGCGTTGCAAGTCTGCGCTTCCAGAGACATGGGTAGTTACATGCCACTTCTACGATGTCGAGTCGGGGCGCCTGGGATTGGAGGCGCGCGGCCGAAAAGTCGACTACGAGCGGTTCGATATCCCCATCGCTCGAGATGGTGGCATCTCTGATCTCCTGGCCGAAGCAGGCCAACCTGGCCGACGCTTCGATGTAGTGATCTGCGAAAGCACATCCAGGGTTGCCCGAGGAATGTTCGAGAATCTTTCCATTGAGCGAACGCTCGAAAAAGCTGGGGTCCCGCTGTTCGCATGGAATGAGCCGATCAAGCTCGACGGAGGGCGCTCGCAGCAGATCTTGCAGCGGCGGATTAATCAATCAGTTGCCGAATATGAGGTATACAACGCCCTCGAAACTTCCTGGGGAGGCTTGTGCACTCACATCCGGGAAGGATGGAATATCGGCAAACCTCCTTACGGGTACCGCGCGAAACGGTACCGAAACCCCAATCCAATAAAGGCTGACAAGGGGTTCATGAAGAGCCGCCTTGAACCAGATGGAGTGAGGGCAGAGACCGTTACCCAGATCGCCATTTGGAGCTACTACGAGCGGCTCGGATACGGCATCATCGCAGAACGCCTTAATTCCGATCGAGATCGATATCCACCTCCCGACCCACCTGGCGGCGTACGAGCTCGGGGCGCTTGGGGGAAATCCACCGTCGGGGAAATCCTTCGCAACCCAAAGTACACTGGATATCAGGTGTTTAATCGTCGGGCTTCACGCTCAAGAAGCGGTAAGGTGAATAATCCGGAACTGTGGATCTGGTCTCCATACCCCGTTCACGAGCCGCTGATTCCGAAGTGGATGTTTGACGAACTTGACGCTCGTCGGCGAACTCGACTAGGACTCCAAGGAATCAGCGCCCAAGGGAGACCCCCATCAACTCATCACACTTACACATTCCGTGGACGGGTTCTGTGTGCTTGCGGACGGCGACTACACGGCAATCGCCGCAAGGGCATCACCTACTACACATGTTGGCCCCGGGCCAACAATCGCGGACGTCCTGACACCTATGCCCAACACCCCAAGGGCCGCTATGTAAGCGAAGCCACCCTCCTGAGAGCTGTGGTTGCCCTCTACGCCGACCGCGTCCTCGCTTCACACATGAGATACCTTCTCGCTGCCGACCTAGCCGCCATCGTTAGCGGTGGGCTGCGGCAACATGAGGAGGAGCGAGCGGGACACGAACGCGTCCTCGCCGACATTATCCGCAGGCAAGAGATCACTCTTCAGCGAGCTCAAGAGTGTGCGCTAGATGATCCATTCGGCCAATGCCTGCGCAAGGCGTACAACGACCTTGAGGAGCAACGGCAGAGCACCATCAGCATTCTCAACGACTTGAACGCGGAAACTGCAAACCGAACCACGGCTGCAGGCGCTGGCATCACCGACCTCCTGGAGTCCTTGCCGCACTTGGCCCTGAATCTCGCCTCCGCACCGCAACAACTCCTACTCAAACTGTTCGAGCTCACAGAGTTGTCGGCCCAACTGCCGGAAGCTGGTGACAACTTTGTACTGTCTGTCGCTCTTCCCGCTGACTACACACCTGGCATTGCCCTAAGGTCAGATGGCGCGCAAGGGGCCACCTGAGGCGAGCAGCACCATGCCGCCTGCCACTGCGGCTGCCCTCCCGCTTTGGACGGCAGCCGCAGTGGCTCAGC
The DNA here is from genome assembly GCF_040651315.1 of Streptomyces sp. NPDC048506. Lineage (NCBI taxonomy): Bacteria > Bacillati > Actinomycetota > Actinomycetes > Kitasatosporales > Streptomycetaceae > Streptomyces > Streptomyces sp. NPDC048506. The sequence goes on from NZ_JBEZIX010000009.1 coordinate 133,703, forward strand.
CCAGCGTTAGCTGCTCTACTCCACTGGAGGTTTCTTCGATAGGCGGCGGTGCATCGGGGACCTCGCGGTTCGCACGCAGCCACCAGGCGAACTGCCAGTTTCGGCAAGTCCGGTACAGCCTTGAGTTCCGCCTCGGTGCATCGGTGGGAACGGTGTGCTCGCCCCAGCCGAGGACGGGGCGAGCGTTGGTCAGATGCACGCCCAGGCCGCGCACGAGGGCATCGCCCTCCCAGGTCTCGCCCGGCGCGTACTCGAACGCGAGGTGCGCGTTGCGGGACCAGTCCCAGGGGATCGGCAGTGCACACAAGTACCAGGCGACCGGCGGATTCGCCGTCGACAGATACACGGCCTGCCGGCGCTGATGGATGTTGATATGCGGCCGGTCGCTCTCGCCGAATGTCTTCAGGCAGTGTTGTGTCAAGTCGAGTTCGCGGATGCCGGCCAGCCACATGATGCGGTAGCTGTCACGGGCTTCTATTTCCATGCGGACCTTTTCCGAGTCCGCCCCCGAATTCATTCTTCTACCCCTCCAGAGTGGAATTCCTGTCCTTGATCAATTCTATCATAATTGACGAAAGTCTCTCATGTTTGTTGTGGCGAAATTCATTGGGGTAGGGCATATTGAATTCTTCTGAAAACGCCCTTTCGTATTCCTCGATCGGCAGCACTCGGGGGCGCTTGCAGACGGCCTTGACGGTGGCCCGGGTGGTGTCACTGATCTGGACGTCCTCGAAGTACCGGGACAGCAGACCGAGGAGAGACTCGGGGGTGTGATAGCGGATGCGCTGCCATTTTCCGCGCACGAACCGCATATCTACGTTCTCGCTGTCGAGGAAAGACAGGCGGGTGGAGTCGCGGCTGATGGAGTGCCCAGAGTTCTCGTATGCCAACTCCCGCTCCAGGTTCCGGGTACCAATGCACACCTGCCCGTCAGCAGCACAGAGCGCGTTCACGGTGACCAGCACCCAGTGCTGATACTCCAGGGAGGTGGTGGCGTTGATGACCGAGTCGAGGACCACCAGCTCGTACAGCCCGTTCTCCCTCAACTCCAGTTCGATGGCGCGGATCTGGCCCACGATCGTGCGGATGTCGACTGCGTACTTACCCTTCAGCGTCCGGTACGGCTCGTAGTCCTGGACCTTGTAGCCCTTGGCGCGCAGGTGCCGGGCGTAGTCGCCGTGCCCGGCACCGAAGTCCACCACCCGGTGCGACGTGGTCAGCCACGGCAGGACGAGGCGCTCCCACACCTCGGACTTGTAGCGGACCTTGTCCGCCTTGGCCTTCGAGGAGTGCTCGCGCAGCCGGTTGGGCTGGACGATGTGCTGATTCCACACCGGAGCCTGCTCTTCAAGGCCGGTCCAGTCGTACACGCCGTACTCGCCGGTGAGGTCCTCAACGAGCTGGCCGGCGTCGAAGGAGGCGACGGTCCAGGCGAGCATGTCGAAGCGTTGGGCCTTAGCAACGGCCGCGTACTCGGCGTTGAGGACAATGCGGCCCTGGTCGTCAATGACGACGGAGCCCCACGGGCCGTGGGCGGCGGTCATGAAGCCGATCGCCTGCTGGAATGGCAGGTTCTTCGACTCCTCCACCTCGATGGTCTGCCACGGAATCCAGCACCACTGACCGATCGGCCCCGGCTCCGCATACACCACGGACGATTCGGTCTCGACACGGTTGTGCAGGAGGTTGAACTTGATCTCGTCCTGGAGTCGCACCTTCTGCGGCAGGACCATCGCCGGCGTCGTCGTCTGCCCGAGCGCCTGCAGGCCCTTGGTTCTCTGGTGACCTGCAACCAGCGTGCCATCCGCGTTGAGGATCACCGGCTTGACGACACCGTGCCTGCTCAAGGATGCCTGTAGCCGCACGAACGACTCGGGAGAGAGACGGCGCGGGTTGTAGTCCGCGGGCCGCAGCTTCTCCAGCGGATAGGCGGGGTCGAACCGCACGTCGAGAGAGTTCACGCGACCGCCCCCTCTTCGGCCCGGTGCTCCTCGTTGAGGACGTGCCAGCCGAAACCGAGGTCGGAGTCGTTGTCGCCGACGAACTGCTTGTAGAGCGCGTCGAGGAGCTCGACCTCGGCTTGAGTGATCCGAACGCGGGTCGAGGACCACTGCATGTAGCCCCACTGCAGGTAATCCACTGTCGCCGCGGCGCCGGTGTCGGCCCCGTCGGACGGAAGCTCGATCGGTGCTGGGAGCGCCGTCTCGTCCAGGAGCTGGTCGAGCTGGTCCTGGTCATAGCCGGTGCCGTCGAGATCCGGGAGTTCGGTGAGGATGTCCGCGAGGAGCGCCGTGTCGTACCCGGCCAGGTCCGAGGTTCGGTTGTCGACGATGACGATCTTTGCTGCCGCATCGTCGTCCACGTCGAGGAAGGTGACCGCGATGTCGGTCCACCCGAGCCGCTTGGCCGCCTTATAGGTGTGGTTGCCGGCGAGGATCTCATTCGGACGTCCGGTCAGCGAGCCCCTGTTGACGACGATCGGCCGGTACTGTCCGTTGACGGACAGCGACTCGGCAATGGAGTCGAGGTCACCGGTACGGGGGTTGCGATGGTACGGGGCCAGCTCGGCAACCGGGACAGCCAAGTTCGCAAGCGAGGCCGGTATACGGGGGGTGGCAGTGGACACGAGGCTCCAGCCCCGCGCCCACCACCGAGCCTAGGTGAGCGAACATCCGATGCCCGTGGTTGCTCAGGCTCGATCTGGCACTTGGTGAGGCCCCGCAGACGGGGGATGCTGCGGGGCCTCGTACTGGTCAACGGGCAGCCTTTGTCCGGAGTTCCCGTGGTTTAGGTGGGCAGCGCAGCGCGCCCCCCAGCGGTGGCTTCCACGAGATCCGGACGGGCCCCGTTTGCCGGCGAGACGACGCGGACCAGTCCCTTGTTGCGCAGGGTGATCGAGGCGCCGTACAGCGCGAGCTGCCTTTCAGCCCATGCCTCTCGGTCGGGATGATCACTGTCCAGACCGCCGTGAGTCGGCGGGTGGATGGCTTGGAAGAAGTCAGACATGGCGAGCGGGTTGGTGGACTGCTCGACCAAGCGCAACCGTTGATCACGTCCGAGACGAGCTTCTTGTCGCCGACGCTCCTCGCACAGCCGTCCTGCCGGTGTCCCCTGCACTCGATTCCACCGGGATCGCCGTCTGGGGAAACATTGAGGTCGATAGCACACTCGCCCGAGATGGGCCTTTTGTGCGGCTATACGCCTTCGCATGCGTACGTCATGATGGAGGCGGTCCACAGCACAGCCGCACAACCCTTCGAACACCTTGGACCGCGAGTAGAAGGACCCGAGGACATGATCGCGATGACCCCACAGCAGAGAGACCTGCTGACTCTCTGTGCCTTGCGCGTGGACAACAAGTCCGTCGACTGGCACCTGCTTGCCCGGACGTGCCAGTCTCCAGAGGCGCTCCACGTGGTCCTCGGTGGGGACATCCCGGAAGAGTCCGATATCGCAAGGAAGAGCGCGAGTGTCCTGCGGAGGGCGCTGCCGCATCTCGAGGATGCCCGTGACCGTGTCGCCGCTGAACTCGAAGCAGCCGATCAGGCTGGCGCCCGCCTCGTGACAGTGCTCGACCCTGAGTACCCGGCCAACCTGCGACTGATCCCGAACTTGCCTCCATTCCTGTTCTATCTGGGCCACTTGGACGAGCGCGATGCGCGCTCGGCCGCCGTGGTGGGCACCCGTAACGCCAGCGCAGACGGAGTCCGCCGTGCCGCCCGAATGGCAGCCGGCCTGGTGGACAACGACGTTGTGGTGTTCAGCGGCCTGGCCAAAGGCATCGACACGGCCGCACACACCTCCACCCTGGAAGCCGGCGGCCGGACGGTAGCGGTCATGGGCACCGGCATCGCCGCGAAGATCTACCCAGCCGAGAACAAACAGCTGGCCGCACGGATCCTCGACAGCGGCGGCGCGCTCCTGTCCCAGTTCTGGCCCACCTCCGGCCCGGCGACCTGGACGTTCCCCCGCCGCAACGTGGTCATGTCCGGATGCACGATCGGCAGCATCGTCATCGAGGCGTCCTCCACTTCCGGCGCCAAGATGCAGGCCCGCCTCGCTGCCGAGCACGGCAAGCACGTCTTCCTCATCCGCTCCCTGGCCACCAGCGAGCAATGGGCCGCGACGATGGTCGCTGAAGGAAGAGCGGTGGAAGTCGTGGAACTCGGCGACGTCCTGTCCCGTCTTGGTAGCGCAGCGCGAGTCCAGCAAGCCGGCCAGCAGAGGCTCCAACTTGCGCTGGAGGGCCTGTGACGGGTACGTCCGGCCTACCCCGGCCACTGGGGTTTCCCAAGTGCGGCCGATGCGCCTACCGCATCAACGGAACCCCCGCAGTCTGCGCGGAGTGCGCCGCGGCGACCATGCGCCCGTTGGCGAAGCATCGTTGCCTCGTGTGTAGCCAGAGCCTGGATGCACCGGGTGCCGCCTGCCGGAACAAGATCTGCCGGTGGAGCAGTCAGGCCCGCTACTTCACCCGAGTCGATGCCATCGCTCTCTTCACGGACCCTCTGGAGCAGCCGATCAAGAGGTTCAAGTACGACGGCCGTAAAGGGTGGAGCAAGGTCTTCGGGCGACTCATCGTCGGATGGCTGGAGGAGAACAGCGACGAGATAGCCGACGTCGATCTGATCATCGGCAACCCCACAGCCCCCGATCGCGTACCGCTCCAGCACATCGAAACGATCATGGCCTCGGCCTACACGGAAGACACACTCGGCCGATGGCCGATCGCCGACCCTGACAGCCCCGTGCTGATCAAGAAGCACGAGACGAAGAAGTCGGCCAGCGGAGGCGTCCAGTGGAAAGATAAACTGCAGGCCGCGCAGGATCACGCCAAGGCGATGAAGTTCCGCAGGAGCGTGGAGGGCAAACGCATTCTGCTGATTGACGATGTCTTCACAACAGGCGCCACGTTCCACACTGTTGGCAAACGCCTCATGACCGAGGGGAAGGCGACCGAGGTCCGCGGCCTGGTCCTCGCCCGCGTCCCCTTCGGCTTGTGAGTCTCGTGTCGAATGGGCTGAGCGTCCCGCTCCTCCGGCTCACGGCAAGAGGGGCCAGCGCGTCGGCGCCAGCCCCATGATGAATCCCCTGCAATGTCTAGTTGCTGCCGACGTAGCGGGCGTAGACGTCAGCGGTGCCGTCGCCAGTGCTGCGGGTCTGGGCTTCGTATGCGCCGGCTGGGCGGAACGCGGTGTGTTTGCCGGTGCGGATGCGGTGGCCCTGGTTGGTGGCCCGGTTGAGGTTGGGGTGGCTGTCGACGTGCGCCCACTCGCCGGGCCGCCCGCGCAGGGCTTCCGCGGTGTCGTACGCCTCCTGGCTGCGGCGCCGGGCGGGCAGGGCTTCGAAGCGGGCGTGCATCAGGAGGCTCCGGTGCTGGGGTGGGCGGTTTCGGCGAGGTGGCGGATCTGCTCCGCGGTGCGCCATTGGTCGTCTGTGAGGTGGTCGCAGAGCTTGTTGGCGAGGCGGGTGATCTCGTCCAGGGCCTGCGCTGTCGTCAGGCCCTTGTCCGTGGGTGGGCTCTGGTCGCGGGCAGGCTCGGTGGGCGCGGTGCGTGCTGGTGTGGCCGCGCGATCAGAGTGGTTCACGGTGCTCTTTTTCGGTGAGGTCAGCGGTTGTTGCAGCGGCAGGTGTTGGTGATGACGTTGAACCAGCTGTCGCAGGAGTTGCACCACATGGAGCCGGGCGCGGGCGGTACGTCGGAGTGGCGGTTGGTGCGGTCGAGCACGGGGCGGGTGTCTCCTGTCAGAGGTTGTCGGGGAGTTGGGCACGGGGCCCGTCGGGGGAGAGGATCTTAATGATCAGCGCCAGGTCCTTGGGGCGCCATAGGGCTGCTTCATATCCGCAGTCGGCGAGGTGGCGTAGCCACTCGCGCTGCTCGGGGCGTATGCGTCCGGTGTCGGACTTGAACTCGATGAACAGGGCCCGTTTGGCCTTGGGGTGGCCGTAGACCTCGTCTGGCCATCCGGCATCGGACCGGCGGGAGTTGTGCGTGTGGTAGGCGAGGGTCCAGCCGCGGAGGGCGGCGAGCTGGCGGACGTGTCGGCGGAACTGCTCCTCGGTCACGCGGTCCTCCGGCGCGGCCTGGGGGCGATTGCCGCTTCGAGGGCTGCGTAGTGCGCGGCGCCTTCGGGGTCCGGTGCCAGCGGCATTCGTATTCGCCGCGGGGGTGTGGGTGCCGGGCGCCGGTGTCGCTCTTTGAGGAGTTCCGGCAGGGGGTGCCGGGTCTGCTCCTGGAGGAGTTCGCTCATCGGTCGTCCGTATCGCTCGGCGATGAGTGCTTCGTACAGGTCGTCGTCGCATCCGGTGTTTCCAGCAGGCATCTGGGGTCTCCATGGGTGGGCCGGGACCCGCAGTGGGGTGCGGGTCCCGGCCGGAGGGGTGGCTCGCATCTGGCGAGCCGTTCTGGGCGGGCGGGGCGCGGGGGGTCGCTGCCCGTCCAGAAGTCGGGTGGGTGGTCGGGCCGTGCCTGGGCCTGACAACGATCAAGAACCTAGCACGGTTTTGCATCGCGACCTATTTAGGTCGTGGAGGTGCTCAGTCGACGATGGCCAGCTCGTCGTCGCGATACGGGAGGGCCTTCAGTGCGCCGTCCCACCGGACCATGTTGAGCTCTGCGCCGGTGATCGGGTCGGTGGCATGGTTGACCACCTGTCCGAACAGGTGGAGCTTGCCCGCGGGGACGGGCTTGGCGGGGGTAACGAGGGTGCGCTTCTCGAGGCTCATGCCAGTGTCTCCTTGCTGGTCAGCGGGCAGTTTCGGGGGTGAAGGCGTCGAGGCCGCGGCCCCATTCGGAAGTGATGGGCTCGTTGAAGGCGCAGCCTCCGCCCGTGCTTTCGAAGTCGGTGGCGCGCCAGCCCTCCGGGCCGCCGGCCATGGCGCGTTCGAAGTGCTGGATGCTGCCGTCGGGCAGCGTGATGGCCAGGCGGGTGATGCCGGGCGGTGCTGCGGCAGGTGTGACGCGCTTGCCCGTGGTGAGGGCCTGCTGGGCGAGGGAGTCTCCAAGATCCACGATCGATCTCCTATCAGTTGTGACCTATATCGGGTTAGCAGAGCGAGCCGTATCCGTCGCAGGTTGCGCAGGTCTCGCCCGTGCCGGGCTGGGTGCCGTCGGTGCAGTGCGGGCAAGGGAGGCGGCGGCCGATGCCGTGGCAGCGGTCGCACCCCCGCTCCCGTTCGTGCGGTCCGTGGAAGTAAGTCACCGCGCCCACCCCTTCGCACTCGTCGCACTCGGGGGCGATGATGCCGAGCGTCTCGTAGGCGTCGATGACGGTCGGAGTGGTGAGCATGATGTTCCTTCTCGGTCGTTGGTCGGGGCTGCCCGCCCCGCTGCCTCATGTCTAAATTCTACTCTCGTCTAGGGGAGTGTCCAGCTCCCCGATGTGCCTTCGGGCACGGTAAAGGCAGGTCAGGGGCGGTCGGTTGGGACCGAGACGAACAAGCTCTCCTGCACCGGATCAAGCCGGTGCGCGGGGCCCTCGGCTTCAATGCGTGCGAGGTGCTCGGCCATGCTCCAGTTCAGCCACTGCCATTCCGGAAGCAGAGGCCAAGGGCGCAGCCCCGCCCTGTCGACGAAGGTGGTGACGCCGGCCGCACGGGCGGCACTCACGCTGCTCGTGCGTTCCAGGATCAGCAGATGCGGCTTGAGCCGGTGCGTGGTGGTGTCGTCCAGCCACACCTCGCAGTACGGGCTGCCGAGGCGGGTGAGCATCACCAGACGGTGGATGTCGCCCCATGCGGGATGGAGTCCACCGGGTTTGACCCACAGCCACGTTCCGGGCCGGATGTCTCCGGGCCCGCTCGGTGTGTGCACGTACGGCGGCCTCTGGCGGCGCCTGCGCCGCGGCGGATCGGGGCGCGGGGGCGGGTAGTGCGGATGCGCCTGGTGGTACTGGTGCAGCTCCTCGGCGAGCGCGGCCATCCGGTCGGCATGGCTGTGGCAGGTGGGGCCGCAGTGCCAATGGCGCGGACCGTTCCTCTCCCAGTACGTCTGGGAACCGCACTGGCAGGTGCCCGGCGTGAGGTACGCGCTGGCCGTTTCGCACGGCCAGGCGCCGGCACAGGAGCGGCATGTCCAGGGTGTCGTAACCGAGTTGGGCAGATGCGTGTCCGGCAGGAAGAACGGGCGCGGCGGGGTGTAGGTCGCCACGACGTCAGCCCTCGGTGTGCGAGAGGAGAGCGGCGGCCGCACCGTAGATCTGCTCTGGTGTCCATGTTGATCCGCTGAACGACAGTCGTGCGAGGGTCTCTCGGCCCGCCATCAAAGTGACGCTGCAGGCACCCCAGTTCGCCCCAAGCACCAAGTGGCGGCCACGGCCGGTGTCGCTCGGAAGGCTGAGCTGCCACGAGCGCAGCGACAGGACACCGTCATTCGCCTTCTCGGGGGTGTGGTGCCCGATCACGTTCAGCAACCTTCCGTCGCTGTGGAGGCATTGGCTGTAACAGGTGAGCAAGGCAGCCCTGGTCTGGTCTACGAAGAACGCATGCCGGGTGAACGTCCCGCGGAGCTTGGTCCGGACCTCGACGTGCGGCGGGGCCGCGTGCGCGGTGCGGTGAAGCCAGAAGCCCTCACCGATCTCGTCGCGGTACCGCCGACCGAGCTCCCAGCCCTTCAGGCACCGGATCCGCCGCCAGGTCCATTTCTGCCCGTTGCTGCGGTAGTCCGGATCATCGGGCCGGTCGGTCATCCAGAGCGTGGTGACTGTCGTGGCGTTGAACATCGCGCCCTGGCTGATGGTGGTCTCGATGCGCACCAGTACCCGCGGGCTGTTGAAGGTGACCTGCTCGGTGGAGGTCTCCAGTTCGGTGAGGACCGGGCAGGTGCCGCAGTCTCCCTCTTGCCGGATGCAGTCCCCGAAGCCGCCCCACCGGGCGCGCCGGGTGTCGTAGCTCTCGAACAGGGTTGGGTACGACCTGGGCATCAGTGCGCACTGCGCGCCGCCCGCCCAAATGTGGGCGTTCAAGGTGAGGCGGTTGAAGCCCTTTCCGTCAGCAGGCCGCGACGGCGGTGGTTCAGGCAGATAGATCGGCATGGAAAGTCCTTACGAAGCAGGCGATTGGGGTCAGCGGCCGGTCTGCTCAGGCGGGCTGTCGGCGCTCTCGCCGGAGTGGAAGACCAGCAGGCCGACCAGGGCCCGGCCGGGCTGAATGTCTGGGCGTGTCTCGAAGAGTCGTCCGATGATGAAGTCCCGCTCTAGGCGCCGCTCAAGTTCGACCAGCCATCCTGCGGCCACGGATCCGGCGCTGAGCTCGGCCATGTGGGCGTGGTAGTCGGGTACCTTCACGCCGCGCCACGTCAGGGTCACGGCGGGGATGCCTTCGATCATGCTGGGCTGGGCGTGCCACCCCGGGCGCTGCTTGTCCGGGGCGTGCGACCAGATGCGCTGTCGGTGCAGGGCGGTACGGACATCGCTGAGCAGGGCTTCGGTGTTCTCGCTCACGGGGAGTTCCTCGGAGTTGTGCTCGGTGGGTCAAAAGAGTTCGTCTTGGCCGTCGGCGTCGCCCGGCCTCGGCGGCCGCTCGCGGCGCGGCTGCGGACCGGGAGTCGGCTCGCCGAACAGGGCCGCGGTGCCGTACGCATCGGGCTTGGCCGGGATTCGGACGGGTCCTGTGGATATGGGCAGCTGGTTGGGGGCTGCTTCGTCGAACTCGGCGCGTCCCATGCCCGTCCAGTTCTTGCCCGTACCGGCGCTCACTTGGCCGACTCCCGGGCCGGCGCGGACGGCGTGGCCGACTGCTGGCGGCTGCGGGCTTCGAGGACCGCGTCTGCCCAGTCGTGGATGAGCGCGGTCCCGGCCCGGCCTGCGGCTTCTCCTGGCCGGTGGCCTTCGTCGAGGGCCGTCAAGTATCGGGCGGCGGTGACGTCCAGCGCGGCCGAGGAGGTGAAGGACTGCATGAGGCGCTCTATGTTCACGCCGTGCATGTGGTGCAGGGCGTTCGCCGCGAAGGCGACGATCATGCCGACCTCCTCGCCGAGTTGTACGGCCTGCGCGCGGCTGAGCGGTGCGGTGTAGCGCATGGCGGAGCTGTCTCCTGAGAGGTGAAGTAGTGGTGAGCCGCGGCCGGACGCGGTGGGCGCGGCCATGGTTCGCCCGGGGTGCGCGGTATCTCGCCCGCGCACCCGGGCTCTGCGGCCGTCAGGCCGCAGCGGGCTCGCGCTCGGCTTCGGCCGCCTGCTGGCCGTCGCTGTCCGCCTCGGCCTCGGGGTTGACCGTCACCAGCGACCTGGCCTCGGCGTGCGCCTTGGCCTGCTTGAGCTGGAAGCGCGCCTTGGTCAGCGACTCGGCAACCCGGTCGAGCTGCTCCAGGCGTGCCCCGACCTGACCGTCGAGCATCTCGGCGAGCTTCATCGGCTCGGTGCGGGCGATCTCGTCGAGCAGCCCACGGACCTGCTCGATCTTGTCGAGCGTCGTGCGGGTCTTCTTCTGCGCGACGGTGCGCTCGGTGCGCTGCTCCTCGGTCATCTCCTCGACGATCATCAGCACGGCCTGGTCCTGCTGCTGCTTCATCGCGTAGGCGAAGTGCACGATCTCGTTGTCCGAGGCGAACTCGCCGCGCACGAACTTGCTCAGGACCGAACCCTGGTTGGCGAGGTTGAGCGAGGCTATCTGCACGGCTGCCTGCGTGCCGATCTTCCCGTCCTGCACAAGTTCCTGGACCTCGATGCGCAGATCGAGGAGGGCGAGGCGCAGCTTGACGTAGGTGGTGGTCTTGGAGAAGTCGGCGGCCACGGACTCGATGGTCGCGCCCTCTTCCTCGTCGAGGATGCGCTGGTAGCCGTGTGCCTCCTCAAACGGCGTCATGTCCTCGCGGGTGACGTTCTCCGACATCGACCGCTTGAACCGCTGGAGTTCGTTCTTCTCCGAGGTGATCGTGGCGCGGATCTTGGTGCGGCCGAGGATCTGGTGGGCGCGCCAGCGGCGCTCCCCGGCGACGATCTCGTATCCGCCCTTGTTGTTGTCGGGGCGGACCTCGATGGCCTGCATGAGGCCGTACTTGTCGATGGATGCGGCGAGTTCGTTCAGCGCGTCCTGGTCGAAGTGCTCGCGCGGCTGGCGCGGGTTGCGGTGGACCTGGGATATCTTCAGGACGCGCTGCACTGTGGGCTCCAAGAGGTAGTTGGTGAGTTTCCCTGCCCTCACCTTGTATCTAAATTCTACTCTCGATCAGGGGGGTGTCCACTCCCGAACAACCCCCGGGAAGTGACCTCGACCACGCCCGATAGAGGGCTCTGAAATGCGGGAAAACCTGTGGGCGCCGGGTTGCTCCCAGCGCCCACAGGTCGGTGAGTTTTTCACGGCGTAAGCGGGTGGCCGCCCCCGTCCGCCTGCTCGCGCCACCGCTGGACTTCGGCGGGCGCGCCCGCCGGTACGGCTGTGCCGCAGTCGCTCCGGATGGGGCACACGGAACAGACCCGCACCGCGTCCTCGGCCGTGATCAGCGCCCCGTCGTCCCCTGTCTCCAGCGGCTGCATCGCACACAGCCCACTGCTCCAAAGAATCGGCCTCGCCGCCTGGTTCGGTTCGCGGTGAAGACCGCTGAGCGTGCGGATGATTCCCACGCCGCCTGTGTGGTCGGTGCCCGTCCCTTTCGGACTGGGCAGTTTCGCGAGCGCCACGATGCGCTGCGCATCAATCACTTCCGCCCCTTCGTGACGTCAGGACCGGTCCCGTGTCCGGCCCTGCGCAATGGCGGCTGCCCGTATGCGGCGCAGCCGCCGGCCCCAGGGTCCGACCCCCGCCAGCCGCATCGGACGGCTGTACTTCCGGGCACCTGGGGCTGTGGGCTCAGTGCCCCATGCCCACTCCGCCGTCGACGGGCAGCACCGCGCCGGTGATGTACGACGCCTCGTCACTGGCGAGGAAGCGGGCGGCGGCCGCGATGTCCTCGGGTCGTGCGGCAGTGCCGAGGGGGATCTGCGCCAGGAGTGCCTTCGTGCGCTCTTCCGTGAGGACCGCGGTCATGTCGGTGGCAGTGAGGCCCGGTGCGATGACGTTGGAGGTGATGCCGCGGGAGCCAAGCTCGCGGGCCAGGGAGCGGGAGAAGCCGATCAGTCCAGCCTTGGCGGCCGCGTAGTTGGACTGGCCCACCTCGCCGAGCATGGCGACGGCGGAGGAGATGAAGATCAGGCGGCCGGAGCGGGCGCGCAGCATGCCGCGGCTGGCGCGCTTGGCGACCCGATAAGCGGCGGTGAGGTTGGTGTTGATGACGTCGGCGAAGTCCTCCTCCGACATGCGCAGCAGCAGGGCGTCGCGGGTGATGCCCGCGTTCGCCACCAGGACCTCGACCGGGCCGTGCTCCTCCTCGATCTGCTTGTACGCCAGTTCGACCTGCTCAGGGTCTGTGATGTCGCACTGAACCGCGAGGAACCCGGCCGGAGGCTCCCCCGAGCGGTAGGTGATCGCAACCCTGTCCCCGGCCTCTGCCATGGCCTTGGCTATCTCGAAACCGATGCCTCGGTTGCCACCGGTGATGAAGACGCTACGGCTCATAGTGGGTGTCACCTCTCGGGACTCGTCGATGCAAGGCCGCCCGTGGCAGGGCGGGTTGCGCCGAGCCGCAAAGGCGGTTCGTCTGGAACATCCCGTTAGGGATCCGTTAAGACCCCTTTACTTTGCACTGATTGGTCAGTCATCTCGGCCACGCCGCCATGGCTCGAAAGTGGCCGCAACCGCGACTTGCGCCACCCGCTGGCGCTCCGCCCTTCAACTTAGCCACATGTGTCCATATATGCACACCTTTCGTGTGAGGTGGGCAACCGGGGGTGAAGTTCGCGATCTATCACGAAGACGTTAAGGTCCCCTAAGTCTTTCCTATACCTTTACCTACTAAAGATTGAGTAATAAGAGGATGTCAGCAGCTCTGCCACCGATTGGCCGTTTCCTGAAGGCGTGGCGCGCCCAGCGCGACCCCAACCAGGTGCCAGGCTTCACCGCCCGGTTCGGCCCCAGGACCAAGCCAGGGATCAAACAGGTGGAGTTGGCCCAGCTCACCGGGGTCTCCACTACCTGGGTGCGTGAGCTGGAGGGCGGCCGGGCTAAGAACCCGTCGGTGGAATGGCTGGAGCGCATCGTGCGAATACTTGACCTCGACCCCGCCCAGCGCCACACGCTGTTCGTCTACGCCACCGGCCAGGAGCCACCGCTGCTGTACCGTCCGGACGCTTCGAACCTGGACCCCTCGACCGCAGCTCTCATCCGGGTCCAGCCCTGGCCGGCATACATCTCGGACTTCGCCTGGGACGTGCTCCTCTACAACGAGGCGAGCGAACGCGACTGGCCGTGGATGAAGCACGGCATCAACATCATGATCTGGGCCCTGACCTTCCCCGAAGCCCGCCTGCAGCTCATCAACTGGGAAGAGGACTGGGCCAAGCCGATGGCCTCCCAGCTGCGACTGCGCGCCGAAGCGCACCCGGACAACCGGCGCCTGGCCGAAGTCATCGCCCAGATCAAGGAGCGCGACAAGGTAGCGCGCAGAATCCTCGAGGAAGACCTGACGTCCGTCACCCACCCCGACGGCGACCGGCGCTGGCTCTACCTGCCCGGCCACGGCGACGAGGAGTTCGAAGTCGTCTTCCGCACCTTTGCCCCACTCAGCGACTACAGCCAGCGATTCATGTGCGTTGTTCCCGCGGCCGAGGCTCACGCCCTGGCGAGCTGAGCTTGTATTTAACAGGCTGATGACTGAATGTGACTGTCTGGGTGGCGAGACGTCGATGCCTCCGCGGGGTCGGTCGAGCGGCATTCACTGCTCGTCCGACCCCGCGGCCCGTCCTGTGTGTCAGCCCCGCAGGAAGCCGTCCCCGTGCGCGCTGATGAGGGCCTCCCGGGCGCTAAGGGCATCCTGAGCCGCCTGTTCCGACCCTCAGCCGCGCCGCTCCGCGTAGTAGGCCTCGCCGAGACGGACACTCCCCTCTTCGGTCAGGCAACCGCGCAGGCGTGGGACCGGCTGCACCCCCGGCTGACCCGCCGTGCCGCCGGGCTCGAAGAACCGCCGTCCGGCATCACGTCATGACGTGGGGCGAGTCCTCGCCAGCGGCCAGGCTCACAGCAGAAACTCCGTGATTACGACGTGGTGCGGCTCCCGATCTCAGGTCGAGAACTCCCCGTACCATCCCCGGTTGAGCAGGTACTTCGGCAGGTACGGCGACGCGGTGTCGACGGGGAAGTCCCAGTCGTGGGCGAGGCAAGCCATCGCGAGGGGCCCCAGGGCCACGCGACTGCGCGGATCGTTCGTCGAGCCGTTCCAATAGCGGTCGTGGTGGGCCAGGGCCTCGGTGAAGGCTTCGGCGAAAGCGGCGTGGTCGTTGGTGATGAGCCGGTGGAAGAGGGCGACGGGCTGGTAGTCGACCAGGTCCAGGAAGACCTTCGGGGTGCGGGTCGCCACGTGCGGGTGGGACGTCTCCATGGTGGCGAGCAACTTGGGGACGATGTCATCCATGGGCTGGCGCAGCCAGTGGCTCTGCAGCGTATCGATCCAGTGGAAGACGTAGTCGTCCTGGGCGCTGGCCCGGCGCAGGTCGTCCAGCGGGACCTGGCTCAGAAGCGTGAGCCGGTCCATTTCGCGGCAGACGAGGGCGAGCCAGAAGGCGTCGAGCCAGGCGCGTGCGTCAGCGTACGGAGCAGGGCCGGTGGCTGGCAGGGTCAGCACGCGGTCGCTGACCCGGCACTCCACGGTGCCCTCCCGAGCGAGGGTGGTGGCGAACATCGCGGAGCCAATCTGCATGGCGGTGACCCAGGCCTCCCAGGTCTCCAGCATCGCGGCGTCGGGGTCGTCCGCGCAGCGGGCGTGGGCGACGGTCAGGGCCGCCGCGAAGGCGTCGCCGAGGCTGCTCGGATCCTGCTCCAGCCGTCCGGTGAAATCGCCCACCGCGCACGCCAGTTGCTCAATGCCGGCCGTTGGGCTTCCGGCGGGGTTCTCCTGCTCCCCGCGCAGTTTCTTCATCAACTCCAGCAGCTCCTGCGGCGGCTGCACGGACAGGGAACGGCTCTCGTGGTCGAAGACCGTGAGGCAGACCAGGCGTGACTGGTGCCACCAGTACAGCCTGGGTGTGAGCGAGCCGGGGCCATCCTCGTAGGCGCCGAGGGCATAGGCGGCCAGGTCGTTGACCGCGTCGACCACGGTGCCATCGATGATCGGATGGAATGCCAGCAGGTGCCGGTTGGGAACGGCGACGAGCGCCCCGGCCTCCGGCAGCTCCTGGCCTGTGACGGCCCGGGCCAGTTCGGGCAGCACGAGCGCCTTGCTCGCGACGAAGTGCGAGTCGCCGCCGACCGAGTGCAGCAGCGCGCCCGACGGCCCGCGCACCTCCACGTGCTCCACCGGCTCGCCCAGCAGGTTCATCCGGCCCGCCGCCCACAGCTTGTCGAGACCGGCGCGAGCCACGTCGGTGTCAGTCAGGATTCGTATGGAGGTGGGTGTGTCCAGGGCCAGGGCCATGACGAGGTCCTCGGCCACCGGCCGGGCGTAGCGGAAGTGGCCGGCGGCGTCTGCGGGGAAGGTGTCGGCGGGCAGGAGCCGCAGGTATGACTGCCGCAGCAGCTCTTCCGCACCCTCCCCGCCCTGGGATGCACTCTCCAGTCGGGCGAAGTGCTCGGCGACCAGCTCCGGCCAGTGCTGCTCCGCCACCGTGCGGCACCGCTGCGCCAGCGCCGTCAGCGGGCTGAGGCGCCCGTCACGCTCGACGGCGCCTTCCTCGACCGTGGGGCGTATTCCGTCCCGGGCGAGGAAGTAGTCGGCCGCCAGATGACGAAGGCGTTCGGCCTGCGGCACGGTGAGCATGGGCAAGTGGGCGTCGGGCGCGTGGTGTCGGGTCACCCGGCAACTCTATTAAGCCCGGTCCGCTACCCCACGTGCAGCATCAGGTGCGCCACTCGATCTCAATCCGCTCGCTCGGATCACGGTGCCTGCCACGGCCGACTGCCAGCACCCGCACCTTGGCGATCTCCACACAGACCAAAGCGCGCTGTGAAGAACGGGGCGCCGAATTCCACCACTCCACCAGGTTCGTGACACCGTCGATCGGGAGATCCGTCATCTGCTCCAGGAACCGCAGCCGATTGCGCGACTGGCGCAGGTCGTCCTTCGTGGCCTTCTCCGCGGCGGCGTACGCAGCCGCCACCAGCACGTTGCGCATGTTGCGCAGTTCCTCGAACCGCTTCTCGGCGCCGGCGATGTGCTCCTTGAGGCGCTCCGCTTCGGCCCGGATGTCGGCCAGCAGCCGCGCCAGATGCTCCTGAGCGCCCGGCCGTAGGAGCTCAGCAAGCACCTCCTCGGTTACCGAGTCTTCGAGGCGGTCGGCATTCATCCGGACTCGTCCACACGAAGGCTGCCTGGCGCGTGGCGGCGGGCAACGGTAGGACGGATCGGCGTCACCGGTCACCCGCGTCCCCACCATTGCGTGCTGGCAACTGCCGCACTCGGCCTCACCATCGGTCAGCAGGTACTCGAACGCCTCGCGCGCTTCGGGTTGTTGGCTCCGCTGCTCCGCGAACAGCGCCAACACACGCCGGTATTCATCTGGCGTCAGAACGGTCGCGCCGAAGTCTTCGATCGGGTTGCCGTCGCTGTCCAGACCGGCCATGCGCGGGTGGCTGAGCACCCGCGTCAGCACCTCGGGAACCCACTCATTCCCGAACGTGGTGCGATAGCCCTCGCGGTTCATCCAGCGGCATGTCTCTGCCTTGTTCTGCCCAGCGAACAGGCGCGACGCGGCCTTCCGTAGGGCCCCGGCCTCCTGAGGGTGCAGCACCCCGCGGCTTTGGTAGCCCGACAGCCGTGCCATGAGTCTCCATCCGATCGGGAGCGTGATCGCCTGCCCATTAGCGACCACTTACCTCCGTAATAGGTCACGATATCTGGACTGCATGGCCGGCACGGCTTTGAGGGTGCGCATGTAGCAGGAGGAAAGGCGTTTGCGCACGTCACAAGGCCAACCCGAAGTTGACATGTGACACGCATCACTACAACCGTTGAGATGTAAACAACCTCAAGCAACAATGCGCACCACATATCCCTGACCCGCGCGAAAGGGCCCGACCAGCCGCCCTCGAGGGACAGTGAGCCGAGCCCATAGGGCGCAACGCATCACCTCACGAAGGTACGCCCAACGCCTCCCACAGGCTCAACGTCGCAACCTTCTGCGTCTCGCCCACCGGGATCGTCTTCGCCGGGAACTTCTCCGCCTTGATCAGCGCATACGCCTTGTCGGTGCCGATCCCGAACGCACGCGCAGCCGTCGCCACGCTCACCGCAGCAGGCAGCGACCGCAGCTCCTCAATCGACATCCCGCCCCGCGCACGGGCCGACACGCCGGAGCCAGTCACAGATGAGGTCATAGGTGGTCACATCCCTCTTCCCCGCGCCACCTGACCGGAAGCATACGACGGCCAAGGAAGCGCCTCCTTCGCTACAGCAAGATCAGGACACGTACGGTGATCCAGCCCAAACCAGGGGGCCCAGCGTGTTCGACGGCAGCATCTACCGCCGATGCAAGTGCACCGAGCCGAAGCTCGACGACCAAGGCCAACCCGCCCTCGACGCGAGAGGCAAACCCAAGGTCCGTGAACTCGGCTCCGCATGCCCGCAGTTGAAGAAGCGCGACCACGGCTCTTGGTACTACTACCTCAACCTCCCCGACGGCCCCGGAGGAGAGCGGCGGCGCCCCCGCAAAGGAGGCCACAGCACCTCCAAGAAGGCCAAGGAGGAAGCGCAAAAGATCTGGGACGAGGCGCACGACGGCATCGACATCGACTCCAAGGAGACCGTCGCCGCCTACCTCAACCGCTGGATGGACAAGCGCGTCGACCTCAAGCGCGGCACCCGCGACGACTACCGCGACTACATCGACCGCATTTTCATACCCGCCCTCGGCCACCTCACCATGCGCGAACTCCGAGAGCGCCACATCCAGGAGATGTTCAAGAAGGTCTGGGCGTTCAACAAGGTCAAGGAAACCAACCGCCTTGCCGCTCAGCAGGCCAAAGCCGAATGCGACGACGCCTACCGCGCATGGAAGCAGGCTCCCAAGCCCCGGCCCCAGCACTTTCGGCAGCGGTGGGACGCAGCCAAAGCTGCCCTCAAGGAAGCTCGCACCAAGCCCCGCCGGGACACCGGCCCCGGCACACAGAAGAAGTACAAGAACACCCTTGCCGCAGCCCTCGACGACGCGGTCACCGAGAAGCTGATCACCGAGAACTGGGCGAAGAACGTCACCCTCCCCAAGTACGAGCGCCCCGAAGCCCTCGTCTGGACAGACGAACGCGTCGCCCGCTGGAAGCTCACCGGCGAGAAGCCCAGCCCCGTCATGGTGTGGACCCCCGAACAGACCGGCGAGTTCCTCGACGCCGCAGTCGACCACCCCATGTACGTCATGTGGCACCTCATGGTGTTCCGCGCGCCCCGCCGCGGTGAAGCATCAGGCCTGCCCTGGACCGAAGTCGATATGACCCGGGGCGTCGCCAAGATCGTCGAGCAACTGGTCACCGGCTCTGCCTACCAGGTGTGGGAGGACACCCCCAAGAGCCGCGCAGGCAAACGCACCCTCACCCTCGACTCCGCGACTTTCGCCCTCCTGACCGCCTGGCGCGAAGTGCAGAAAGCCCAACGCGCCGAGTGGGAAGAGAAGCACCGCGACAACCCCGACAAGTACGGCCCTTACATCGACTCCGGCAAGGTCTTCACCCAGGCCGACGGAAGCCCGTGGCACCCCGACAACGTCTCCCAGGCCTTCGAGCGGTTCATCAAGCGCCTCGGCCTGCCTCCCATCCGGCTTCACGACCTGCGGCACTGCGCCGCGTCCCTCAGCCTCGCTGCCGGCCTGTCCATGAAGGCCATCCAGGCCCTGCTCGGCCACAGCAGCTACCAGCTCACCGCCGATACGTACACCTCACTGATGCCGCAGTTCGAGCAAGCGGCAGCCAACGCCCCAGTCGACCTCGTGCCGCGCCGCAGCACCGCCGAGCAGCTCACGGCCCCGGAGACGCCACCTGTCGCCGCAGAGGAGGAACCAGCCGCGCCCACAGAGGTCAGAGAGCTTGACCAGAGCGCCGGAGACGGCCGCCATCTCTACGTTGTTTTGCCCTCTGTCCCCCTCGATGACGGCGCCGACGCCGCCTGACGCCCTGTCCCCCGCTTGTCCCCCGGGCCATGAAAAAGCCCCCTCGGAGATGACTCCGAGGGGGCTTTCCACTGCGTTTTTCCTGGTCAAGCTCAGAGCCCCCTGTCGGATTCGAACCGACGACCTTCGCTTTACAAGAGCGGTGCTCTGACCAGCTGAGCTAAGGAGGCGTGCGGGAAGAGTGTACCCAGGCGAGCCCGGTGTCTGGCTCGCGAATTTCATTCGTGCGGGGCTACTGACACCGGGGCCGGGCCCAGGTAGCGTCGCGGGCAGTCCACGGATGTGGACCACTCCACTCCTTTTACTCGGATCGTCCGGCACGTTCCTGCCGGTGAAGGGACTCTCACCATGGCTACGGTCACGTACGACCAAGCAACCCGTATCTACCCGGGTTCCGACAAGCCCGCCGTCGACAAACTGGACATCGCCATCGAAGACGGCGAATTCCTCGTCCTGGTCGGCCCCTCCGGATGCGGCAAGTCCACCTCGCTGCGGATGCTCGCAGGGCTGGAGGACGTCGACGCAGGCGCCATCCGCATCGGGGACCGCGACGTCACGCACCTTCCGCCCAAGGACCGGGACATCGCCATGGTGTTCCAGAACTACGCGCTCTACCCGCACATGACCGTCGCGGACAACATGGGCTTCGCGCTCAAGATCGCCGGCGTGCCGAAGGCCGAGATCCGGCAGAAGGTCGAGGACGCGGCCAAGATCCTCGACCTCACGGAGTACCTGGGACGCAAGCCCAAGGCGCTCTCCGGTGGTCAGCGGCAGCGGGTCGCGATGGGCCGGGCGATCGTCCGTGAACCGCAGGTGTTCCTGATGGACGAGCCGCTGTCCAACCTGGACGCGAAGCTCCGCGTGCAGACCCGCACACAGATCGCCGGTCTCCAGCGCCGGCTCGGCATCACGACGGTGTACGTCACGCACGACCAGGTCGAGGCGATGACGATGGGCGACCGGGTCGCGGTCCTCAAGGACGGCCTGCTCCAGCAGGTCGACTCGCCGCGGAACATGTACGACCGGCCGGCGAACCTGTTCGTCGCCGGGTTCATCGGCTCGCCCGCCATGAACCTGGTCGAGGTGCCGATCACCGACGGCGGCGTGAAGTTCGGCAACAGCGTCGTGCCGGTCAACCGCGAGGCGCTCACCGCGGCCGCCGACAAGGGCGACCGTACGGTGACCGTGGGCGTGCGCCCCGAGCACTTCGACATCGTCGAGCAGAACGGCGCCGCCGCGCAGTCACTGTCCAAGGAGACCGCGGACGCCCCGGCCGGCCTCGCCGTGACGGTCAACGTGGTCGAGGAACTCGGCGCCGACGGCTACGTCTACGGCACCGCCGAGGTCGGCGGCGAGGTCAAGGACCTCGTCGTGCGGGTCAACGGCCGCCAGGTCCCGGAGAAGGGCAGCCAGCTGCACGTCGTACCGCGCCCGGGTGAGACGCACGTCTTCTCGACGTCGTCCGGGGAGCGCCTCTCCGACTGACGGGAAGGCGCCGCGAGCGGCGCACCGTGAGTGAGAACGGCGGTGGTGCGGGGTAGAACCCCTGCGCCGCCGCCGTTGCCCATCCGGTCCACCACGGTTGCACATGCGGCCCGTTGCCGTTTGTGCGTCCGGCCCGCCGCGCAGCGAGCAAATCGGGACGTAACGGACCTTTTCGTACCGGTGCGTCAACATCACAACCGCACCGACGAGCCCTTACGTCCCCCGATAAGGTGACCAAATGTCGCCAAATCATCACTCGTCGCTACCATCTCGACCGTGAACTCCGCAGCCCGCCACATTGGCAGAACTCTCGCCCTCGTACTCCCCGTCGTGCTCGTGCTCTCCGGGACACTCGCGGTCACCCGCGTCCCCTGGGCGTCGACGGCCACCGACTCGCAGGTGCTGACCGCATCGTCCGGAAAGGCCTCCACGAAGGCCGGCCCGAGCTCCCCCGAGGACGCCGTGCGCAAGCAGCTCCTGATCGACGTGCAGAGGCAGGACCCCGGCGTCGCCTTGACCCACCTCCAGGAGGCGATCGCCAAGCGCCCCTCGCTCGCCAGGCACTGCGCCTTCCTCGCCCGCCAGATCGGCCGGGCCGCGGTCGCCAAGTACGGCGGCGCCGCACACCGCGCCCAGGCCTACTCCCGCCCGGTCTGCGACACGTCCTACGCCTCCGGCGTCGCCGCCGCTGCCCAGTGACCGTTACGCGCACCACAGCCGCCCCGTGACCCTTGCTCGCACCGCATAGGGTGCGAACCATGACAGGCGCCCCGCATCCGTACCCCACGCAGGCCGTGGTCCTGGCCGGTGGCCAGGGCGCACGTCTCCGCCCCTATACCGACGACCGCCCCAAGCCGATGGTCGAGATTCCCGGCACCGGGACCCCGATCATCGGCCACCAGCTGAACTGGCTGGCCGGGGAGGGCGTCACGGACGCCGTCGTCTCCTGCGGCCACCTGGCCGACGTGCTCCAGGACTGGCTGTCACAGGCCCAACTGCCGTTGCGCGTCACGACCGTTGTCGAGACCGAGCCGCTGGGTCGCGGCGGTGGCCTCAAGCACGCGGCCGGCTTCCTGCCCCGCCCGGACGAGCCCTGGTACGCCACCAACGGCGACGTCTGGACCCGCTTCCCGCTCCGTGAAATGGCCGCCTTCCACCACGAACGCGACGCCGAGGCGACCCTCGCGCTGGCCCGTCCCCGCATCCCCTGGGGCGTCGTGGAGACCGACGCCTTCGGCCACGTACTCGACTTCATCGAAGCGCCGCCCTCGCCGTATCTGATCAACGCCGGCGTCTACGTCTTCTCCGCCGCCTTCAGGGAGCTGCTCCCCACCCGCGGCGACCATGAGCGCACCACCTTCCCCCGCCTTGCCCGCGAACGCCGCCTGGCAGGTTTCCCCCTCCCGCAGGGCGCCTACTGGCGCGCCATCGACACGGCCAAGGACCTCACGGCGGCGGCCGAGGAGCTGGGCGCACAGGCCGACTGAGGCTCGCCGTCGACCCCGACCATCGACCTGCCGTCGACCTGCCGTCGACCGGCGAGGTGGCCCGACGCTGTCCGTCCATCCGAACCCGCCGGCCGCCCGTTATCGGCCCGGACCTTGGGCCCTTCACCCTGCCGACCGCCATCGCGTCGTGTCGCGTCGCACCGTCCCTGCGCAGGCGCTGCGCGCCGTCCCCGCGCCGCCCCAGCGCCGTCCCAGCGCTGTCTCTCCCGCCGCCCCAACCGCTGTCCCCTCGGGGGCCGTTGAGCGGCCTGTGAGGGCCCGTGCAGGCTTGTGGCGACCCTCGGCTCTCATGAGCTCGCGCATGGGCCCGCACATGGATCCCCAGCCGCTTGCGCACATGGACCCGCCCACCCCCCGAAGGGGGTGGGCGGCGGGGAAGACAGGAGAGGGGAAACGAGGAGCGAGGGGGAGAGAACGAAGAGCGGCCGGAAGCGAAGCAGGAGCCGAGTTCGCGGCGCCTAGCCCAGGAGGCCGCCCAGGGTGTTCCCGTGGCCTCCGGAGTCTCCGGAACCGCTGGAGCCGGAGGAGCCCGTGCCGGTCGTGCCGCCGCCCGTGCCGCCCGCCGCGGAGGGGACATGGGTCGGGGCGGGGGCGCGGGTCCGGAGGCTCTGCTGGGGGGCGCTGGTGGTGGCGCCGGGCTGCTGCGAGAGGCCGCTGGTGCTGCCCGTCGTGCGGCCGGTGCCCGGCGTCGCCGTGGTCCGGGGCTTGTGGGCCTTGCGGGAGGCGCCCGCGGAGGGCGTACCGGGGCGGGGGGCACCGGTGTGCCGCTGGCCGGGCCGGGTGGCGCTCTGGCCGGGGCGGGGCAGCGGCGAGCCGGGCAGGTTGTTGATCGCGGGCTCGCCGGGCCGCGGCACGGTCGCGACCGTCGCGGACCGTACGGCGCCGCCCAGCAGCGAGCCGATCAGCAGGGTCAGCCCGGCCACCACCGTGGTCATCATGGCGCCGCGGCGCAGCACCCGGCGCCGCAGATCGCCGACCTCGACGCGGGGGCCGAGCCGCCGCCAGGCCTCGCCGGCCAGCCGGCCGTCGAGGGAGTAGACCGGGGCGCCCGCGATGATCAGCGGGCTCCAGGCGGCGAGGTAGATGATGTCGGGGGCGTCGTAGGCGGGGACCGTGCGCCAGCTGACGGTCATCAGCAGGGCCGCGGAGAGCAGCGCGCCGATCGACGCCGCGAGGCGCTGCCACAGTCCGCAGATGGTCAGTACGCCGACGACGACCTGGAGGAAGGCGACGGTCAGTCCGGCGCCCACGGGGTGCGCGACGGCGAAGTCGCGCAGCGGCACGGCCAGCGCCCAGGGGTCGAGCGACAACAGCCACTTGACCATGGAGCCGCGCTCCCCGCCGTCGAAGTAGACGGGGTCGCAGAGCTTGCCCATGCCGGCGTAGACGGAGATCAGACCGAGGAAGATGCGCAGCGGGAGGAGGACCACGCCGAGGTTCATCCGGCGGCCGGGGTAGTAGGCGTGGCGCACGGTGTCGGCGCCGCGTCGCCTGTTCCCGGACCCGTAGTGGTCGTCGGCCTCGAAGCCGTCGTCCTCGTAGCCGTCGTCGTCCTGGCGGTGGGCGCCGTAGCGACCGGTGTGATCGCCGTAGTCGTCGCCGTAGGCGCTGCCCACGGGGCGGGCACCGCGCAGCAGGGTGGTGTCCGCATCGATGGGGCCGCGCTGGCCGATCACGGTCTGGGCGGGGGCGGTCTCGTCGAGGCGGATCCGGGGCAGGACCTGGGTCGTGCCGATGTCCTCGCCCTGGCCGTCGTCGAGGCCGATGCTCGCGTTGCGCACCGCGTGCAGGAGTTGGGTGGTGGCGCCGGCGGTGCCGCCCGGTGCGGTGCGGCCGCTCCACACCACGGGAGCCCGGCGTCTGGCGCCGGAGGCCGGGGCCCGGACGGCGGGGATGCGGGCGGTCTCGGCCGTGGCCCCGCCGGCCGCCGACGCGGCGAGCTGTACGCGGAAGCTGGCGTGGTTGACGATGACCTGCGCGGGATCGCACGGCACCTTGACCGAGCTCAGGCCCGGCTCGTCATCGAAGCCCGGCGAGCGTCCCCCCGTAGGCGTGCGGGGTGTTCTGGTGTCCACGCTCATCTAACCGAGTGACTCGCGCATAAGACACTGCCTTGACCGGGCCGATCTGTCCGAGACCCGTCAAAAGATCACAGGATACCCGGAAGACGTACGGAGGGTCAGGCTTTGCCCCGAGGTGTGGCATGCGTCGGCGCACCGCCGTGCGCCGCGCGCGTACCTGCCACCCCGGGGCTCACGGGGTCGGGGTTCAGCCGCGGCGCCGCGCCGCCTCCCACAGGACGACACCCGCCGCGACACCGGCGTTCAGGGACTCCGCGCCGCCCGGCATCGGGATCCGGACGCGCAGGTCGCAGGTCTCGCCGACGAGCCGCGACAGACCCTTGCCCTCGCTGCCGACGACGATGACGACCGGGCCGTCCAGGACGTCGAGGTCCTGGAGCTCCACATCGCCGTCCGCGGCCAGGCCGACCACCGTCAGCCCGGCCTTCTGGTACGACTCCAGGGCCCGGGTCAGGTTGGTGGCGCGGGCGACCGGCGTACGGGCCGCGGTGCCCGCCGAGGTCTTCCAGGCACCGGCCGTCATACCGGCGGCGCGGCGCTCCGGCACGACCACGCCGTGGCCGCCGAAGGCGGAGACGGAGCGGACCACGGCGCCCAGGTTGCGCGGGTCGGTGACGCCGTCCAGCGCGACGATCAGCGGGTCCTCGCCGGCGTCGAAGGCCGCCGCGGACAGGTCCTCGGGGTGCGCGTAGTCGTACGGCGGGATCTGCGCGACCAGGCCCTGGTGGTTGAGCCCGTTGGTCATGCGGTCCAGCTCGGGGCGCGGCGCCTCCATGAGGTTCATCCCGCGCTCGGTGGCGAGCTGGAGCGCCTCGCGCACCCGCTCGTCGCTGTCGATGAACTGCTGGACGTACAGCGTGGTGGCGGGCACGCCCTCGCGCAGCGCCTCGACGACCGGGTTGCGGCCGACGACCAGCTCCGCGGTGCCCTTGGCGCCGCCGCGCCGCGGGGCCGGGCGGCGCGCCGCGGCCTGCTTCGCCTGGGCGTTGGCGATGCGGTTCTTGACGTGCCCCTTGCGCGCGGACGCGGGCGGGGTCGGGCCCTTGCCCTCCAGGGACCGGCGCCGCTTACCGCCACTGCCGACCTGGGCGCCCTTCTTGTTGGACGTGCGGCGGTTCCTGCGCTGGCTGTTGCCGGCCATGGGTCACCTGTTTCTTCACTGCTCTCGACGTCTCGCGACGTGGAGTGGGTACGTACGTATGGATTGAGTGTCGCCCGCGGCCACCCGGAAGGGCGAATCCGGGTGCCGCGCTCACGGAGAGCGAGCGGGTGGGGACGCGGTCAGGACAGCGACCAGCGCGGGCCCGACGGGGTGTCCTCGATCGACAGCCCCGCCTGCTGGAGCTGGTCGCGGATGGCGTCGGCCGTGGCGTAGTCCTTGCGGGAGCGGGCGGCCTGGCGCTGGTCCAGGACGAGGCGCACCAGGGAGTCCACGACCCCGTGCAGGTCCTCGCCGCGGTCCGTACCGCCCGACCAGCGCTCGTCGAGGGGGTCCAGGCCGAGCACGCCGAGCATGGCGCGCAGCTCGGCCAGCCGGGCCACCGCCGCTTCCTTGTCGTCGGCGGTCAGCGCGGAGTTGCCCTGGCGGACCGTGGTGTGCACGATCGCCAGCGCCTGCGGGACGCCGAGGTCGTCGTCCATCGCCTCGGCGAAGGCCATCGGCACCTCGGGCGCGGGCTCGACGACGCCGGCCTTCTCGACCACGCGCTGGACGAAGCCCTCGATCCGCGCGAACGCCGACTCGGCCTCGCGCAGCGCGTCCTCGCTGTACTCGATCATCGAGCGGTAGTGCGGGGTGCCGAGGTAGTAGCGCAGCACGATCGGGCGCCAGCGCTTGACCATCTCCGAGACGAGCACCGAGTTGCCCAGCGACTTGGACATCTTCTCGCCGCTCATGGTCACCCAGGCGTTGTGCGCCCAGTACCGGGCGAAGGTGTCGCCGAAGGCCTGGGCCTGGGCGATCTCGTTCTCGTGGTGGGGGAAGACCAGGTCGACGCCGCCGCCGTGGATGTCGAAGACGGAGCCCAGGTACTTGTGGGCCATCGCCGAGCACTCCAGGTGCCAGCCGGGTCGGCCGCGGCCCCAGGGGGTGTCCCAGCTGGGCTCGCCCTCCTTCGCGGCCTTCCACATGGCGAAGTCGCGCGGGTCGCGCTTGCCGGTCTCGCCCTCGCCGGACGGTTGCAGGAGATTGTCCAACTCCTGGTTGGACAGCTGGAGATACTCCGGGAAGGACTTGACGTCGAAGTAGACGTTGCCGTCCGCGGCGTAGGCGTGGCCGCGTTCGATCAGGCCGCGCATCATCTCGATCATCTCGGGGATGTGGCCGGTGGCGCGCGGTTCGTAGGTCGGACGCAGGCAGCCGAGGGCGTCGTACCCCGTGTTGAAGGCGACCTCGTTCTCGTAGCCGATCGCCCACCAGGGGCGGCCCTGCTCCTCCGACTTCGCAATGATCTTGTCGTCGATGTCCGTGACGTTGCGTACGAACGTCACGTCGTAGCCGCGGTACTCGAACCAGCGGCGCATGATGTCGAAGTTCAGTCCCGACCTGATGTGCCCGATGTGGGGAGCGGCCTGCACGGTCGCACCACAGAGGTAGATCGAGACGCAGCCCGGCGTGAGCGGGGTGAAGTCGCGAATCTGCCGGGCGCTGGTGTCGTACAGGCGAATCGTCACGGAACCAGGGTAGTCGGAACCCGGCAGTGCCCCGTGACGCATGGGCCACAGGGGCACAGATCCGTGATATCGGTCCGATTTGCCGGGTGTGAGTGCCGGATGTCAGTGCCGGGTGTCAGTGCCGGATATCGGTGCTGGGCGTCCGGCCGGTGTCGTCGTCGGGCACGCGGGCACACGGGCGCCCTGTCGGGGTCGGTCAGATACGACCCACCACCTTGCGCGGTGTGATCCGGACCACCACCCGCTCGTCGTCCTCGACCGCCTGCGGGTTGAAGTCGGCGTAGTCCTTGCCGGTGTACTTCCGGGACAGCTCGTCGATGAGCTGCCGGCCGCCCTCGGTGGTGAGCGTGGCCGTACCGCGGATCTCGGCGTAGCTGTACGGGGCGTCGAAGGGCTGGACGACGATGGAGACGCGGGGGTCGCGGCGGAGGTTGCGTTCCTTGCGCCGGCCGACGGTCGTGGAGAACAGGATCTCCTCACCGTCCCGCTTCACCCAGACCGGGGAGAGCTGGGGGCTTCCGTCGGGCTGGATCGTCGCCACCGTGATGAAAACGGGGGTGTCGAGGAGCGTCTTGAGGTCGTCGGAGAGGGTGGCAGTCACTGGGGTCCTTCCTGTGGCCGTTCCGATGGGACGGGGCCGGTGGGGCGGTTCCACTGGACCCGAGCACTCCGATTCTTCCCCCAACGCCCAAGCGGCGCCCGGCATTCCCGCACCGTGCGGGAAAATGCCGGGCGCCGCGTGTCAAGCTCCGGGTGCCGTTTCCGGCCAGGCGGAATCCGCTCAGGCCGCGCGGAAGACGATCGCGGTCGCGACCGCCGCCAGGCCCTCGGCGCGGCCCGTCAGGCCGAGCCCGTCCGAGGTCGTGCCGGAGACCGAGACCGGCGCCCCGACGGCCTCCGAGAGCGCCTTCTGCGCCTCGTCGCGCCGCTTGCCGACCTTCGGGCGCACGCCGATGACCTGCACCGCGACGTTGCCGATCGTGAAGCCCTCGGCCCGTACGATCCGCGCGGCCTCGGCCAGCAGCGTCACGCCGGAGGCGCCGGACCACTCGGGGCGGCCGGTACCGAAGTGGGCGCCCAGGTCGCCCACGCCGGCCGCCGAGAACAGCGCGTCGCAGGCGGCGTGGGCGGCGACGTCGCCGTCGCTGTGGCCGGCCAGGCCGTAGCCGTCGCTCTCCTCGGCGCCCCACAGCAGGCCCGCGCACCACAGCTCGCGGCCCTGCTCGAAGGCGTGCACGTCGGTGCCGATGCCGACGAGCGGGACGGCGGCGGTCGGGGTCGGGGTCGGGGTCGGGTCAGACATAGCCATCGGTGGCCCTCCTCCGGGCGAGTACGGCCTCGGCCAGGACCAGGTCCAGCGGCCGGGTCACCTTGAACGCCTCCTCGTGGCCGGGGACGACCACGACCGGCGCGCCGAGCCGTTCGACCAGCCCGGCGTCGTCGGTGGCGCCCTCGCCCTCGACGGCGGTGTCGTGCGCCTTGCGCAGGATCTCCGGGTCGAAGCCCTGCGGTGTCTGGACGGCGCGCAGCAGGGCCCGCTCCGGGGTGCCGACCACCGGCTCGGGGGTCCCCTGGGGCTGCGGCTCGACCTGCTTGACGGTGTCGGCGAGCGGCAGCGCCGGGACGACCGCGGGGGCACCGGCGCGGACCGCCGCGACCACCGCGTCGACGGTGTCCACCGGGACCAGCGGGCGGGCCGCGTCATGGACCAGCACGACGTCGATGCCCGGCGGCAGCGACGCCAGGCCGAGCCTGACCGACTCCTGGCGGGTCCGACCGCCGGGGACGACGACGAGGTCGGTGCGGTCGGCGAGCGGGTACTCGTGCAACAGGCGGTCGACCTCGGCGGCGCCGTCCGGCGGGGCGACGACGACGATGAGCGAGACGGCACGGGAGGCGGCCATCGCGCGGACGGCGTGCACCAGCATGGGGGTGCCGCCCAGCGCGCGCAGCGCCTTGGGGGTGCCGGGACCGAGCCGGACACCGCGGCCGGCGGCGGGGATCACCGCGGCGGTACGGATCGGGCGGGAGGGTTCTGACATCGATGGCTCCGGAGTCCGGGCCGAGCCCGGAATTGGCGCAGACAGGTTTGTTTCCTCGGGCGAGGTGGGTATGGCCTGGGGGGTACCCCTGCTCCGTGAGCCGGGGAGTGCCGGGTACGACGTCTCGACCGGACCCTTCCGTGACATCGGTCGAGTCAGCTGCCCGGGCCGGGCCCGGCACGCGACAGTGAGCTGGCATCCACAATGAGCCGGCGTCCCGCCGATCCCGACAGATCGCCGCCTCACCAGCGGAGATGACCCCAGTAGGTATGTCGCAGCAGATATGCCGCAGCGCCCGGCAACAGACCCCTCCGCTTCGGAGACGGTCGTCACTCGGGCACCGCGGCATTACTACGTCGTCGCTGGTACGAGCAGCGGCGTCGTCGTCAGGACGCGAGGACCTCGTCGAGCAGGGCCTCGGCCTTGTCCTCGTTGGTGTTCTCCGCGAGGGCGAGTTCGCTCACCAGAATCTGGCGGGCCTTGGCGAGCATCCTCTTCTCACCGGCGGAGAGTCCGCGTTCGCGTTCGCGCCGCCACAGGTCGCGCACTACTTCGGCGACCTTGATCACATCGCCGGAAGCGAGCTTCTCCAGATTTGCCTTGTAGCGACGGGACCAGTTCGTCGGCTCTTCGGCATACGGTGCACGAAGCACCTCGAAGACCCGGTCCAGCCCGTCCTGACCAACCACGTCGCGTACGCCGACGAACTCCGCATTGTCCGCTGGCACACGAACAGTCAAGTCGCCCTGGGCGACCTTCAGCACCAAGTAGGTCTTGTCCACGCCTTTGATCTGGCGAGTTTCGATGGCCTCGATCAGCGCGGCCCCGTGATGGGGATAGACCACGGTGTCGCCAACCTTGAACGTCATGTGACAGGTACCCCTTCCGTGGCTATCCATGCTAACACGGGAACGAGCCGTTCTGAATGGCGTTTTCGCAGGTCAGGGCATATCTCGGGGCTTGACAACAGCAGCCGGAACGTGCTGCGAGGGCCCCCGGGACGCGGGTATTCGCAGGTCGGAGGGGCTTCACGGGCAAGCGGAAACACGACGGTCACACATCGGGAAGACCATGATCGATAGGCTGAACGTCCCGTTTTGCACGGATCCGCATGAGCGACTTCCGCTACTCCGTTCGGCTGCTCGCACGCCCCTCACGGCCGAATCCGGAATTGATCAACACCCGTCGACCGAAGAGTGTGATCAATTCCGCGAGGCCTTCACATTCCCTGCGAATACTTCTTTTCGACGGGGAATCGTGGCGGAAGAAACGGGCGGGTGCCACCCGAACGGTCGCTCCGTGAATATGCCGCCCGTTCCGACCGTGTTCCGGAAGCGTTCTTGAGGTCCGATCTCCGCCGCTTCTCCCCGCACCGCCTCCCCGTGCCGTCTCCCCACACGCCCTTCTCTCCGCGCCTTCCTTCTGCGCCCTCTTCCGGCGCCTTCTCGGGCTGTGGGGCAGCGGTGGGACGGCGGGGCACCGCGTACCGGGGTCGGCTCGAGGTCAGGGCCGTGCGGCCGGGGCCCGGGTCGCCCGGAAACCGTCCCTGGGCAGCGGTGACGGGCGCGTGATCGCCCTGGGGGCGGGTCGGGTGCGGCGGCGCGGGGACGGCTCGGTAACCTAGCGGCGCTGACACACCCTTAGGGCGGCTTTACGTGCGCATCCTCGTGACGCGCACGCGGCGCCGCCCCAGCCGTCCATCCGCGACCGGGCACGAACGTTCGGCCGCCGTAGCTCGTCAAGGAGATGCCGCCGCCGTGAGCCGCAGCCTTCGACGCGGCGTCCTCGCCGCCACCGTCCTTTCGCTCTCGATCGCCACGCTGTCCGCGTGCGGGGCCGGGAGCGACGCCCAGACGCTGCAGGTCAAGCCGGACAACGCCGCGACCTCCGTCGGCGACATCAAGATCCAGAACGCGTCCGTCATCACCCAGCCCGACCTGAACGCCAAGGGCCCCGCGGTGGTCACCGCGACGATCTTCAACAGCAGCACCAAGGACCAGCAGCTGACCGCGATCTCCGTCAACGGCACCGGCCAGTCGGCGAAGCTCTCGCCCGCCGGCGGTGGCTCGCGCCCGATCGTCGTGCCGGCCGGCGGCTCCGTCGTGATCGGTGGCGAGGGCAACGCCTCGGCGGTCCTGGCGAGCGGCCGGGAGGCCGTCCAGGACGGCAACCTCCAGCCGCTGACCTTCGACTTCAGCTCCACCGGCAAGGTGGCGCTGGGCGCCTTCGTCGTCCCCGCGAAGAGCTACTTCGAGGGCTACGGACCGTCGCAGGTCCCGCAGCCGTCCGGCTCGGCCACCCCGTCCGGCTCCGCCAAGCCCTCGGAGTCGGGCAAGCCGTCGGAGTCGGGCACCCCGTCCGGCTCGGCCACCCCGTCCACGAAGGCGTCGGAGTCGGCGCACGGCGGGCACTGAGCACCCGGTACACGCGTCAGGGGCGCCGGTCCGATCGGACGGGCGCCCCTGACGCGTACCACCGCCGCCCACCAGGGGCGGCACACTGCCGAGCTGCCGGACCGCCGCCGAGCCGTCTCCCGACCGGCCCACCGCACGGTCGACCGGCCGCCGGCGCGAGCGAGCGGCTGCTACGGCTCCATCGAACGGATCGGTCGGATCGGTCAGATCGAACGGATCAGACGGATCGGTCGGCTTACGGCTCGAACTTGTAGCCCAGGCCGCGGACCGTGACCAGGTAGCGCGGCGCTCCCGGGTCGGGCTCGATCTTGGCGCGCAGCCGCTTGACGTGCACGTCCAGGGTCTTGGTGTCTCCCACGTAGTCGGCTCCCCAGACCCGGTCGATGAGCTGCATACGGGTCAGCACCCGGCCGGCGTTGCGCAGCAGCATCTCCAGGAGGTCGAACTCCTTCAGGGGCAGATCGACCTTGCCGCCGGAGACCGTGACGACGTGGCGGTCCACGTCCATCCGCACCGGGCCCGCCTCCAGGGCCTGCGGCGCGACCTCCTCCGGCTCGCCGCGGCGGCGCAGCACCGCGCGGATCCGCGCGACCAGTTCGCGGGACGAGAAGGGCTTGGTGACGTAGTCGTCGGCTCCTATCTCCAGGCCGACGACCTTGTCGATCTCGCTGTCCTTGGCGGTCACCATGATGACCGGGACGTTGGAGCGGCCGCGCAACTGGCGGCAGACCTCCGTACCGGGCAGGCCCGGCAGCATCAGGTCCAGCAGGACGAGGTCGGCGCCGTTGCGCTCGAACTCGTCCAGACCGTCAGGGCCCGTTGCCGCGATGGCGACCTCGAAACCCTCCTTGCGGAGCATGTACGACAGCGCGTCGCTGAACGATTCCTCGTCCTCGACGACAAGCACTCGGGTCACGGAAGGACCTCCGGGGCTGGGTGAGCAGGGAGCGGATCGTTGAAGGTCTCGTACGGGCGGTCCTCATCGTCGAGGCCCTCCGCGGAGAGGTCGGCCGGTCGTTCGCGGTCGCGGACGGCTCCGGCTTCCGGGAGACGCAGGGTGAAGGTGGAGCCCTGTCCCTCAGCGCTCCACACCGTGACCTCCCCGCCGTGCGAGGCGGCCACGTGCTTGACGATGGCGAGGCCGAGGCCGGTCCCGCCGGTGGCGCGCGAACGCGCCGGGTCGACGCGGTAGAACCGCTCGAAGATGCGGTCCCGGTCCTTTTCGGATATCCCGATGCCCTGGTCCGTCACCGCGATCTCGATCAGGTCGCCGCCGGGGGCGGGGACCCGGCGTCCGGCGATCCCTACCCGGGTGCGGGCCGGGGAGTAGTTGACGGCGTTCTCGACGAGGTTGCCCAGGGCGGCGGCGAGCTGGCCGCGGTTGCCCCAGACACTCAGGTCGGCGGTGCCTCCGGCGGCCATGGTGATCTGCTTCGCGCCGGCCTGCTGGCGGCAGCGGTCCACCGCCTCGGCGACCAGCTCGTCGACCGGGACCGGCTCGGCGTCCTCCAGCGGGTCGTCGTTCTGGACCCGGGAGAGGTCGATCAGCTCCTGGACCAGGTTGGTCAGCCGGGTGGCCTCGTTCTGCATCCGGCCGGCGAAGCGGGTGACGGCCTCCGGGTCGTCGCTGGCGTCCATCACGGCCTCGGACAGCAGCGAGAGCGCGCCGACCGGCGTCTTGAGCTCATGGCTGACGTTGGCGACGAAGTCGCGGCGGACGGCTTCTATGCGGCGGGCCTCCGTGAGGTCCTCGACCAGCAGCAGGACCAGCCGGGAGCCGAGCGGGGCGACTCTGGCGGAGACCGCCAGCGCCTCGCCGCGGCCGGTGCCCCGGCGCGGAAGGTCCAGCTCGACCTGGCGTATCTCGCCGTCCCTGCGGGTGTCGCGGGCCATCTGCATCATCGGCTCGACGGCGAGCTTGCCGCCCCGGACCAGGCCGAGCGCGTACGCCGCCGAGCTGGCCTTGACCACGGCGTCGGCCTCGTCGAGGACCACGGCGGAGGAACGGAGCACGGAGAGCACGGTGTCCACACCGGGCGGCAGCACGGCGTCGGTGTGCAGCGACGTACGGGTGGGCTTGGCCTGGTCGCGCTCGCTCCAGCGGAACGCCAGCATGGCGAAGACGCCGGTACACAACCCGGCGATCGCTGCCACTGCGGCGACGGCCGCGTCCACGTTCATGACTCCAGAGTATGTGCCGGGTCGGACGCCGCCCCAGCCTCGCGAGCCGCTGCACGAGCAGCCGTCGCCCAGAGTTCACCGTGGCGTCCGTGGGGGTTCACTCCGGAGGCCGGCAGGGGGCGCGCGGCCGCCCGCCAGATGCCCCTTGGGAAACCGGCGGGGGCGCCCGGCCCGTGCGGGGCGTGGCCGGGTGAACCGGCCGGACGACCCCGGGGCCGTGACCACGTCGCCCAGAGTTCACCTTCGTGTCGGCACCGGTTCACCCCGGGTGGCACCGGAGGACGCGATTCGGCCGCATGGTGAGGGTGCGGGTGACGGATCGGTTCCTCTCGACGCCCCTCGGAGCGAGGATCTGCCGGCCGGGCCGCCGCCGGGGGCACGGACCGTGAGAGCGTGGGCACAGGTTTTCCTGGCACCCGCTCCACCTCCCCACCACCCCACTCCACACACCCACTCACGCGAGAGAAGGTCACAGATGCGGGACGCGTACCACGAGGAGCTGGATTCGATCGGCGAGGGCCTGGTCGAGATGGCCCGGCTCGTCGGCTCCGCGATCGGGCGCGCCACCACGGCGATCCTCGACGCGGACCTCAAGCTGGCCGAGCACGTCATCGCCGCCGACGAGAAGGTCGACGACCTCCAGCGCGACCTGGAGGCCCGGGCCATCGCCCTGCTGGCGCGGCAGCAGCCGGTCGCCACCGACCTGCGGATCGTCGTCACCTCGCTGCGGATGAGCGCCGACCTGGAGCGCTCGGGCGACCTGGCCCAGCACGTGGCCAAGCTGGCCCGGCTGCGCTTCCCGTCGACGGCCGTGCCGCGCGACCTGCACGCCACCATCCTGGAGATGGGGCAGCTGGCGCAGCGCCTGATGGCCAAGGCCGCCGAGGTCATCATCACCAAGGACGTCGATCTTGCGCTCCAGCTGGAGCAGGACGACGACGCGATGGACATGCTGCACCGCACCCTCTTCCAGCACCTGATGGACGACCGCTGGAAGCACGGCATCGAGACGGCGGTGGACGTGACCCTGCTGGGCCGCTACTACGAGCGCTTCGCGGACCACGCGGTCTCCGTCGCCAAGCGGGTCGTCTACCTGGTGACCGGCGAGCACGCCGACGAGATCGCCCCGCCGACGGCGGTCGAGGGCGCGTGACGGTGGTCGAGGGCCCGTGACGGCGGCCGAGGGCCCGTGACGGCGGACGCGCGCGAGGGGCGGGAGTCCGCACCTCGCGCGACCGTGCGCCGTTGACGTGTGCCTCCACGCGCCGTTGACGCGCCGTGGCGCCCTGGCTTGCAATGGGCAGCAAGTGACCCCTTGGGCACCCGGCGACCCCTAGGAGGCAGTGCATGGCACCCGTAGCGGACTCTCCCAACCCCGCGGCCAAGGACGACGTGACGGCCGTCGACCGCCCTCGGCTCCCCCTGCTCGGCGCCTGCGGCTGCGGCCCCGGCTGCAGCTGCGGCTGCCAGTCGGGCGGGCCGTGCCAGTGCGGTGGGAGCTGCTAGCGACGCCGGCGACCTACGGCACAGCGCCACCGCGGCCCCGGCCGGCAGTTCTGCCGGCCGGGGCCGCTGCCGTGTCGGGCCGTTGCCGTGTCGCGCCGCTGCCGTGTCGCGCCGAGCCGGGCCTGGCCTGGACTGCCGCCCCGACCGGCCTCACACGCTGATCGTCAGCGGATGGATCTCGTCGGCCCGGTGGCCGGCGCGCTCGTGGATGCGCTGGACGGCCCCCGCCGAGGGCGCCTCCGACAGACAGAACACATCGCCCGACTCGGTGTCGGCCCAGGCGTGTTCGAAGGTCACGCCCTCCTCGCTCTGGATGGCGAGGTCGGCCTGGTGCGCCGCGTTGAGCTCCTCGGCCGTGAGGTCCTTCATTCCGTGATGGATATCCATGAACTTGGGCATCTCTCTCATCCTTCCCATTACGGATGAACACCGCCCTCCCCCCACCGCTTCCCCCTCCCCCTTCCATGCTGCCCCCGCGCGGCCAGGTCCTCGCCCCAACGGCTCGCCACCGGTTGCGGCACCGCCCAGCACCCGGCGAGATGGGACACATGCAGCCGAGTCAGCCCACACCGGCCACACCGGAGAGCCGTCCCGTACCGCCCGCCGAGCGATCCCACTGGGTGGCGTTCGCCGGGATCCTGCTGATGTTGAGCGGGCTGTTCGACATCATCAACGGCTTCGTCGCCCTGCTCGACCACGGGTACTACTCCACGACCGCCAACCACGGCAACCGCCTGCTGGTCTTCGACTTCGCCTTCTGGGGCTGGGTATGGATCGTCATCGGCATCGCGCAGATCCTGGCGAGCCTGGGCGTCTTCCTGGGGGCGCGGGCCGCGCGGATCACCGGCATCGTGCTGGCCTCCGTCTGCCTGGTCGGCCAGCTGATGTTCCTGTCGACCTTCCCGTACTGGTCGATCATCGTCATGGCCATGTCCCTGCTCGTCATCTACGGGCTGGTAGCCGTCCCCCGCCACGTACCGGGCGAGCGCGTCTGACCCACGACCACCGCGACGGGACTCAGGGACGGCCCGGCGCCCGCCGTCGGCCACCGGCGTCACGCCCCTCCGCGGCCACCGGCGTCACGAGCCACCGGTGTCACGCCCCTTCGCGTCGAAACACGCGTCGGGCGCCGCGCAGGCAGAGGAGGAACACCGCCCGGACGACCATGAAGATCGTGGTGAGGGCGAGCACATGAGCAACCGTGTCGGAGATCGCGGCCCAGGAGTCGGGTACGTCGAGGAGGCGCGAGAGCTCTCCGATCGCCACGACCAGCCCGAACATGAACGGCAGCCACTGCCAGTGCGTCCGTGAGCGCCACCGCACCTCGGTCTGCCGCCCGCGTCGCCGTCGACGCGTCGCCACGCTCAGCACGACACTGAGGACCATCAACGAAGCGGGAACCCAGAGATCCCCCCAGTGAACGGTGAGCGGCACGGTTCCTCCCCCTTTGCGGCCCTGGCGTGCGCTTTGCGGCTCCGACCTCCGCTTTACGCCTCTGACGTGCGCAGATGCGCGGGGAGCCTACCGTGGGGCCACCGGAACGACCCGGGGCGGGGGCCGCCAGGGCACTCGACGGCCCGAAGATGCCCCCCCAGAGCACGACAAACCCCCCACCGGCGGAAAACCGCAGGTAGGGGGCTTGATCGAGTGGGCTTGATCGGGTGGCTTGATCAAGCGGACTTGATCAGTCGGGCCTACTTCTTCTTGCCCTGGTTCTTCACTGCCTCGATGGCGGCCTTGGCGGCCTCCGGGTCGAGGTAGGCGCCGCCGGGGGTGACCGGGCGGAAGTCGGCGTCCAGCTCGTAGGCGAGCGGGATGCCGGTGGGGATGTTCAGGCCGGCGATGTCCGCGTCGGAGATGCCGTCGAGGTGCTTGACCAGGGCGCGCAGGCTGTTGCCGTGGGCGGCGACCAGGACCGTGCGGCCGGCGATGAGGTCCGGCACGATGCCGTCGTACCAGTACGGCAGCATGCGCACGACGACGTCCTTGAGGCACTCGGTGCGCGGACGCAGCTCGCTGGGGATGTCGGCGTAGCGCGGGTCGTCGCTCTGCGAGAACTCGGTGCCGTCCTCAAGCGCGGGCGGCGGGGTGTCGTACGAGCGGCGCCAGAGCATGAACTGCTCCTCGCCGAACTCGGCCAGGGTCTGCGCCTTGTCCTTGCCCTGAAGCGCACCGTAGTGGCGCTCGTTCAGCCGCCAGCTGCGGTGGACCGGGATCCAGTGGCGGTCGGCGGCCTCCAGCGCGAGCTGCGCGGTGCGGATGGCGCGCTTCTGGAGGGAGGTGTGCACTACGTCGGGGAGCAGGCCGGCATCCTTGAGCAGCTCTCCGCCGCGGACCGCCTCCTTCTCGCCCTTCTCGTTGAGGTTGACGTCCACCCAGCCGGTGAACAGGTTCTTCGCGTTCCACTCGCTCTCGCCGTGGCGGAGGAGGATCAGCTTGTACGGTGCGTCGGCCATGGCGTCGAGCGTAATCCAATTCCGGAAACGGCCTTGCGCGGGTCCGCGACCTGGGATTCTCCGTGATCTTTGACGCTTCCCGTCAATTGAGTGGCGCCTGAAGCCGACCCACCAGTAGGTTGCGAACTGCGCCTGCACCACTTACACGACCACGCGCCGCGACGCACCACCCGCACGCCCGCCCGCACGCCCACGCACCCGCACACCACGCGCCGCGACGCGACGCACCACCCACCCACCCGCACACCACGCACCACCGACACACCGCACACCACCGGTCGCCGCACGGGCACCGCCGCCACGGGGGAACTGTCATGTCCGCATCCACATCCGCCCACGCCCTCGCCCGCCTCAGACGCGCCGCCACGGAGAGCGTCTCCGGACTCCCCCGACAGTTCTGGTGGCTGTGGACCAGCACCCTGATCAACCGGCTGGGCGCCTTCGTGGCGACCTTCCTGGCGCTCTACCTGACCGTCGACCGCGGCTACTCCGCCTCCTACGCCGGTCTGGTCGGCGCGCTCTACGGGCTCGGCGGGGTGGTCTCGTCCATCGGCGCCGGGGTGCTCACCGACCGGCTCGGGCGGCGGCCCACGATGCTGATCGCGCAACTGTCGACGGCGGCGTCCGTGGCGCTGCTGGGCTTCATGACCGACCCGGTCGCCATCGCGGCGGTGGCGGGCGTGGTCGGCATGGCGACGAACGCCTCCCGCCCCGCCGTCCAGGCGATGATGGCCGACATCGTCGCCCCCGAGGACCGGGTCCGCGCCTACTCCCTCAACTACTGGGCGATCAACCTCGGCTTCGCCATCTCCTCCACCGCCGCCGGACTCATCGCCGAACACGGCTATCTGGCCCTCTTCCTGGGCGAGGCGACGCTCGTGCTGGCCTGCGCGCTGGTCGTCTTCTTCAAGCTTCCGGAGTCCCGCCCCGACGCGGCCCCGGCGGCGGACGGGGAGGGCGGCGCCGCCCCCGCCCCCGCCGCCGTGTCGATGCTGACCGTCCTCCGCGACGGCCGCTTCATGACCGTCGTGGCCCTCAACCTGCTGCTCGCCCTGCTCTTCCAGCAGGCCTACGTATCCATGCCGGTGTCGATGGGTCAGAACGGCTTCTCCAGCGCCGACTTCGGCACCGTGATCGCGGTCAACGGCGTCCTCATCGTCGTCCTCCAGATCCCGGTCACCCGCTTCATCGAGCACCGCAGCCCCGCGATGCTGCTCGTCGGCTCGTCCCTGCTCGCCGGCTACGGCTTCGGGCTGACCGCGCTGGCCGGTTCGGTCGCCATGTACGCCGTCGCCGTCGCCGTCTGGACCCTCGGCGAGATCATCAACTCCCCCACCCAGATGGGCCTGGTCGTCCGCCTCTCCCCGCTCCACGGACGCGGCCGCTACCAGGGCATGTACTCCCTCTCGTGGTCCATCGCCTCCCTCACCGCCCCGCTCCTCGGCGGCACGGTCATCGACCGCTTCGGCGCGGACACGCTGTGGGCGGGCTGTGCGGCGGTGGGAACGGTCGCCGCGCTGGGCTACGGGTTGCTGCTGCGGAGGCTGCCGGGGCGGACGGAGGGGGCGGACGCGGCGGGGGCGAACCCCACACCTGCCGCCTCGTCCGCCACGGCCCCGTCCCCGGCGGCCGCCGACGCTGCGCCCGCCCCCTCCGGCGCGCCCGCTTCCGCCCCTTCGTCGGGCGAACCGATGGCGTGACGGGTGGCGCGCGACTCGCCGTCGGACGGGCGTAGCGTGGTCGATACGTCCTTCTCGCGGGGGTGGCCATGGAGTTGTTCCACGAGGAACCCGGCATCGGTGAGCGCATCGCCCGGCTGCGCGCGCGCCGGAGACTGACGCAGGAGGGCCTCGCCGAGCAGGCGGGCCTGTGCGTCGATGTCGTCCACAAGCTCGAACAAGGCGTACGTCAGACGGCCCGTTTGTCGACGCTCAACGCGCTGGCCCGGGCCTTGGACGTGGAGCCGTCCGCGCTGGTCGGGCAGCCCGCCACCTTCGAGGTACGCAGTGCGGGCGAGCAGCCGTCCGTGCTGGCCTTGCGCCAGGCCGTCTCGCCGGTGTCCGATCTGCTGGGCGACGAACCGGACCCCGAGGAGCCACCGGGCATCGCGGCGCTCCAGGCTTCCCTGCGTTCCACGGAACGCATCCGGCGCGATGGGCGGATGGCGGAAATCGGCGCACTGCTACCGCAGTTGATCAGGGATGCGAAGGCGACAGCCCGCGCGTCCTCGGGGAGCGAGGCGGCCGCGGCCCACTCGGTCCTGGCCGAGGCGTACCAGGTCGCGGCGACGACGCTGACCGCGCTGGGCAAGGAGGACGCCGCGTTCACCGCCCTCGAACGCGCCATGGACGCGGCGGTCAAGGGCGACGACCCGCACCTGGAGACCGTCGGCTTCTCCAGCCTCGCCTGGGTACTCACCAAGCAGGGCCGGCTGGCCGACGCCGAACGCGTCGCGCTCCATGCCGCCGAGCGGATCGAGCCCGGATTCCGATCGCGACCGATCGAACTCTCGCTGTGGGGCGTCCTGTTGCTGCGTGCGGCAACGGCCGCGGTCCGGCTGGAGCGGAAGGACACCGTGCGGGAGCTGCTGTCGATGGCGAGCGCAGCCGCAGCCCGCATCGGAACCGACCGCCTCGACTACGCGACGCCGTTCGGCCCGACCAACGTGGGCGTGGCCAAGGTCAACTTCCTGGTGGAGATGGCGGAGAGCGCCGAGGCCCTGCGCACCGTACGCACCGTGCCCGAGCTGCACACGCTGCCCCCGACCTGGCGCGCACGGTTCCATGTGGACCGCGCGCTGGCCTTCGCCGACCTCCACAAGGACGACGGCGCAGTGCAGGCACTGCTCACCGCCGAGCGGACCGCGCCGGAGTGGATGCGCTACCACTCCACCAGCCGTCGTCTCGTGGCCGACCTCCGCAACCGCGAACGGCGGCGGACGTCCCCGCTCACGGAACTGGCCGACCGACTGGACCTCGACGGGTAGGACGTGGCGTCCCAGCTCCCGGGAAAAGTCGCACGGGGCGTCACTGTCGTGGGCGCCGAGGCCTGCCTAGCGTTGCCCACACCGTCGAAGAGAGCGACGGCCCCAGCGACACGAGGCAGGCCCCATGACGACGCACCCCACCCCCCGGCTCCTCCCCTGGACCGGACCCGACGGCAGGCCCTGCTACTTACTCACCGACCGCGCCGGAGGCCGCCTCTCCCGGTACGCCGATGACGTCGAGGCGCTACAGCTCAGCATGGCCGTGGGACTGCTGGAGCATGCGGCGGAGCTGATCGACGACCAGGAGGCGGACGCGCGGCAACTGCGTTTCCTGTCCGTGCAGTTGCGCGCGGCGCTGCGGGACGCGGTGCGGGTTGCGGAGAGCCGGGGGGATCGGCTGGAGGAGCTGCTGGCGAAACAGCCGGCGGCCCCGGGGGTGTCATCGGCGCAGCGGTAGCGCTCGCCGCGCCTCACGGGGGCTGCGCGGGAGGGGCGCGGGAGGGGCGCGTTGGGCCGGTGACCCGTCGGGCACCCCTCATGTGCGGGACTCAGGCCGCCGTCCCGAAGTGCACCGTCTTCGCCGTCAGCAGGAACAGGTCCGGTCGGCGGTCGACGCACGCCGGGTCCGCCGGGTCGAGGAGCCGGTCCAGGGTCACCAGGTCCTCCGGGTCCAGGAGTTCGGCGAGCACCTCGCGGTAGCGCTCCAGGGACCGGCGCGCAAACAGCCGTTGCGGCGTCTGCGGGCCCTCGGGCAGCGGAGCGGGGTGCTCGACGAGGAAGGTCCTGCTGTGGGCGTCGGTGAGCCCCGCGGTGCGCAGCATGCCGGGCCAGTCCTCGACCACCGCCACCGTGCCGGGCAGTTCGGCCCGCATACGGGTGAAGCGGTCCGCGAGCGCCGCATCGAGCCGTTCCTGTAGCCCGGGACGCCCGAAGCCGAGATCGCGCGGGAACCAGCGGGGCGGGAGGCCGCCTTCGACGATGGCCAGGACACCGCCGGGGTTGAGCAGTGCGGCCAGCCGGTTCAGCGCGTCCTGCTGGTCGCCCACGTGGTGGACGACCTGACCCGACCACACCAGGTCCGCGGGGCCCAGGTCGGCCAGCCCCGCCGGGAACTCGGCCGCCTGCGTGCGCAGCCGGACGCCGAGGCGGGCGGCCCGCTGCTCGGCGCGGGCCAGCAGCTCCGGTGTGCCGTCCACGGCGGTGACCTCGGCCTGCGGGAACACCCCCGCCAGCCGGCAGGCGGCGACGCCCGGGCCGCTGCCGATGTCCAGGATCCGGCGTGGGGTGAGGTGCTTCAGCTCCTCGAAGGCCCCTCGGACGTAGGGGCTGTGGAGCTCGCCTTCGAGTTCCAGCAGATCGGCCATCGCGGCCCAGTCGAAGTGGTCGTCGGGGCCGGAGCTGTGGGTGTGGGTGTGGGTGTGGCGGGGCGACGCGTGGTGGTCGGTCGTCGCGTTGCCGCCGGTCGTCGCGTTGTCGTGGGTCGCCGGGTTGTCGGCCATCGCATCTGCTCCCTCAGCTCGGGTCTGCTGCCGTTGGCGCGACCATGCGCCCGGGCGGAGGGGGCGGGCAAACAATGTTGCCGGCTCGGCAAACCGGCTCGGCGCATCGGGTCAGCGAAACGGCTCGGCGCATCGGCTCGGCACATCCGGCGCCATGGAACGGGCCGCGGCTACGCCTCCGTGCCGCTCCCCCGCGTCAGGTGCGCGAACGCCTCCAGGTTGCGGGTGGACTCACCGCGGGAGACGCGCCAGGCGTACTCCTTGCGGATGGCGGTGGCGAAGCCCATTTCGAGGAGGGTGTTGAAGCTGCCGTCGGCGTTCTCCAGGACGGTGCCGAGGATGCGGTCGAGTTCGTCGGGGGTGACGGCGGCGAGCGGGAGCTTGCCCACCAGGTAGATGTCGCCGAGCTTGTCGATGGCGTAACTGACGCCGTAGAGGCGGGTGTTGCGCTCCAGCAGCCAGCGGTGCACGGCGTCGTGGTTCTCGTCGGGATGGCGGATGACGAAGGCGTTGATGGAGAGGGAGTGCTTGCCGACGAGGAGCGAGCAGGTGGTGGCGAGCTTGCGCGTGCCGGGGAGGGTGACGACGTAGCAGCCGTCGGAGGGGGATTCCCAGGTCACCCCGGCGTCGGTCAGCGCCGTCTCGATCACCTGTCGTGCGTCGTCAGCCATGGAGGGATCGTAGGTGACGCCGCCGTTCCTGCATCGCCGCGGTGTACACGTCGCCGGTCGCCGCCGCCGCGGTGTCCCAGCCGAAGGACTGGGCGTGGCGGGCGGCTTCGGTCCCCATACGGGTCGACAGGGCCGGGTCGACGACGAAGCGGTGCAGGGCGCGGGCGTAGTCGGCGGGGTCGTGGCCGGCGACGAGGAAACCGCTGACGCCGTCGCGCACCGCCACCGGCAGACCGCCGACCGCCGCCGCGACGACGGGGGTGCCGCAGGCCTGGGCCTCGATGGCGACCAGGCCGAAGGACTCGCTGTAGGAGGGCATGACCAGCACGGAGGCGGCGCGGTACCAGTCGGCGAGCTGCTCCTGGCCGACCGGCGGACGGAACTGCACCAGATCGGCGATGCCGAGCCGGGCGGCCAGCTTCTGTAGGCCCTCGGGCTTGGCCAGGCCGCTGC
This sequence comes from Streptomyces sp. NPDC048506, assembly GCF_040651315.1. Classification (NCBI taxonomy): domain Bacteria; kingdom Bacillati; phylum Actinomycetota; class Actinomycetes; order Kitasatosporales; family Streptomycetaceae; genus Streptomyces; species Streptomyces sp. NPDC048506. Next base: position 176,778 of record NZ_JBEZIX010000009.1, read on the forward strand.
CGCTGGGCCCGCCGACGACGGGAACGACGAGGCGGGAGCGGAGCGAGGGGTCCTCGGCCAGCAGGGCGGCGGCCGCGCGCAGCAGGATGTCCGGGGCCTTGAGCGGCTGTATTCGGCCGGCGAAGAGCGGGATGACCGCGTCCTGGGGCAGGCCGAGGCGGGCGCGGGCGGCGGCCCGGCTCTCGGCGACCTCGCCGCCGGTGGGCCGGAACCGGTCGAGGTTGACGCCGGGGTGGACGACCGCGACCTGGCCGGGGTCGGCCTCGTAGTGGCGGACCAGTTCGTCGGCCTCCTCGGCGGTGTTGGCTATCAGGCGGTCCGCGGCCCGGACGACCTGGGTCTCGCCGATCACCCGGGCGGCCGGCTCGGGGGTGTCGCCGACGGCCAGCGCCGCGTTCTTGACCTTGGCCATGGTGTGCATGGCGTGCACCAGCGGGACGCCCCACCGCTCGGCGGCCAGCCAGCCGACGTGCCCGGAGAGCCAGTAGTGGGAGTGGACCAGGTCGTAGTAGCCGGGGCGGTGCCCGGCCCAGGCCTGCATCACGCCGTGCGTGAAGGCGCACAACTGGGCCGGCAGCTCCTCCTTGGCGAGGCCCTCGTACGGGCCGGCGTCCACGTGCCGTACCAGGACACCGGGGGCGAGCTCGACGGCGGGCGGGAGGGTGCCCGTCGTGGCGCGGGTGAAGATCTCCACCTCGATGTTGATCGAGGCGAGCTTCTTGGCGAGCTCGACGATGTAGACGTTCATGCCGCCGGCGTCGCCCTTACCGGGCTGGTGCAGCGGGGAGGTGTGCACGCTCAGCATCGCCACCCGGCGCGGGCGGCGCGGCACGCCGGGCAGGCGCAGCCGGGACTGGCCGGGGAACTGACCATGGGGACGGCTGCGGAGCCGGGACACGTATTGGCTCACGTCGAGCTACCTCCTAGGCGAGGCGGGCGGCACGCCTCCGAACCCCTGCAACAACACACCTCGGCGTTCCCTTCCCGTCCGGGCCGTCGTCTCCGCATTTTGCCAAAGCGTAACCATGAGCATGACGCAGGGTGAGCACGGCGGGGTGGTCGGCGATCTGCCCCGGGCCCCGGAGCACAGGTGGGACAGGGCCGAGGACGAGGGCGGAGGCAGTGGCCGGCGGGCTCGGGTGCGGGAATCGGGCGGGGCACCCCATACCCTCGAAGCCATGGCCCGCCGTCCCGCACCCGCCGCCGTCCCCGCCGCCAGGCGGCCGGCCACCCCGCCGTCCCGGCAGGCCACCCCTCCATCCCGACAGGCCACCCCTCCGTCCCGGCCGGTCGGCAACGTCACCCGTGGGACCACCAACCCCAACCGGCTGCGCCGCATGGACCGCTGGATAGCCGCGGAACACGGCGCCGAGCTGCGCCGCGCCGCCGACCCCGTCGCGGTCGACCTCGGCTACGGGGCGGCGCCCTGGACCGCGGTCGAGCTGCTGGGCCGGCTGCGCACGGTCCGGCCGGACGCCCATGTCGTCGGCATCGAGATCGATCCGGCCCGGGTCGAGGCCGCCCGGCCGTACCGCTCGCCGGGGCTGGACTTCCTGCACGGCGGCTTCGAGGTGCCGCTGCCGGGTGCGCGGGGCCGGGCGCCGGTCCTGATCCGGGCGGCGAACGTGCTGCGCCAGTACGACGAGGACGAGGTGGCCGCGGTGTGGCGCCGACTGTGTGCCCGGTTGGCGCCCGGCGGACTGCTGGTGGAGGGCACCTGCGACGAGATCGGGCGGCGGCACGTATGGGTCGCGCTCGGCCCCGAGGGGCCCCGCACGGTCACCTTCGCGGCCCGACTCGGCTCCCTTGACACCCCCTCCGACCTGGCAGAACGACTCCCCAAGGCGCTGATCCACCGCAATGTTCCGGGCGAGCCGGTGCACGCCTTCCTCCGGGACTTCGACCGCGCCTGGGCGGCTTCCGCTCCGCTCGGGGCGCTCGGGGCCCGTCAGCGGTGGCGGGCCGCCGTACGGGCGTTGGCCACGGACTGGCCGCTGGCCGGCGATCCCCGGCGGCACCGCCAGGGCGAGGTCACGGTGCGCTGGAACGCGCTGGCCCCACGCGGGTAGCAGGAGCGCGGGTAGCGGGGGTAGGAGCGGCGGGGCAGTGGCAGGCGGCGGGGGCGGTGACAGCGGGAGCAGTCGGCGCGCGGGCCGGTCACGCGCGCTCACGGTGCTTCGGTGCGCTTTCCGCGCGGCGTCGGCGTATGGCTAACCCGCCGAAGGCAATGCCCTAATGGTGCACGTCACGCACTACGTCCTTCGGGAAATCCAGGAGGCTTCGTGTTCGCTGGCGTGCGCGCCCGCGCCATCTGTGCCACGGCCGCCCTCGCTCTCACCTACGGCGGGCTCCTCATGCCCGGCCCGGCTCATGCCGGCACCGCCCTGTTGACGTGTACGGGCACCCAGACCGTCACCTACCACCCGCCGCTCACCAACACTCCCACCTCCACCACGGTGGAGATCAGGGAGACGTACACCTCCTGTCTGGACACGGCCGGGATCGCCTCCGGAACCGGCAGCTTCTCCCTCACCGAGACCGCGTCCTGCACCTCCGTGAACGATCCGCTGGGTCCCCCGGACCGCCCCGTCTACGACTGGAACACGCACCAGAAGTCCGGTGTCACCTTCACGGTCACCTCAGTGGACCGGCTGGGCAACGGCACCACCCAGGTCACTGCCGCGGGCACCGTGAGCAGCGGCTTCGGTGAGGGGAGCAAGGCCATTCGTACGGCCACGCTGCCCGACCTGAGCCTCGCCGCCTGCGCCGGCTCCGGCGTCCGCCAGCAGTCCGGCCCGGCGACGCTGACCCTCCTCTGATCCACCGCCCCGTGCCTGATCCACTGCCCCTGCGTCCGATGCGCTGCTTCGTCCGGCCCCCTCACCAGGGTCTTCGGGGAGCCGTCGGGCCAGTGGCAGGGAGCCGCCGGGGCTCCCCGGGCCCGGTCGGCCAGGGCCCGACCCATCGGACAGCCAGGCCCTGGCTAGGCCACCTGGGCCGGCGTCGCGGCCGGCCGTGCGCCCAGGTCCCGCAGGCGCCGCTCCGTCTCCGATCCCCGCGGGGCCGTGTACGTGACCAGGGCCTGGTCCGCCTCGGTGGCCAGCCGGAAGCTCTCGAACGTGACGTCCAGGTCGCCGACCTCCGGGTGCCGGATGCGCTTGGTGCCGCGCAGGCACTCGTACACCGACTGGGTCTCCCAGATCCGCCGGAAGTCCGCGCTGCACGCCAGCAGCTCGTTGACCACCTCGCAGATCCGCGGATCGTCCGGGTGCCGGCCGCTGTCGGCGCGGAGGTTGCCGACCACCTCCACGGCCTTCGCCTCCCAGTCCGCGTGCAGCGCGCGGGCCTCCGGGTCGAGGAAGACCAGCAGCGCGGTGTTCCGCCGGTCCGGGGCGAGCGCGTCCAGGTCGAAGGCGATCCGGCCGCCGAGCGTGTTCCAGGCCAGGATGTCCAGGCCCCGCCCGATGACCATGGCCGGAACGGTGCTGTCCATGGCGTCCAGCAGCTGCCGGATCTCGGGCCGTACGGTGCGCTCGACCAGCGGACCCGGGTCGCAGCACTCCGCCGCACTCCGTCGCCGGGGCACCGCGATGTTGCGCAGGTACGTCACCTCGCCGCCGGACAGCCGCAGCGCCCGCGCGATGGCGTCGAGCACCGCGTCGGAGATGGCGTGCGCACGGCCCTGTTCGATCCGGGTGTAGTAGTCGACGCTGATCCCGGCGACCTGGGCGACCTCCTCGCGCCGCAGCCCGCGCACCCTCCGACGGTTGACCCCGTCCGGCAGTCCGACGTCGGCCGGGTCGAGGGCGGCGCGGCGCGCCTTGAGGAACGCGCTGATCTCGATTTCCGCGTGCAGCATCCGTCCAGTATGCGGCGCACCGCCGGCCGGGTGGTTCCGCCGGACCCAGGCTGTGACGGGCCTGGTCCGCTCCGTGACGACACAGCAGGGTGGTGGCACGCCTCGGGGAGCCCTCGGATCACGCCGACCGGCTCCCGAGAACCCGAAGCTCGGACCAAGGAGCAGTTCATGCAGCGCAGGATCCTCGGCGGCACCGGTATCTCGGTCAGCGAGTACGCGCTGGGCGCGATGATGCTCGGCGCATGGGGGAACACCGATCACGACGACTGCGTGCGGATCGTGCACCGCGCGCTGGACGCCGGCATCAACCTCGTGGACACCGCGGACGTGTACGCCGCCGGCGAGTCCGAGGAGATCGTCGGCAAGGCGCTCAAGGGCCGCCGCGAGGACGTGGTGCTGGCCACCAAGTTCTTCAACCCGATGGGGCCGGACGCCAACCACGGCGGGAACTCCCGGCGTTGGATCGTCCGCGCGGTGGAGGACAGCCTGCGTCGGCTGGGCACCGACCACATCGACCTCTACCAGGTGCACCGTCCCGACCCGACCACCGACATCGACGAGACCCTCTCCGCGCTCTCGGACCTGGTCCGTTCCGGCAAGGTGCGGGCGATCGGCACCTCGACGTTCCCGGCCGAGCAGATCGTCGAGGCGCAGTGGACCAGTGAGCGCCGCGGCCACCTCCGCTTCCGCACCGAGCAGCCGCCGTACTCGATGCTGGCCCGCGGCGTGGAGAACGCGGTGCTGCCGACCGCCCAGCGCTACGGGGTGGGCGTGCTGACCTGGGGGCCGCTCAGCGCGGGCTGGCTCTCCGGCCGCGAGCTGTCGGCCAGTTCCCGGGCCGGCATGGAGTCCCAGAAGTTCGACCCGTCGATCCCGGAGAACGCCCGCAAGGCGGAGGCGGTCGGCGCGCTCGCCGACGTCGCCGCCGAGGCGGGCCTGACGCTCCCTCACCTGGCCACCGCGTTCGTGCGCAGCCACCCCGCGGTGACCTCGGTCATCATCGGCCCGCGCACCCTCGACCAGCTCGACGACCTGCTGGCGGGCTCCGAGGTCACCCTCGACGCCGACGTCCTGGACCGCATCGACACCATCGTCCCGCCGGGCACCGACCTCAACCGGGCCGACAGCTACTACGTCCCGCCGGCCGTCGCGGACCCGGCACTGCGGCGGCGGTGAGCGAATGGCCCAGGCCAGTACCTACGGGCCGTACGACCAGAGGGCTAGGCCCGTGCAATGGCAAGCATGTGCGAACTGGCCGACAACAGATCCGGGTACGGCTCGGCCAGCCGGGCAGCCTCAAGGGCCGCGGTGAACAGCGGGGAGTCCTCGGCAAGCGGTTCGCCGGTGTGCTGCTCGGTGGCCTTCACGGCGCCCCACGCAGGCCCTTCGATTCCGTACACCGTGGTGCCGTCCAGTCCGGCCGCGGCCATCTCTTCGGCGAGTTGCTCGGCAGTGTGGAAGTAGGCGGCGGTGAAGCCCTTACGGCCAGGTTCGTGGACACCGGTGGCAAGGATGTCCACGACGGCATCCCGAACGCGTTCCTTGGTGCCCAGCCACCCGGTCGCCGTATGCTCGAACAGGGAGGCGTAGCGCCCAATTGCCGCTGCGGCGACGAGACCGCCCGACTTCACGACCCGTCGCGCCTCTGCGAGGGCTTGGAGTCGCTCGTCGCGGTCGAGCAGGTGGTACAGCGGCCCCAGGAGAAGCACGACGTCATACGTACTGTCGTCGGCGGTCAGGGCGCGGGCGTCGCCGAGTTCGGCTGTGCATCCGGCAGCGGGTGCCTGTTCGACGTGGCGGGGTACGGGGTCAACGAGGTGAACGGTGTAGCCATCCTTCACCAGCCATCGGGCGTGGGTTCCGGGGCCGCCTCCGACGTCGAGCACGGCTGCGGGCGCCGACGGCAAGTGGCGCCGCAGTAGTTCCTGCGTGCGCAGCATCTCCAGCTGCCCGTCAGCCGACGCCGTCAGCCGTTCGGACTCGTCGATGGTCTCGCCGTAGAACTCCAGGATTTCCGGGGCGATCTCTGGTGTGGTCATGGGCGCAGTCTGGCCTGTGGCCGCGCACTCGCACCAGTGTCTAGCCTGACCGGTTAACCGGTCAGGCTAGACACTAGGTCAGGAGCTTTTCGTGTCTGGATTCAAGTACGAAGAGATCGCGAACTCACTGCGGCGTCGCATCACCGACGGCGAGTTCGAGCCCGGCGACTTGCTGCCCTCCTCCCGTGATCTGTGTGAGCAGTGGGCCGTGTCGCGCGCCACCACCATCAAGGCCATGGACGCACTGCGCGCCGATGGCCTGGTGACACCACACCAAGGGCGCGGTTTCTCCGTCGTCGAGACCCCTCTGGCCCGCCCCGCCGGTAGGCGCCTGGCCGGCAGCGCCCGCGTGCAGGGCGGTTCGCCGTTCCGCCGCCTGGGCGCGCCGGTGTTGAAGGCACCACCGGCTCATGTCGTTGACGCACTCGAACTGGCCGACGGACAACACGCCTTGCATCGGGCGCGCCTGGTCCTTACTCCCGACGGGAGCAGTCCCCATTCCTACGTGACCGCATGGTTCCCGCCGGATATCGCCGACCAGTGCCCGCGTCTGTCCCAGATGGGGCCGATCGCGGAAGGGACCACGAACTACGTGCGGCGCACCACCGGCCGAGGCCCCGCGCGCGGTACGGACATCACCACAACTCGGCTCGCCTCGAAGATCGAGGCTGAACTCCTTCAGGTGAAGCGCCCCTGTGCGGTGGCCACAGTCCTGCACACCGCCTACGACGAGGGCGACAGGCCACTGGTCTGCGAAGAGGGAGTAACGCCTTCGGAGTTGTGGGAGCTGGTGGACAACTACCCGATGGGGGCGGGCATTTGATTACCTCTTGACTGGACCGGTCCACCGGTCCAGTGTTGGGGGTGCCGTAGCGCACACTCCGCGTGTCCACACCGCTACTGGCATCCCCAACCTCCTCACGCCCAGAGGCGATCACATGACCGCACACACACTCACCTCCCGGGCCCTCGGACTGGGCCACTGGGATCACCCGCTCCTCGGCCGCCACGTCGTCGACCGCGCCCACGCAGACCGCATCGGCGTCCTGCGCGCCATCGCCCCGGACTCGAAGGACAACCCCTTCAACCTGGTCGTGATGGTGCCGGACACACCGCCGGTCGCATGGCTCTCGCCCCCGGGCGGAGGACTGGAGTGGACGACCGCCTTGGACGCGATCGAGGCCGCGCGATGAGTGGCGGTCGGCGTCCCCAAGTCGGCGACGAGGTCGAGTACGCCGTGGGCCGACGGGCCATCGTCACGGATATCAGGAACGGCACCCCGTACCTGCGACGCGCCGGGCGCCGGGAGTGGCCGGCGGAGGATCCTGACGCACTGCGGGTGCGGCGTACGCGGACGCAGCGGATCGCGGACGGAGATCTGGGGTGAGGGCACCCACACCCAGGACCTCCCCGGTAGCCGGCGGCGGCCCGCTCAGGCCAGATGCAGCGCAGCCAGCAGCGCGTCCACCAGAGGGCGGTCCCGTTCCTGGGTGAGACGGTGGCGGGCGTCGGCCGGGGAGAGCCATTCCAGGCGGTCCACCTCGGCGCTCGGGGTGAAGGCGCCGGCGACGGCCTCGGCGGCCCAGTAGCGGACCTGCTTGGGGCGGCCCTCGACGAGGTAGTAGGAGGTCGGCAGCGGGGCGCCGGGGCGGCAGTCCATCCCGGTCTCCTCCGCCACCTCGCGCACCGCGCCGGCCAGCGCGTCCTCGCCGCGCTTCAACTTGCCCTTCGGGTGTGACCAGTCGTCGTATTTGGGGCGGTGGACGAGGCCGATCTCCAGGCCGTCCTCGGTCGCCGCGCGGCGCCAGAGCACACAGCCCGCCGCCCGTACCGACTTCTGAGGCACCGTCACATCCTCATCCCCTCGGGCCCGTTCCCCCGGTTCCGCCGGTTCCCCCCGTTCCGCCCCAGGTCGTCCGGTCCGCCGCGCGCGACAGCCAGATCCGGCCGAAGGCGTAGCGGGCCGCCTCCACCTGGTGGCGCTGGTCGGCGTGCAGGACGCCCAGGGCGTACGCGGTGGCCGGGGCGATCCTGGGGGTGCGGGCCGCGGCGGCGGCCGCGGCGGCGGCCTCCGCGGCGTCCCGGTGGCACTCCAGCGCCCGGGCGGCCTCCACCAGCCGGGGATCGGCGTGCTCCGGTGCGATCAGCTCCTGGGCGTAGCGGCTCAGCCGCACCAGGAGCCGGACCTGGTGCCAGGGCGCGTCCTGACGGTGGTCGGCGGTCAGCGCCTCGGCGTTGTACGGGTGGCCCGCACGGGACAGCGGCAGGGCGGCGACCGCCTCCGCGAGCCGCCGATGGGCCTGTTCGGCGAGCGGCGGCAGCGCCTCGGCCGCCGACCGGTCCGCGGCGGTGCCGGCCAACGGCGCCTCGGAGGCGAGCACCGCGACGGAGTCGGCGACGGCGTGGAAGCGGGAGGAGCCCAGCGCCTGGAGGGCGGCGGAGTGGGCGCGGGTGCGGGCGAGGGTGAGCTGGCGGTCCAGCAGCGCCCCGGCCCGGGCGGCACCGGCCGACAACGCGGCATCGGCGTCGGGTGCCGGCTCCCCGGCGGCGGGGGACGCGGTCGGGGTGGTGGGTGCGGCGGCGGCCGGCACGGTGGCCCGGCCCGCGGCCGTACGGTCCCCCCGCCTGCCCCGGCCTCCCCGGTCGGCGCGCTCGGGCTGCTCGGGCCGTTCCCCCCGGCCCGTCAGCCGCTGCAACGCCGCCATCAGCCGCTCACGACGGGCCGCACAGGCCTGTTCGCGGGCGAGCGTCCCGGACAACCAGCCCAGTTCGGCCAGGAGTTGGTCGGCCCAGGGCTCCTCGGTCAGCGGCCGGAAGGTGTGCAGCGTGGCACTGATCCGGCGGGCGGCCCGGCGCAGCTGGCGGGCGGCCTCGCCGGCGCCCGCCACGTCCGACCCGCTCTCGCGGTGCATCCGCAGGCTGCGCAGGAACTCCGCGGACTGGTGGTGGAGGTAGCCGGCGAGCACCTCCTCGGCGGTGCGGGCGGTGAGGTCGGCGAGGGCGGTGTCGGGGGCAGGTCCGGTGTCGCCGGCGGCGGGGCCGGTGCCCCCCGGGGCGGGTCCGGTGCCGTAGGGCATCGAGGTCACGGGTCCGTACACCTCGTCGTCCCCCTCGTACGGCCCGTCCACCACCGCCGAACGGGCTCCGGGCGCCCCGGCGGGCTCGTATCCGAGACCGAGGAGACCGGTCGGCCCCCCGGTCGGCTGGTCATGTCGCTGGGCCACGCCGGCGCCTCCGGGCGTCAATGAGCATTTCCTGTACGTTGCGCAGCGGCGCGCCGTCCGCGTCCACGGCGTGCCGGGTCCAGTCGCCGTCCGGGCCCAGGTGCCAGGAGGACGTGGAGTCCGAGGCACCGGTCTCCAGCAGCCGGTTGAGGGAGGCGCGGTGCGCCGGGTCGGTGACCCGGACCAGCGCTTCGATCCGCCGGTCCAGGTTGCGGTGCATCATGTCGGCGCTGCCGAGCCACACCTCGGGCTCCCCTCCGTTGCCGAAGACGAAGATCCGGGAGTGTTCCAGGAAGCGGCCGAGGATGCTGCGGACGCGGATGTTCTCGCTGAGGCCGGTGACGCCCGGGCGCAGCGCGCAGATGCCGCGCACCCAGATGTCGACCGGAACGCCTGCCTGCGAGGCGCGGTAGAGGGCGTCGATGACGGCCTCGTCGACCATTGAGTTGACCTTGATGCGGACGTAGGCGGCGCGGCCCGCACGGTGGTGCGCGATCTCCTTGGTGATCCGCTGGATCAGACCGTCGCGGAGGGACTTGGGGGCGACCAGGAGACGCCGGTAGGTCTCGCGTCGGGAGTATCCGCTCAGCCGGTTGAAGAGGTCCGAGAGGTCGGCGCCGACCTGCGGGTCGGCGGTCAGCAGGCCGAGGTCCTCGTAGAGCCGGGCGGTCTTGGGGTGGTAGTTGCCGGTGCCCACGTGGGAGTAGCGGCGCAGCATCTCGCCCTCCTGGCGGACCACGAGCGAGAGCTTGCAGTGCGTCTTGAGGCCGACCAGGCCGTAGACGACGTGGCAGCCGGCCTCCTCCAGCTTCCGCGCCCACTTGATGTTCGCCTGCTCGTCGAAGCGGGCCTTGATCTCGACGAGGACCAGCACCTGCTTGCCGGATTCGGCGGCGTCTATCAGGGCGTCGACGATCGGCGAGTCACCGGAGGTGCGGTAGAGGGTCTGCTTGATGGCGAGCACGTCGGGGTCGGCCGCGGCCTGCTCCAGGAACGCCTGGACGGAGGTGGAGAAGGAGTCGTAGGGGTGGTGCAGGAGGACGTCGCGGGCGCGCAGGGCGGCGAAGATGTCGGGGGCGGAGGCGGACTCCACCTCGGCGAGGTCACGGTGCGTACCGGCGACGAACTTGGGGTACTTCAGCTCGGGCCGGTCCAGGGCTCCTATGCCGAACAGGCCGGTGAGGTCGAGCGGGCCGGGCAGCGGGTAGACCTCGGCGTCGGAGATCTTCAGCTCCTGGACCAGCAGGTCGAGGACGGCCGGGTCGATGGACTCCTCGACCTCCAGGCGGACCGGGGGACCGAAGCGCCGCCGCATCAGCTCCTTCTCCAGCGCCTGGAGCAGGTTCTCCGCGTCGTCCTCCTCGACTTCGAGGTCTTCGTTGCGGGTGACCCGGAACATGTGGTGCGCGCGCACCTCCATGCCCGGGAACAGCTCCTCCAGGTGCGCGGCGATGACGTCCTCGATGGGGACGTAGCGCTGCGGGGAGGCCTCCAGGAAGCGGGAGAGCAGCGGCGGCACCTTGACCCGCGCGAAGTGGTCGTGGCCGCTGACCGGGTTGCGCACGACGACGGCCAGGTTCAGCGAGAGGCCGGAGATGTACGGGAAGGGGTGCGCCGGGTCCACCGCCAAGGGGGTGAGCACCGGGAAGATCTGCTGCCGGAAGAGGGTGAACAGGCGGGCCTGCTCCTTCTCGGTCAGCTCCCGCCAGCGGATCAGATGGATGCCCTGGTCGGCGAGCTCGGAGGCGATGTCCTGCTGGAAGCAGGCGGCGTGCCGGGCCATGAGCTCACGCGAGCGCGTCCAGATCTGGTCCAGCACCTCGCGGGGCTGGAGTCCGGACGCGGAGCGGGTGGCCACACCGGTGGCTATCCGTCGCTTGAGTCCGGCGACCCGGACCATGAAGAACTCGTCCAGGTTGCTGGCGAAGATCGCGAGGAAGTTCGCCCGTTCGAGGAGGGGGGTGGCCGGGTCCTCGGCCAGTTCGAGCACCCGCGCGTTGAACGCCAGCCAGCTGCGTTCGCGGTCCAGGAAGCGGCCGCCGGGCAGCTCCTCGCCGTCCGCGCCCACCACGCCCTGGTCCTCGTACGCATCCGGATCGGCGTCCAGGTCGGGCTCCAGGCCAGGCACCGTCCCACGGACCGCGTTGGGGCGGTGCGCGGCGATGGAGCCCACGGAAGGCTGGGCCGAGGGGGCCAGGGCCTGCGGGGGCTTCGGGGTCGGCATCTCGGGCTGGACCTGTGCCTGAGCGCTGGGCTGCTGGTTCATGGCCTTATTCTTCCGCGTCCGGGGGGTTCCAGGCGCGTCAGGACGGAGCGGCGGCGCGACATGGAGTCTCGGGCTCGGAAGATTCGGCACAGCGGGCTGCATTCAGCGATGCTCGCAAGCAACGTTGAATCGCCGGTAACGCGGATATGGCGGACAGGCAATCGGGGTGCTACGGGCGGGCACCAGCCGCCGGTCCCCCGGTCGCTCCAGGGGGCTTCCCCGGGCCAGCCCGGCGTCACACCCACCGTTATCCATGCGCAATGCGCGGGCGCCCGATCGAGTGGAAATGCGCGCCGAGAGCCGGCCCCGGCTCAGCCGTACCGGCGCCGCACCACCCGGAAGGCGAACACGGTCAGCGCCGCCGCCAGCGCCAACACGATCCCGGCCTCGATCCACGCCAGCGGCCAGTGGTGTGACACCGGGTGCTGGTCCATGTACTGGCCGATCACATGGTGCCGGGGCAGACAGGCGTCGTAGTCCTCCTGGGGCGAGCACGCCAGGTCCTGGTCGGTCAGGTGGGCGCCGGAGCGGGTGTAGAAGCCCTGTTCCAGGCCCCAGCTGTCGTCCGGCAGCTGGGCCGCCACACCGGGCCGGAACTCGGTCGTCACGGTCGGCATCAGATACGGCCGGAGCTGGCCGAGCCCGAACTGCACCACGACCATGGCGAGCATCGTGACGGCCATCGACGCCACCGTGCGGCGCAGCAGCAGACCGACCAGCACGCCGGTCGCCAGGCCCAGCAGGGCGTAGGCGACGGGCACCGGGCCGAGCGCGTTGAAACCGCGGACGGAGTACCAGTAGGAGCCGGACACCTCGTCGCCGGCGACCTGCCAGAGCCAGGCGAAGGCCGCCGAGAACCCCGACGTGGCGATCACCACGACCAGCGCGGGCAGTCCGACCTTCGCCCGGAGCCAGCGCAGCGGCGCGACCGACTGGGTCAGTACCAGCTGGTCGGTGCCGGACTCCAGCTCGCGGGCGATCAGGGGCGCGCCGATGAACATGCCGATCAGCACGGGGAGCAACACCAGCCCCAGCTCCAGGAGTTGGAGCGCGGGCCCGTAGCTGCCGCGGAAGGCGATGACCGTGTCCTGGGTGTGGGCGCACCGCGGGACCAGCGAGATCATCGAGCAGCCGGCGATGTGGTGGGCGTCGATGAAGTCGGCCATCCGGCCGCGCAGCTCGGTGCACCAGACCGCGCCGGCGGCCGAGCCGGCGAGCAGCACGCCGAGGACCATCCGGTGCTGTCGCCAGACCAACCAGATCGGGCCGCGCAGGGACGGGCGGCGGCGCACCGTCCGGCTCCCGGCGGTACCGCCGCGCTCGTCCCGCCCGTCCTCGTCGCGTCGGGCGGGTCCGCTGCCGCCCGCCCCGGGGTGTGCCGTGGTGCTCGTCATGCCGCTGCTCCCTTGCCGCTGTGGTGGTGCCCGCCGTGTGCCGCGCCGCCCGCCGGGCCGGGCCGGGCGGGCGTTCCGTTGCGCGGCATACCGGGGATGCCGGGCTTGTGACCGGGTGGACCGCCGGGCCGGTGACGCAGCCGCGGGGAGACCGGTTCGGCGCTCGGTGCGATCAGTGCGGGCGCGTCCGGTGCGCGCACATAGGCGAGCAGCAGCTCCTCCAGGGACGGCTCCGCCGTCTCCCAGGGACCGGCGGCGACCGCCCCCTTCCGCCGTACGACCGCGGTGAACCGACTGCCGGTCAGCTGGGTCTCGACGACCGTGTGCGCGGCGATCTGCGGGGGCAGCGCCGCGCCCCGGCGTTCCCCCGTCACCAGCGCGTGCGCCCCGATGACGTCGTCGACCTCGCCCGCCAGCCGGACCCGGCCGCCGCCCAGCACCAGCAGGTAGTCGCAGACCCCGTCCAGCTCGGCGAGCAGCTGCGAGGTCAGCACGACGGTGGTGCCGCGCTCGGCGGCCTCGGCCAGCAGCAGCCCGACGATCCGGTGCCGGACGAGCGGATCCAGGTCCGCCAACGGCTCGTCGAGCAGCAGCAGTTCGGGCTCCTTAGCGAGCGCCAGGGCGAGTGCGAGGCGGGTGCGCTGTCCACCAGAGAGGGCGCCGACGCGGGCGTCCGACGGCAGTCGGCCGTCCCGCACGATCCGCTCGGCGCGCCGGGTGTTCCAGTGTCCGGGGTTGAGCTCGCGGCCCAGCCGCAGCGTCTCGGCGACCGTCCAGCGGGGGTAGAGCGGCTTGCCCTGGGCCACGTACGCGACCCGGGCACGGCCGGACGGGGTGGCCGGGCCCGCGCCACCGACCCGCACGGTGCCCTCGGTGGGGCGGGCCAGTCCGGACGCGAGCGAGAGCAGCGTGCTCTTGCCGGCGCCGGCCGGCCCGACCAGCGCGCAGATCCGGCCGGCCGGCAGCCGGAAGGTGCAGTCGCGCAACGCCCAGCGGCGGCGGTACCGCCTGCCGAGTCCGATCGCCTCGATGGCGGTGCGGCCCGAGCCCCGCCCGGTCGCCCCGACCCCGCCCCCGACCATCGGCCGCGTCACCATCGCCCAGCCCCCCGCCCCGTCACGTCCCCCGAACCATTCCACTAATTAAGTAGTGGAAGCGTGGGGGAAGTGGGCTGCACCTGTCAACTCCGCTGCGTACGCTGACCACGTGTCCTCACCTTCCGCGCCCACCGCACCGCAGTCGCCGTTCACCCCCGACTACCCGCTCCGCACCGCACGGTTGGACCTCCGCCCCGTCACCCCCGACGACTTCGCCGCGATCCACGCCTACCAACGGCTGCCCGAGGTCTGCCGGTACCTCTACTGGGGCCCCTACGACGAGGCCCAGTCCCGGGACTCGGTCGCCACCAAGGCCACCCGCACCACGCTGCGCGAGTCCGGCGACGTGCTCCAGCTGGCCGTCGTCGTCCGCGAGACGGGGACCCTGGTCGGCGACGTCACCTTCGTCTGGACCAGCCGCGAACACCGCCAGGGCGGCATCGGCTACGTCTTCCACCCGGACCACGCCGGCCACGGCTACGCCACCGAGGCCGGCCGGGCGCTGCTGAAGCTGGGCTTCGAGGAGCTGCGACTCCACCGCATCCAGGCCGAGTTGGACGGCCGCAACACCGCATCGGCCCGGCTCCTGGAACGGTTGGGGATGCGCCGCGAGGGCCATCTGCGGGAGAACGAGTTCCTCGACGGCGAGTGGACCGACGAGGTCGTCTACGCGATGCTCGCGCGCGAGTGGCGGGCCCAGCAGCAGTAGGCGACGGGGCACCGGCAACGGCCGGCGGGGCGGACCGCCGTGGTCCGCCCCGCCGTCTCACCGCTCCGGGAGGTCCCCACTCAGGAGGTCCCGCCTCAGGAGGTCCCGCCTCACGTCTCCGAGCGGTACATCAGGTCCGTCTCGTGCGTCACGAATCCCAGCCGCTCGTAGACGGTCACCGCCGCCGCGTTGTCCGCGTCCACATAAAGCATCGCGGTCGGCAGCCCCTGTCCGGCCAGGTGCCGCAGCCCGACGGAGGTCAGCGCCTTGCCCAGGCCGCCGCCCTGGGCGCCCGGCCGCACACCGAGTACATAGACCTCCCCCAGGCCCTCCTGGGCGTGCACCTTGGTCCAGTGGAAGCCGACCAGCCGGCCCTCCTTCTCCGCCAGGAAGAAGCCCTTCGGGTCGAACCACGCCTCGGCCTTGCGGTCGTCCAGGTCGCGCAGGGTCAGTGAGCCCTGCTCGGGGTGGTGGGCGAACGCCTCCGCGTTGACCTCCAGCCAGGCCGCGTCGTCGACGCCCGGCTGGAAGGTCCGCACCGACACGCCCTCGGGGAACACCGGCTCGGCCAGCTCCAGGTCCGCCAGCGACCGCCGCATCTGCCGCAGCTCCCGGAACATCGTCAGCCCCAGCGTCTGGGCGAGGTGCCGGGCCGCCGGATGTCCGCCGTGCGCCCAGACCCGCAGCCGGCGCCCGGACTGCTCCAGCAGCTCGGCGCCCAGCGCCCGGCCGTGCCCGCGGCCCCGGAACCCGGGGTGCACCACCAGCTCGGCGGCCGGCGCCTCCACCGGGTCGGTGTCCTCCAGCTGCCCGTAGCCGACGAGCTGCTCGCCCTCGTCCCCGGCCGCGTACACCGACACGTGCCGGACGCCCTCGCGCCGGCCGCCCCGCAGCTGGAGCCGCCCCTGTTCGGACACCGCCGGCTGCCCGTCCGTCCGCGCGGCCCGCTCGATCAGCTCCAGGACGGCCGCGGCCTCTTCCGGCGCGAGCTCGTCGACCACCTGGATCCTGCGGCCGGTCCGGCCCATGTCCTGTGCAGCGTCAGTCATGTGTGAAGCGTACGTCTGCGCCGGGTCCTGCGGCGGCCGCCACCCGCGCTCCCGCCGCGCCCCGGCAACCAGCCCGTAACCCGGCACCCCCTGTTGTGCTACGCGCGTCAACAATAAGCTGCCCTCCGCTCAGGTACATCCAGGAGGGGATCACATGCCAGCGACACCGCAACGGCGCCGCACCGCACGCAGATTGACGATGGGGGCCGCCGCGCTGGCCGCCGCCGTCGGCATCACCGCCACCGCCCTGCCGGCCGGCGCGGAGACCGGCCGGCCGGACCGTTCCGGCCGCACCGTCGACGTCCAGCTCCTCTCCTTCAACGACTTCCACGGCAACCTCGAACCGCCGCAGGGCTCCTCCGGCACCGTCGAGGAGCTCCAGCCGGACGGCACCAAGAAGACCGTCCCGGCCGGCGGCGTCGAATACCTGGCGCAGTCCCTGCGCACGGCCCGCAAGGGACACCCGTACTCCATCACCGCGGCGGCCGGCGACCTGGTCGGCGCCAGCCCGTTGCTCTCCGGGCTCTTCCACGACGAGCCGACCATCGAGGCCATGAACAAGCTGGGCCTGGACGTCACCTCGGTCGGCAACCACGAATTCGACGAGGGCCGGGCGGAGTTGACCCGCCTCCAGAAGGGCGGCTGCCACCCGAAGGACGGCTGCTACGAGGACGGCAAGAAGTTCCGGGGCGCCGACTTCCCCTACCTCACCGCCAACGTCACGGACGAGAAGACCGGGAAGCCGCTGCTCAAGCCGTACTCCGTCTGGCAGCACAAGGGCGTCAAGATCGGCTTCATCGGGGTGACGCTGGAGGGCACGCCCGACATCGTCAACGCCGACGGCGTCAAGGGCCTGAAGTTCCACGACGAGGTCGAGACGATCAACAAGTACGCCAAGGTGCTGAACAAGCAGGGCGTCAAGGCGATCGTGGCCCTCATCCACGAGGGCGGCCAGCCCGCCTCCACGTCCTACAACTACGACTGCGACAGCCCCGGCCCCGGCGACGGCATCTCCGGCCCGATCACCGAGATCGCCAAGCATGTGACGCCCCAGGTGGACGCCCTGGTCACCGGCCACACCCACCAGGCCTACACCTGCACCATCCCGGACCCGTCCGGCCGCCCGCGCACCGTCACCTCCGCCGCGTCGTACGGCAAGCTCTACACCGACACCACCCTCACCTACGACCGCCGCACCCACGACATCGTCCGCACCAGCGTCAAGGCCCCCGGCGCGGTCAACCACGTCGTGAACCGCACCCAGCCCAAGGCCGCGGACATGACGTCCCTGATCGCCCGCTGGAACAAGCTGGCCGCGCCGGTCGCCGGCCGCACCGTCGGCCACATCTCCGCCGACATCGCCGGCCGCGGCGCGAACGCCCCCGAGGCCCCGCTCGGCGACGTCATCGCCGACGCCCAGCTCGAAGCCACCAAGGCGCCCGACAAGGGCGGCGCCCAGCTGGCCCTGATGAACCCCGGCGGCATCCGCTCCGACCTCGCCTTCAAGGCCTCCGGCTCGGAGGGCGACGGCGTCGTCACCTACGGCGAGGCGTTCACCGTCCAGCCCTTCACCAACATGATGAACGTCGTCGACCTCACCGGCGCCCAGCTGTTGACCGCCCTCCAGCAGCAGGTCAGCGGCCCCAACGAGGCCTCCCCCAAGATCCTCCAGGTCTCCGACGGCCTCACCTACACCCTCGACATGACCAAGACCGGCGCCGCCCGCGTCATCACCGACTCCGTGAAGCTCAACGGCGCCCCGCTCGACCCGGCCAAGACCTACCGCGTCGCCATGAACGAGTTCCTGGCCGGCGGCGGCGACGGCTTCCCCGCCTTCAAGGGCGCCACGAACAAGTACGTGGGCGCCTCCGACCTGGACGCCTTCACCGCCTACCTGACCGCCCACTCCTCGGCGACCGGCCCCCTCGACCCGCCGAAGGCGGACCGGATCACCATCGTGAAGTAGCCGGGGCCGACCGGGGCGTTCGGTTCGCCCCGCCCCGGCACCCGGCCGCCACGACGAGAGACCAGCCGGCCCCGGTCGCCCGCCCCAGAGGCGGGTGACCGGGGCCGCTTCGTCGGGGGCCGGGCCCCTGGCGTGCGGGGTACGACTTCCCGGTCAGGAGAAGTCGGCCGCGTGGTCCCCGGCCCACTGGGCGAAGGTGCGGGCCGGGTGGCCGGTGACCCGCTCGACGGCGTCCGACACCGGGAACGGCGAGGCGTCGACGGTGCCGCCGAACATCCGGACCAGCTCCAGCGCGGACTCCTTCGGGAAGTGCGGTCCGGCCATCGCCTCGGCGGCCTCGTCCTCGGAGATCTGCTCCACGCGGGTCTCGCGCCCGATCGCCCGGCCGATCTCGGCGACCTGCTGGGCCACGGTCATCGTCTCGGGGCCGGTGACGACATAGGCCTGGCCCACATGGGCACCGGTGCGGTCCAGCAGGGCGGCAGCGGCGACGTCCGCGAGGTCGGCCTCGTGGACGGGAACGCCCTGGGCGCCCGGGTGGGCGTCGCGGACCACACCGGTCTCGCGGATCGAGGCGGCCCACGCCAGCGTGTTGGTGGCGTAGTTGCTGCCGCGGACGAAGGTCCACTCCAGGCCGGATGCGCGGATCGCCCGTTCCAGACCGGCGTGCATCCGGGCGATCATGTTGGTCTCGTCCGCGGGCGTATCGGTCACCGCTATCGAGGAGTTGAGGACGATGCGCGGGACGCCGGCCTTGACGGCGGCGTCGACCAGGACGGCCGCGGCGTCGTGCCCGCCGGCCGCGAGGTTGAGGAAGAGCGCGTCGGCGCCGGTCAGCAGCGGGGCCAGGTCGTCGTCGCCGGTGAGGTCGGCGCGCACCACCTCGGCCTCGGCCGGCAGCGCGGCGCGCGCCGGATCGCGGGTCAGCGCGCGTACCGCGACACCGTCCGCGAGGAGCCGGCCGACGAGGCTGCGGCCGATATTGCCGGTCGCTCCGGTTACCACGATCATGCGAGTCACCTTTCGGGAAGTGTCGGGAGGAGGCCCGACGGACGCGGGCAGGAGAGCCGGCCGAGCGGCTCCCGCTCGTGGGTGGTCGGCCCCTGCGTCGCACCGGGCGGCGCTTTTCGCCACCGACAACCGTCAACGGACGACGGGGCCGTGGGCATTCCGGCGCCACGATCGGCGGGGCCGGCAAGCGATGTGACGGTAGTTCAGTCCGCCGCCGGAGGTGCGGCAATTTTTCACCAAGACCGACCGGACAAGCCTCATGAAACCGACATACTTACGGTGAAACTTGCGTTCGAGGGACCGTCTCGTGGTGGGATGTGCGGATGCGAACCCCCATACGCATATCTTCACCCTCACCTGTGCCCGGCGATCCACTCCGTTCCCCGTCCCCCGCAGCGGACCCCGGGCACGACCCCTCCGGCGACACCAGAAAGCTCACCCCGGTCAATCCCTACGACGACCTGGCGGCCCTCGCCGACCCCGAACCGCAGCCCGAACCCGAGCCGGAGTACGGCGCCTTCGACGTCCCCGGGGCCACCCGGCGGCGCACCTACCTCAACGAGCGCGACGACAGCGACGACCCGCTGGGCCTCGGGCTGCGCTCGGACGACGACGTGCCGGACGAGGCCTGGTCGCCGCCCAACCACCGCCGCAGGAAGCGCGGCATCAGCCGTTTCGCCGCCGTGCCGATCGTCGTGAAGCTGCTGGTCGCGGCCCTCGTCTGCACCGCCCTCCTCACCCTCTCCGACCGGTTCGCGGTGCTCTACGCGCAGAACAAGGCCGCGGAGAAGCTGAAGGAGGCGCTGCACCTGAACGCCACCCCGGAAGTCGACATCGAGGGATTCCCGTTCCTCACCCAGGTGATGGACAAGCGGGTCGACCAGGTCCGGGTGACCATTCCCGACCTGGCCGCCGACCGGGTCTCGCTGGCGAAGTTCGAGGCGACCGCGAACGACGTACGCCTCGACGGCGACCTGCCCACCTCCATCAAGGGCGCCACCATCGGCAGCATGCAGGGCAGCGTGCTGCTCGCCTTCGACGACATGAACCGCGAACTGGGCGCGTCCCAGGTGAAGTTCAGCGAACTGGGCCCCAACGCGGTCCGGGCGGACGGACAACTCCCGATCGCCGGCCACGAACTGCGGGTACGGGCCGAGGCCCGCATCCGGCGCGCCGGCGACCGCGGGATCTCCACCGACATCAGCCGGATGCGCCTGGACATCGGCGACGTCGCCGTCTACCGGCCCGGCACCGGCAAGGACCAGGGCCTGCGGCTGACCCGCAAGGCCGCCGCCGAGCTCAGCCAGGAGGCCGACCGGGTCAAGGCGATGCTGAGCATCCCCGCGATCGCACAGCGGATCGGCATCCCCAAGGCGTACATCGACGACGCCCTCCGCAGCGACGACAAGCTGCACGAGCTGACCGGCTCCCCGCGCTTCGTCCACGAGCTGATGAAGGTCAACGTCGTCGACGTGGTGACGGACCACCCCTGGCTGCTCCAGAAGGTCGGCATCGACCCGAAGATCCTCGGCACCCTGAGCGGCCTGACGAAGCCCCAGCTCGCCGACCGGCTGTCGCTCTCCTTCCAGCTGCCCAAGACGCCCGGTGACGTGCGGCTGCGCCATATCTCCGTCGAACGGGACGGCATCCGGGCCGAGCTGTCGGGCGCGAACCTGCCGTTCGGGGACGCGGCGAAGCAGAAGCGGTAGCGGCGGCCGGGGGCGCCGCCGCTCAGCCGTCCCGGTCGTCCGGCCGGGACGGCGGCTCCTTTGGCAGCTGCGGCGGTGGCGCCGGCGCACCCGGCAGGGTCACCACCGCCTCGGTGCCGCCGAGGTCCGCGGACCGCAGCCGCACCGCGCCGCCCGCCTGCTCGACCGTCCGCGCCACGATCGACAGGCCCAGCCCGCTGCCCGGCAGGCTCCGGGCGGACGGCGAGCGCCAGAACCGCTCGAAGACGTGTGGCAGTTCGTCCTGCGGGATGCCGGGGCCGTGGTCGCGGACGGTCAGCTCGCCGTCGGACAGCCGCACCTCGACGCTGCCGCCGGCCGGGCTGAACTTCACCGCGTTGTCCAACAGATTGACCACCGCCCGCTCCAGCGCGGCCGGCTCGGCCCGGACGTACCAGGGCTCGACGTCCGCGGTGACGGTCAGCGACGGGCCGCGCAGCCGGGCCCGCTCCAGCGCCGTGCCGACGATGTCGTGCAGCGCCACCACCTCGACGACGGTCTGCCCGGGCCCCTGTGGCCGGGACAGCTCCTGTAGATCGCCGATCAGCGCCGCCAGCTCCCCCATCTGCGCCTTGACCGAGGCCAGCAGGGCCGCCTTGTCGGCGGCCGGGATCGCGCGGCCGGACTGCTCACTGCGCACCAGCAGATCGATGTTCGTGCGGAGCGAGGTCAGCGGCGTCCGCAGCTCGTGGCCGGCGTCCGCGATCAGCTGCTGCTGGAGGTCGCGGGAGGCGGCCAGCGCCGCGGTCATGGAGTTGAACGAGCGCGAGAGGCGGGCGATCTCGTCCTCGCCGTCCGCCGGGATGCGGATGGTCAAGTCCTGGGTGCGGGCGACGTGTTCGACGGCGTCGGTCAGCCGGTCGACCGGCTTCAGCCCCGCGCGGGCCACCCACAGTCCGGCGGTCGCCGCGCCGAGCACCCCGACCCCGGCGACGATCAGCAGCACCAGGGCGAGCTGGTCGAGCGGCTCGGTGATCTGGCTCATCGGCACCGCGACGGAGATCGCCAGCCGGTGGCCCTGGGCGTCGGTCAGCGGCCCCCGGTAGGGCGTGGTCGACACCCGCATCGCCGCGCCGTCGGTGGCCTTGGTGGTGTGCACCGTGCCCTCCACCCGGCCCGCGGCCACCGCCGTGTCCGCCCGCTGGGCGGGGATCGGCGACTTGTCAGGCGAGGTGCAGACGTAGCCGCCCGACGACACCAGCTGGATGGTGTACGGCGTGGGCTGGAAGTGCACCCCGTCCGGGTTGTTGCAGTAGGCGCTCAGCGCCTGGACGTAACTGGGGTTCACCTCGACGCTGCTGAGCTGCGCGTCCAGCTGCTCGGTCAGCCGGTCCCGGGTGAGCAGCCAGCAGGCGGCCGCCGACAGGGCCACCGCGAAGGCCACCGCCACCGTGGTGAGCAGCGCCAGCCGCGAGCGCAGCGGCAGCTGCCGGAAGCGGTCCAGGGGGCTCGGCCGGCGCCCGCCGCTCCGCGTCGTCGTGCCGGCGCTCATTCCGCCCCGCCGTCCGCCCGCAGGACGTAGCCGACCCCGCGCACCGTGTGCACCAGCCGCGGCTCGCCGCCCGCCTCCGTCTTGCGGCGCAGGTACATCACGTACACGTCAAGGGAGTTGGAGGTGGGCTCGAAGTCGAAGCCCCAGACGGCCTTCAGGATCTGCTCCCGGGTGAGGACCTGCCGCGGATGCGCGAGGAACATCTCCAGCAGGGTGAATTCGGTGCGGGTCAGCTCGACCGGCCGGCCGCCGCGGGTCACCTCGCGGGTCGACAGGTCCATCCGCAGATCGGCGAAGCCCAGTGTCTCGCCCTCCTCGGGCGGCGCGCCGGCCGCCGCCGCGTACGAGCTGCGGCGCAGCAGCGCGCGGATCCGGGCGAGCAGCTCGTCCAGCTCGAAGGGCTTGACGAGGTAGTCGTCGGCGCCGGCGTCCAGGCCGCTGACGCGGTCGCCGACGGTGTCCCGGGCGGTCAGCATCAGGATCGGCACGGTCACCCCGCTCGCCCGCAGCCGCCGGGCGGCCGTCAGCCCGTCCATCCGGGGCATCAGGACGTCCAGCACGATCAGCTCAAGGTCGTACGAGGCGACCTTCTCGACCGCGTCCAGACCGTCGACCGCCTGCTCGGTCCGGTACCCCTCGAAGGCGAGCGAGCGTTGCAGCGCCTCGCGGACCGCGGGCTCGTCGTCGACGATCAGGATGCGGGCGGGCTGATCACCGTGCTCGGCGGGGCTCATGTGCGTGGCTACCTCGGGTCGGGTACGGAAGAACGGCTGACCCTCCCAGCGTGGCACGGTGGTGGCGGTCTGCGGCGGGTGACGGGTGGGACGGACTCAGACGTTGCCGTTGCTGCCGCCGCTGCCGCCGCCGCGCAGCGAGTCCAGGTCGGCCTTGACCGTGTTGATCGGTATGGCGAAGCCCAGGCCGACGCTGCCCGCGGTGCTGCTCGACGCCGAACTCGGCGAGTACATGGCGGAGTTGATGCCGATGATCTGCCCCTGCATATTGATCAGGGCGCCACCGGAGTTGCCCGGGTTGAGCGAGGCGTCGGTCTGGATGGCCTTGTACGAGGTCTTCGACTCGCCGGTGTCGCCGTTGTACTGGTTGCCGCCGAACTCGAACGGCCAGCCGCCGCCGTCGCCCGGTCCGCTCTGCCGGCCCCGACCGCCCTCCTTCGGGACCGTGACGTCCCGGTTGAGGGCGGAGACGATGCCGCTGGTCACCGAGCCGGTGAGCCCCTCGGGCGAGCCGATCGCCACCACCTGGTCGCCGACCGCGATCTGGTCGGAGTCCCCGAGCCGGGCCGCGGTCAGGTCCTTGGCGCCACGGACCTTGATCAGCGCCAGGTCCTTGTCGGGGTCGGTGCCGACGACCTTGGCCGTCTTCCGGCTGCCGTCGCTGAAGGCGACGGACACCGTGGTCGCCCCCGCCACCACGTGGTTGTTGGTGATGATCTCGCCGCTGCTGGTGATCACGACGCCGGAGCCGGTGGACTCGCCGCTGCCGGTCCGCGCCTTGATCTCCACGATCGCCGGGCTGACCGCCTTGGCCACCCCCGCGACCCCGCTGCCGCTGTTCTTGCCGGCGTTGACGAGCGGGGTGGAGACGCTGTTCTGCGTGCCCTGCTGGGTCGCGCGGGCGATCAACGCCGCGCTGCCACCACCGATCAGGCCGGAGGCGAGCGCCACCGCCGCGATCAGTGCCACGGGCCGGCGGGCCCGACGCCGCGCGCCGGCGGCGCCGTCCGGCCCCGGTGCGTACGGGGGCGGCGGCGGGAAACCCTGTGCGGCCCCCGGCTGCTGGCCGGGTCCGGCACCGTATCCGCTGCCGTGGCCGGTGCCCTGCTCGGCGCCGTATGCGTACGGCCGGTCCTGTGGCATGTCGTCGCCGCTTCGGCGGTAGCTCTCGGTCATGGTGAAGACTCTGCGCCCGGTGGATGAGAACCGTCTGAGAACGTCCTGAGGAACCCGACAGAAGTGGGTATGCCCGGTATAAGGACCGTCCCCGTCAGCCGCCGTCGCAGCCGCACGACCGCCGGACGACCAGCCGGGACGGGAACTGCCGCAGCCGCTCCCGCCGGGAGCCGACCACCCGCAGCCCGTCGTCCAGCACCAGGTCCACCGCCGCCCGCGCCATCGCCTGGCGGTCCGAGGCGACGGTCGTCAGCGGCGGATCGGTCAGCGCGGCTTCCTTCACGTCGTCGAAGCCGGCCACCGCCAGCTCGCCCGGCACGTCGATCCGCAGCTCACGGGCGGCCCGCAGGACACCGATCGCCTGGTCGTCGGTCGCGCACATGATGGCCGGCGGCCGCTCCGGTCCGGACAGCAGCTTCAGCGCCGCCTGGTAGGCGTCGTAGCGGTTGTAGTCGGCCTCGAAGTACCGGCCGTCCGGTGAGTTCCCCGACTCCAGCATGGCCCGCCGCCAGCCCTCGACGTGGTCGGTGACCGGGTCGCCGGACTTCGGGGTCTCCTCCGTGCCGCCGAGGAACGCGACGTACGGATGGCCGTGCTCCAGCAGGTGCCGGGTCGCCAGCTGCGCACCCCAGACGTCGTCGGTCATCACCGCGACGTCGTCGATGGCGTCCGGCCGCCGGTGCAACAGCACCACGCGCGCGTCCCACGCGTCGATCTCGGCGGCGGCGTGCTCGCTGGGCCCCTGGCTGATCAGGATCAACCCGGCCACCCGCATCCCGAGGAACGCCCGCAGGTAGTGCACCTCGCGCTCGTCGAGGTAGTTGGCGTTGCCGACCAGGACCATCTTTCCGCGCTCCGCGGCGGCCTGCTCCACGGCGTGCGCCATCTCCGCGAAGAACGGCTGCCGGGTGTCCGGCACGATCAGGCCTATGAGGTCGGTGCGGCGGGACGCCATCGCCTGCGCGACGCGGTCCGGCCGGTAGCCGAGCTCCTTGATGGCGGCGAGCACCCGCTCGCGCGTGGCCGGGGCGACCGGCCGTGGTCCGTTGTTGATGACGTAACTGACAACGGCGGTGGATGTCCCCGCCAATCTCGCCACATCATCCCGCGTCACCTTGGCCACGCGCGGCAGTCTACGCGGGTGGTCCTACCGGGCGGCAGGCCGTACGGCCGCGGATTCCGAAGCCGCGGCGACCGCGTTCCCGGAACCGGCACCGTCCTGGGCACCGCGGCCCGGCGCCGACTGTCCACCATCGCCGGACTTCACCGCTTTCGCGGCGTCCTCCTTGGCCTTGGCCTTGGCCTCGGCCGCCCGCTCCACCTTCTCCGGCGTCACGAAGCGGTAGCCGACGTTACGGACCGTGCCGATCAGCGACTCGTGCTCGGGGCCGAGCTTGGCGCGCAGCCGCCGCACGTGGACGTCCACCGTCCGGGTGCCGCCGAAGTAGTCATAGCCCCACACCTCCTGAAGGAGCTGGGCGCGGGTGAAGACCCGGCCCGGGTGCTGCGCCAGGTACTTCAGCAGCTCGAACTCCTTGAAGGTCAGGTCCAGTACCCGGCCCTTCAGCTTGGCGCTGTAGGTCGCCTCGTCCACCGAGAGATCACCGTTGCGGATCTCCATGGGCCCGTCGTCGGCGGTGATCTGCTGGCGGCCCATCGCCAGCCGCAGCCGCGCCTCCACCTCGGCGGGGCCCGCGGTGTCCAGCATGACGTCGTCGATGCCCCAGTCGGCGGTGACGGCGGCCAGCCCGCCCTCGGTGACGACCAGGACCAGCGGGCAGCCCGGCCCGGTGGACCGCAGCAGCTGGCACAGGGACCGTACGTGCGGAAGATCGCGACGGCCGTCGATCAGTATGACGTCGGCCCCCGGGGTGTCGATGAGGGCCGGCCCCTCGGCGGGAGCCACCCGCACGCTGTGCAGCAGCAGGCCGAGCGCCGGGAGCACCTCCGTCGACGGCTGGAGGGCATTGGTCAGCAGCAGGAGCGAACTCACCTCCGACCACCTGCCCGGTTTCCGGAGCGTTCCACCCTGATCTGCGCGCGGTCCTGCCTGCTTCGCTCGCCCATGACGTCTGGTTCCTCCTCGGTCCCTGCGACGGGGGCACCACCCGGCTCTGACCCGGGGGAGTCTGCGGCACTGCTTCGAACGGTCCTCGCAGCCACGCGGCTCGTGACTGAAAGCACAAAAGGACCCGGGGGCAACGCTGCCCGGATCCTTCTTACCCAGCAGAATAACCCATCCGCTGCGCTTGGCTTGGCTTCCCACGTTGTCGTCTGCGGCGCCGTGCCGGTTTCTCGCCATTGCGCCTGCGGCGGGCGGTGCCGCTGCGCGGGGCTGTTCGGCTGCGGTGACGGTCCTCCGGGGCA
>NZ_JBEZIX010000010.1:0-200904 GCF_040651315.1 Streptomyces sp. NPDC048506
CGCGTCGACGTGCTCTTCGCCATGCTCAGAGACGGCACCTTCTACGAGTCACGACCAGCCGTCCCTGCTTGACCAAACCCATAAGGGCACCCCCCCACTCACGGGAGGGGTCGCGCCGCAGGACGAAGTCCGGAGGAGCGGCACCGCACCCGACACACAACGCCCGCCGCAGGCGAACGGCGAGAAACCACCACGGCGGGACAGCCGACAACGTGGGGCGAGCGCCGGCCGCCAAGGCCACGGCTAAAGACCCGCCGCCGGAACATACGTGCCCCAGCACGACCGCAGCGCATCGCACACCTCGCCCACCGTTGCCCTGGCGCGTAGCGCCTCGCGCATGGGAGGGAGGACGTTGTCCGTGCCCTCGGCGGCCTTGCGGAGGTCGTCGAGGGCCGTGGTGAGCGCGCGGCGGTTGCGGCGGGCCCGTAGGACGGCGAGGCGTTCGACCTGTTGGGCCTCGATCGCCGGGTCGACCCGCAGCGGAGCGTACGGCTCCTCCTCGTCCAGTTGGAAGCGGTTGACGCCGACCACCACCCGCTCGCCGGTGTCCGTCTCCTGGGCGATGCGATAGGCGTTGCGCTCGATCTCGTCCTTCTGGAGGCCCCGTTCGATGGCGGCCACCGCGCCGCCCGTCTCCTCGACCCGTCGCATCAGGTCGACGATCGCCTCCTCCAGTTGGTCGGTCATCGACTCCACGGCGTAGGAGCCGGCGAACGGGTCGACGGTGGCGGTCACGTCCGTCTCGTACGCGAGTACCTGCTGTGTGCGCAGTGCGAGCCGGGCCGCCTTGTCGGTGGGCAGCGCGATGGCCTCGTCGAAGGAGTTGGTGTGCAGGGACTGGGTGCCGCCGAGGACCGCGGCGAGGCCCTGGACGGTGACCCGGGCGAGGTTCACCTCCGGTTGCTGGGCGGTGAGTTGCACCCCGGCGGTCTGGGTGTGGAAGCGGAGCATCAGCGACTTGGGGTTCCGCGCGCCGAACTCCTCGCGCATCACCCGGGCCCAGATCCGGCGCGCCGCACGGAACTTGGCGACCTCTTCGAGCAGTGTCGTGCGGGCGACGAAGAAGAACGACAGCCGGGGCGCGAAGTCGTCCACGTCCATGCCGGCGGCGAGCGCGGTGCGGACGTACGCGATGCCGTTGGCGAGCGTGAAGGCGATCTCCTGCGCGGGCGAGGCGCCGGCCTCCGCCATGTGGTAGCCGGAGATCGAGATGGTGTTCCACCGGGGGATCTCGGTCCGGCAGTACTGGAAGATGTCGGCGGTCAGCCGGAGCGAGGGCTGCGGCGGGAAGATGTAGGTACCGCGCGCGATGTACTCCTTGAGGACGTCGTTCTGGATCGTCCCGTTGAGCTGACTGGCCGTCACTCCCTGTTCCTCGCCGACCAGTTGGTACAGGAGCAGCAGCAGCGCGGCGGGGGCGTTGATCGTCATCGACGTGGACACCTTGTCCAGCGGGATCCCGCCGAACAGCACCCGCATGTCCTCGACGGAGTCGATGGCCACGCCGACCTTGCCGACCTCGCCGGAGGCGATGGGGGTGTCCGAGTCGTGGCCCATCTGCGTCGGCAGGTCGAAGGCGACCGACAGTCCGGTCGTGCCGTGGGCGATCAGCTGCCGGTAGCGGGCGTTGGACTCGCGGGCGGTGCCGAAGCCCGCGTACTGCCGCATGGTCCAGGGTCGGCCGGTGTACATCGACGCGTACACCCCGCGGGTGAAGGGGTAGCCGCCGGGCGCGCCGAGTCCGCTCCCGGGATCCCAGTCGTCCAGCGCCTCCGGCCCGTACACCGGCTCGATCGGCAGGCCGCTCTCGTTGTGCCGCACACTGCCCGATTCCTGCGCCATGGACCCATGCCTCCCGCCGGGTGACCGATATCCGTTTTCTACGCCTTGTTCACAGCATGCCCGCAGGTTCGCCGCACCGCAGCACTGGGCAGCATGTCCGGGTCGCCGAGATCCGGGAGCAGCACATGAAGCGGAGCAGCGGGAGACGTACGGTGCCGGCGGGGGTCGCGGTGCTCGTGGTGGCGGCGCTCGCGGTGGGCTGTCGCCCGGTGACGGTCACGGGGACGACGCCGTCGGACGGCAAAGGGGGCCGGCACACCCCCACCGCCTCCGCTCCCCCGCCGCTCGGCCCCCGGGAACCACCCCACCGCTCCCCCGCGCCGCCCCGCCCGCACCACACCGCCTCCGCGCGGGTGATGGCCCACGGCTCACACGGCGCGCGGGTCCGAGAACTCCAGGCGCGACTGGTCCAGCTGGGGCTCTTCGACCGCGCCCCTACGGGGTACTACGCGTCCGTCACCGCCGCTGCGGTCCGGGACTTCCAGGGGGAGGCGGGCCTGCCCCGTACGGGGACCGTGGGGCCCGCGGACTGGCGCGCGGTACTCGCCCGGACGCACCGGCCGTCGCCGTCGGAGCTGCGTCCGTCGACCAGCCGGCCGATCGGCACTCCCGATCCGCGCTGTATGACGGGCCGGGTGATCTGCATCAGCAAGCGGAGCAACACCCTGGCGTGGATCGTGGACGGGCGGACCGTCTCGGCGATGGACGTCCGCTTCGGCTCCCAGTACACCCCCACCCGTGAGGGCACCTTCGCCATCACGTTCAAGAGCCGCCACCACGTCTCGACGATCTACCACACGGCCATGCCCTACGCGATGTTCTTCAGCGGGGGCCAGGCGGTGCACTACTCCGCGGACTTCGCCGCCCGCGGTTACCGCGGCGCCTCGCACGGCTGCGTCAACGTCCGGGACAAGGCGCGGATCGCCGCGCTGTTCGCCGCGGTGCGGAAGGGCACGAGGGTGGTCATCTACCACTAGGCGTGGGAAGGGAGATGGGGCGCGGGCAGGGCCGGGGGAACGTGCCCCGCCCGCGCCATGTGCGCTGAGCCGTGGGTACGGGGGGAACCCCGGCTCCTCGCGCAGCCGATGACCAGTCGGCTTCACTTCTTACTGCGTCACCGGCTCAAAAAACGTCACACCGTGCTGCTGGAAGTGGTGCTGGGCGTCACGGCCCGGGGGTCCGTGCTGGTCACGGACGACACCGGGGCCGGCATGGAGGCGCCGGGAGTGGGGGCGGTGGTGGGCGACTGGACGGGTTGTCCGTCCTCCTGGTCGCCGCCGGAGCCGCCGCCGCTCCGCCCGGAGTCGCCGCTGCCCTTGCCGTCGCCGGTGCCGCCGATGAAGCCATCGTTGTCACCCGAGCCGCCGCCGGTCTGGTAGCGCGCGATGTAGGCGCGGCAGAAGGCGTGCACCTTCTCCGAGCCGCCGGCCTTCTGTTCGAGGCGGCGCAGCGCATCACGGTCCATTTGGCCGCTTTTGCCGGATTCATAGCTCTGGCAGAGGTTGAGCAGGAATTTCTTCTTGTCGCCGTGACCGCCGTTGTCGTCGCCGTCGCCCCGGCCCTTGCCCTCACCCGGCCGGCCGGGGCCGTGGGTGACGCCCGGGCTGCTGCCCGGCGTCGGGGTACCGGAAGGCTTGCCGGTCCGCCCGTCGTGGGTGGCGTCCGGGGTCTGCGCCGTCGTGCCCTCGGTCTGGGCTCCGGGCCGTCCGGTCTCGAACGGTCCGGGGGTCTCGGCGGCCGAGACGCTGGAGCCCGGCTCGGGGTCTCCGCCGTTGCCCCGGAAGGGGCCGGGCAGCACGCCGGTGCCGGCCGCGACGGCGACGCCACCGATGGCGCACGCGGCGAGCGCGACGGCGAAGCCGCGCCGGAAGGGGCGGGCGAGCCGGGGACGTTCGGCGAAGTCAGCACCGTGCAGGGTCGCCAGCGGGTCCGCGGACCGGCCGCGCGTCGCGGCACCGGCGCCCGCGCGATGGAACGCGGCGACCGCAGCCTCTTCCCCGGTCAGCGGGGCGGCCTCGGGCGACCTGGCGGCGACCGCGGCGGCGGCCTCCAGCAGCTGTTCGAGCTCGCGTGCGCCGTCGCCGTGCCGGGCGCTGACCGGTTCACCGCGCAGCAACCGCTCCGAGGTGTCCTTGTCGAGCCAGTTGTACCGGTCGTCGGCCATCACATGTCCTTCTGCGTTCGTGCGGCCGTTTCCGTTACTGGTACGTACGATTCCGCCACGCCGTTACGGCGTCTTCGGCCCTGGAGGGGCATCCCGCCCACTGTTCCGCCACCCTTGCCCGGTGTCCTCGCCGGGCGGGCGGGCGGGTCGGCCGCGCCGTCGTCGACGGGGGCCGCGGCGGCGTCCGGGCCGCCGCCGTCCGGCTCGTCACCGATCATCTCGGCGAGCCGGCGCAGTCCGCGGTGCGCTGCGGTGCGCACCGCGCCCGCTCGTTTGCCGAGCACCTGCGCGGTGCTCTTGGCGTCGAGTCCGACCACCACCCGCAGCACCACGGCCTCGGCCTGGTCCTGGGGCAGCCTGGCTATCAGGCGCATGGCGCGGCCGGTGCCGAGGGCTTCCATGGCCTCGCCCGCGGTGTCGGAGAGGCTGGGGGTGTCGGCCAGTTCGCTCTCGTCGCCGCCGATCACCGGGCGCCGGCCGCGCATCCGGATGTGGTCGAGGGCGCGGTTCCGGGCGATCCGGGCGGCCCAGCCGCGGAACCGGTCGGCGTCTCCGCTGAACCGCCCCAGGTCGCGGGTTATCTGTAGCCATGCCTCGGAGGTGACGTCCTCGACGTCCGCCTCGCTCACCAACGTCCGTACATATCCCAGAAGTCGGGGGTGCACCGCACGGTAGACGGTACGGAACGCCGTCTCGTCACCGTCCTGTGCCGCCCGCACAGCCACCGTCAGCCGACGGTCGTCCGGCTGAATGTCGTCCCCTCGCACGGGTCCATCCTGTCGCACCTGGAATGTCCGCCGCCCGGTCCTTGCTGCTTTGCTGATCTCCTCGGCCGCTTTCTCTTCGGCCGCTCCGCCGTCGGCCGCACCGTGCGGGACCGGAGCGTGCCCCGGCTACCGCCCGCCGTCGACCACGGCGGACCGGGAACCACAGGTAACCCGGCTGTTCCCGGAGACCGTAACCCGTGAAGGCATCCGCCCCGAACCCGGGCCGGGGCTACCGCCGGTCCGGACCGGGCCGCGGGCGGGGGAGCACGAGACGTCCCCCGCACCGGCGAGGCGGGCGCACGGATCCATCTGGGACTCCCGGGAAGGATGGCTTCTTTCGGTCGCGGCGCATGGCGCGCCCGGTGCGCCGATCGGCGCGGAACCGCACGTTACGGGCCTGGCCGGGCCCGCGTCCAGACCACTGGCCGTGCCCCGGCCCGCACCCCGTGTGACGCTTTCGAGCCGTCCGGCGCTGTACCGGATAGAGGGTCGTCACGGCCCTTCACGAACGACGGCCGGGGCCTCTCCTGTGGGGGGTGGCGGCCCCGGCCGTCCTCGTTCTTCTCTCACCCGTTTCTTACCGGGCCACCGCTCACACCCGGTTGGCCAGCGCCTTGAACGCCGCCCACGACAGGGCGGGCGTCCGCGGGTCCCAGGTCTTCTGCGCAAGTGCCGCCAGCGGCAGCCGGATACCGGCCGCGACCTGCTGTTGGGTCTGGGCCTGCGAGCGGTCGCTCCAGATCGCGAAGCGCGCCCCGGGGATCCGGTCCGGGCCGGTCATGCTCGCCGGTACCGCCACCGGTTGGGTGCCGCGGATCACCCGCGGGGTCCAGTTCTCGTAGATCCGCCGACCGGTCGGGTAGACGAACTGGTTGGGCTGGCCGAGGACGTAGTAGAGGTACTCGTCGTTGAAGTTCAGGACGTTGCGGCCCTCGCGCAGGAACGCCTCGGGGGGCCGCTTGCCCTGCTCCTTGCCGGTCCAGTAGTCGACCATCCGGTTCTTGGCGGCGCTCACCGCCGCGCTGGCGAAGAATCCGTCGTTCCAGGCCTCGATCCGGTTCTTGCCCTGCGCCTCGACGGTCTTCTGCCGGTCGTTGAGCCAGCCGGTCGCCAGGTCCTCGATGGTGCCGTCGGGCCCGTACTTCTGCTGCGCGGCCCGGGCGAGCTGCGGGTACGAGGTCGACGGGGAGGAGGACATCAGCGCCTGGTACTCGTCGCCGCCCAGGTGCCAGTAGGCGGGGGCGCCCTTGGGGTTGGTGAACAACTGGCTCATCTCCGTGAGCAGGGAGTCGATCAGCGGACCCGCCTTGGGGTTGGAGATGTCGATCGCGCCACGGATCACCCGGCCCGAGGCGTTGTGCAGTTGCAGGTCGGGGTAGTGGTCCAGCACGGCGCCCAGGTGGCCGGGCGAGTCGAGCTCGGGGACGACGGAGATGTGCAGGCTGCGGGCGAGCCGGACGATCTGGCGGACCTGGGCCTTGGTGAGGTGGTCGGCGGAGACGACCTCGGGGTGGGTGTCGCTCTGGATGCGGAAGCCCTGGTCGTCGGAGAAGTGCAGCTGGAACTGGTTGAGCTTGAGGTCGGCGATCTCCCTCAGCCGCGCCTCGATCCAGCCCTGGGTGTACGGCTTGCGGGCGTTGTCCAGCGACATCCCGCGCTGCGGGCGGTCCGGCCGGTCCTCGATGGTGCCCTCGGGCAGGCCGCCGGCGGCGTGCACGGCCTGCTTGACGGTGCGGGTGCCGTAGAAGATGCCGGCGTCGGTGGGGGCCGTGAGGGTGAGCCGGGTGCCGCGGGCGGTGAGGGTGTAGGCCTCGTCGGCGGTGCCCCGTACGGGGACGTTGTTCGCGGTGCTGCTCGGCTTCGCGCCGTTCCTGCCCGCGAGCTTCACCTCGATGTCGCCGGGACGCACGGTCCTGTTCCCGTAGACGACCCTGAGCCCACCCAGATCATGGGCCAAGAGTTGCGCTTCGTCGGCAACACTGCTCTTCTCCCCGGCCGGCACCACCACCCGGGCCTCCCTGGTCGGGCGCCAGCCACTGCCGGCGGCCTTGCGGAAGTTGCGTACGGCGGGGATGACCTGCGGGGTTCCGGTCACCGGCGCCCAGGTGGGGGCGGTGGCAGCGGACGGGTTCACCTTGGCGCTGGTACTGCCGGGCGGCTCGGAGTCCGCGGCGCCGGAGCAGCCGGCGAGCAGCAGCGCGCCGGTGAGCGCCGCGGCCGGCAGTGCGGCGCGCGGCGGCCGCATCGGGTTCGACATCGTGCAATCCTCACTTTTCGGTGCGAAGGCATTGCCAGGTGTGCGGAGCCGGTCGTCTACGGGGTGCGCGAAACCTCTCTCATCCGGGTGAAATTCGCGCATCCGTCGGACAGCGGTGGACAGGCGTCGTTAGCGTGGCGTCTCTGTTCGTCACCCCTTTCCCAGGGCTCTCGTGGAACCGCCGGATACCGCCGGGGTGTCATGCCACACACACCACCGCCACCCGCCGCCGCCTCATCACGCGTCCCGGCTTCGGTCCGCTTCCTCCAGCTTCCGTCAGCCGCCCGCCCCGCACCCGTCGAGAAGATCCATTCGCATTCCTCCGAGGAGCCCACGCTGTCCGGCGACACCCCGGCCACCCGGCCGCCGACGCTGAACCGTCCGCACTCCACGCGGTGCGGCATACCTTCGCAGGCCCGCGGCGCCTCCGCCGCGCCACGCCCCCGCCCCGAAGGCCTCGGCCTGGACTGCTTCAACGCGCTCACCCCGGACGATGCGCTGACCGCGCTGCTGGACTGCTGCGCCTGCCGCCGCTGGGCCGAGCGGGTGGCCGCACACCGCCCGTACCCGGACCCCGAGTCCCTGCTCGCCGCCGGCGACGAGGCCTGCTACGACCTCACCCTGGCCGAACTGGAGGAGGCGCTTGCCGGGGAGTCCCCCGCCGAGCAGCCGCCGGCCGGCGCCCGCGGCCCCGGCACGCTCGCCGCCCACACCGCGCTGCGCGCCGCGCGCGCCGAGTACCAGCGGCGCTTCCGCCACACCTTCGTGATCTGCCTGGACGGCTACCGCGACGACGAGCTGCTCGACCAGGTCCTGCACGGCATCCGCACCCGACTGGGCCATGAGCCGGGAGAGGAGCGGGCGGTCACCGCGGAAGAGCTGCGCCGGCTGGCCCGCGGCCGGCTGACCCGGCTCGCGTCCACGCGTCCTTGAGTTCCGCAAACCCTCAAGTATCGCGGCATCTGCCCGGTAAAGCACCACTTCGCACCTGTGTGATAGCCCGTTGGTGCCTGTTTGATCACACCTAAGGACCCCCGCGCGAGGAACCGACAGCTCGTCGATACGATGACGAGCGGCCGGTGGACCGTACCCGGCCGGGCCCGACCGACAGAGAAGCCGGCGCGGCCCTAGTCCCCGCTCCCGGAGGGTTCTTCCGTGCCGGCTGGAACGCTGTACCGCGGCCGGGAAGGCATGTGGTCCTGGGTGGCTCACCGAGTCACCGGCGTCCTCATCTTCTTCTTCCTGTTCGTCCACGTCCTCGACACCGCTCTCGTACGCGTCTCCCCCGAGGCCTACGACAACGTCGTCGCGACATACAAGACGCCGATCGTCAACGTGATGGAGTACGGCCTGGTGGCCGCCATCCTCTTCCACGCCCTCAACGGCCTCCGGGTCGTCGCCGTGGACTTCTGGTCCAAGGGCCCGAAGTACCAGAAGCAGATGCTGTGGACCGTTGTCGGTGTCTGGGTCGTGCTGATGGCCGGTGCCTTCTACCCCGTGTTGCAGCACACCCTGCGCACGCTGTTCGGGAGCTGACGCCAGATGTCCGCTGAAACCACCTCCGCAGCCGCCGCGTCGGAGACCGTCGGCCTCTACGACGTGGACAACCCGGCGCCGGTGATCGAGGCCCCGCGCAAGCGCACCAAGCAGACCGGCCGGGCCTCCCGAGGCAACTTCGAGATGCAGGCCTGGCTGTTCATGCGGCTGTCCGGCATCGTGCTGGTCGTCCTGGTCCTGGGCCACCTGCTGATCCAGCTGGTCCTCGACGGTGGCGTCTCCAAGATCGGCTTCGCCTTCGTGGCCGGCCGCTGGGCCTCGCCGTTCTGGCAGGTCTGGGACCTGCTGATGCTGTGGCTGGCCATGCTGCACGGCGCCAACGGCCTGCGCACCGTCATCAACGACTACGCGCAGCGGGACAACACCCGCTTCTGGCTGAAGATGCTGCTGTACACCGCGACGGTGTTCACCGTCCTTCTGGGCACGCTGGTGATCTTCACCTTCGACCCGAACATCTCCTGAAGCCGGGGCTGACTGGAACCATGAAGATCCACAAGTACGACACCGTCATCGTCGGCGCCGGCGGCGCGGGCATGCGCGCCGCCATCGAGGCGACCAAGCGCAGCCGCACCGCGGTCCTGACGAAGCTCTACCCGACCCGCTCCCACACCGGCGCCGCCCAGGGCGGTATGGCCGCCGCCCTCGCGAACGTCGAGGAGGACAACTGGGAGTGGCACACCTTCGACACGATCAAGGGTGGCGACTACCTGGTCGACCAGGACGCCGCCGAGATCCTCGCGAAGGAGGCCATCGACTCGGTCCTCGACCTGGAGAAGATGGGCCTGCCGTTCAACCGCACCCCGGACGGCACGATCGACCAGCGCCGCTTCGGCGGTCACAGCCGCAACCACGGTGAGGCGCCGG
Organism: Streptomyces sp. NPDC048506; assembly: GCF_040651315.1. NCBI lineage: Bacteria > Bacillati > Actinomycetota > Actinomycetes > Kitasatosporales > Streptomycetaceae > Streptomyces > Streptomyces sp. NPDC048506. Next base: position 9,452 of record NZ_JBEZIX010000010.1, read on the forward strand.
TGCGCCGCTCCTGCTACGCGGCCGACCGCACCGGCCACATGATCCTCCAGACGCTCTACCAGAACTGCGTCAAGGAGGGCGTGGAGTTCTTCAACGAGTTCTACGTCCTGGACCAGCTGATCACCGAGGTCGACGGCGTCAAGAAGTCCGCCGGTGTGGTCGCGTACGAGCTCGCCACCGGTGAGATCCACATCTTCCAGGCCAAGGCCGTCATCTACGCGTCCGGCGGCTGCGGCAAGTTCTTCAGGGTGACGTCGAACGCGCACACCCTGACCGGTGACGGCCAGGCGGCCGTCTACCGCCGCGGTCTGCCGCTGGAGGACATGGAGTTCTTCCAGTTCCACCCGACCGGCATCTGGCGGATGGGCATCCTGCTGACGGAGGGCGCCCGTGGTGAGGGCGGCATCCTCCGCAACAAGGACGGCGAGCGCTTCATGGAGAAGTACGCGCCGGTCATGAAGGACCTCGCGTCCCGTGACGTCGTCTCCCGCTCCATCTACACGGAGATCCGCGAGGGCCGCGGCTGCGGTCCCGAGGGCGACCACGTCTACCTGGACCTGACGCACCTGCCGCCGGAGCAGCTCGACGCCAAGCTCCCGGACATCACCGAGTTCGCGCGCACGTACCTCGGCATCGAGCCCTACACGGACCCGATCCCGATCCAGCCGACCGCGCACTACGCCATGGGCGGCATCCCGACCAACGTCGAGGGCGAGGTCCTGGCGGACAACACCACCGTCGTGCCGGGCCTGTACGCGGCCGGCGAGGTCGCCTGCGTCTCCGTCCACGGCGCCAACCGCCTGGGCACCAACTCCCTCCTGGACATCAACGTCTTCGGGCGCCGGGCCGGTATCGCGGCGGCGGAGTACTCGGCCACCGCCGACTTCGTCGAGCTGCCCGAGGACCCGGCGCAGCTCGTCGTCGACCAGGTCGAGAAGCTGCGCAACGCCACCGGAAGCGAGCGGGTCGCCGAGATCCGCAAGGAGCTTCAGGAGACCATGGACGCCAACGTGATGGTGTTCCGCACCGAGCAGACGATCAAGACCGCGGTCGAGAAGATCGGCGAGCTGCGCGAGCGGTACCGGAACGTGTCCATCCAGGACAAGGGCAAGCGGTTCAACACCGACCTGCTGGAAGCCATCGAGCTGGGCAACCTGCTCGACCTCGCCGAGGTCATGGCGGTCTCCGCCCTGGCCCGCAAGGAGTCCCGCGGCGGTCACTACCGCGAGGACTACCCCAACCGCGACGACGTCAACTTCATGCGGCACACCATGGCGTACCGCGAGGTGGGCGCAGACGGCGCCGAGTCGATCCGCCTCGACTACAAGCCGGTCGTGCAGACCCGCTACCAGCCGATGGAGCGTAAGTACTGATGAGCACCCCGACTCTCGACAAGCACTCCGATGCCCTGGACGCGGCCGAGAACGACGCTTCCCATCTGATCTCGGTCACCTTCCGGATCCGCCGGTTCAACCCGGAGATCTCGGACGAGGCCAGCTGGCAGGACTTCCAGCTGGAGATCGACCCCAAGGAGCGCGTCCTGGACGCCCTCCACAAGATCAAGTGGGACCTGGACGGTTCGCTGACCTTCCGCCGCTCCTGCGCCCACGGCATCTGCGGCTCGGACGCCATGCGGATCAACGGCAAGAACCGCCTGGCCTGCAAGACGCTGATCAAGGACATCAACCCGGAGAAGCCGATCACCGTCGAGGCCATCAAGGGCCTGACCGTGATGAAGGACCTCGTCGTCGACATGGAGCCCTTCTTCCAGGCCTACCGCGACGTGATGCCCTTCCTGATCACGACGGGCAACGAGCCGACCCGGGAGCGCCGGCAGTCCGCCGAGGACCGCGAGCGGTTCGACGACACCACCAAGTGCATCCTGTGCGCCGCCTGCACGTCCTCGTGCCCGGTGTTCTGGAACGACGGCCAGTACTTCGGCCCGGCGGCGATCGTCAACGCGCACCGCTTCATCTTCGACTCGCGCGACGAGGCCGGTGAGCAGCGCCTGGAGATCCTCAACGACAAGGACGGCGTCTGGCGCTGCCGGACGACCTTCAACTGCACCGACGCCTGCCCGCGCGGCATCGAGGTCACCAAGGCGATCCAGGAAGTGAAGCGGGCGCTGATCACCCGGCGCTTCTAGTGCACCGCACCCGGCGCCGCTCCCACGGACGTGGGAGCTCGCCGTGCGGGTGCCTCAGCTGCTGAGCGAGGAACCCGCGAGCAGGGCCCGGCACCCGGTCACCACACCGGGGGCCGGGCCCTGCCGCGTGGTGTGCCCGACCGCCCCGCCGGCCGGGTAGACCAGCACCGGCGGCAGCTCCTCGTCCACCAGGGCCACCGGATCGCCCCGGCAGAAGTACGACGGGACGAACACCAACCCCCGCCCCTCCAGGTGCAGCTCCCGGTCCACCGGATAGCCGACCTCCAGCACCGGCGGCCGCCACCGCATCGTCGGCCCGAACGTCCGCAGCATCGCCGCCGCCCCGGACTGTCCCAGCGCATGCACCCGCAACGCCCGGTCCGCGCCCACCCGTTGGGCGATCCGCGGCCAGCTCGGCGCGACCGCGAGATGGTGGTACGTGCGCAGGCTCCGGGCGAGCTGCCGCAGGGCGGCCGGCTCCCCCTCCCCGATCCCGCGCGCCCACCCCGGCAACGCACGGTGCCCCGACAGCCGGGTGAGCTCGGCCCGCAGCCGGGCCCGGGGTGTGCTCATCACGGCCTCCAGCCCGGGTTCCACACCGTCCAGCGCCGCGAACGGCGTGAGGAAGTCCGGGAAGTACCCGTGCTTCGGCACCAGCGTGAACAGGGCCCGCAGCGGCCCCGGGCCGTGCCGGACCGCATGCTGCCGCCAGGCCGTCAGGGCCGGCTCCGGACGGCTCTCCCGCAGACTGTGCAGACTCAGCACCGTCTCCCAGAGCGGGTCGGCCCCGTCGGCCACTTTCGTACGGGTCAGATCCTGTGCGGTGAAGTGCACTCGTAGCACATCAGCCCCCTGCTTCTCGCCGCTCTCCCCCGAACGGCGTGCACACGAGGATCCGTCCGCCGGGTGGGGCATGGCAAGCGGGACACGCAAGGAGATTCTCGGTCGTCCCCCGGCGCTTCTCAGGCGGAGCGCAGCGCCATCGCCGCCAGCGCCTCATCCTGTGCCCGGCGCTCCCCCATGACCTGCGCATACGCCGTCAGGGCGGACCTCCGCCGCGTCAACTCGGCCATCTCAGCGTCCAGTTGGGCCATCTGCTGTTCGACGATGCCCTGCGACAACCGACACGGGACCAGCCCCGGCCCGCCCCGCGCGCAGGGCAGCAGCTGCCGGATGGTGTCCGTGTTCAGCCCCGTGGCGAGCAGCTCCCGGACCCGTGTGACGGTCTCGACCGCCGCCTCCCCGTCGTACCGCCGATAGCCGTTCCCGTCCCGCTCCGCGTGCAGCAGCCCGCGCTGCTCGTAGTAGCGCAACACCCGCACGCTGACGCCCGTACGACGCGCCAGTTCACCGATTCGCATCCCGCGTCCCGCCCCTCTCCGGCCCGTGCCCCGGGCCGACTTGACCCTGACACCGGTGTCAGGTTGCAACCTCTTGGCCATGACACAGATTCCCGCAGCCCGTCCGGCTGCCCCGGCCGCACTGCCCCGCCTGTCCACCACCCTCGCCGGCGCCCCCGACGGGCCCGGCATCCTCCTGGCCCACGGGGCCACCGGCAGCGTCGCGTCCAACTACGGCGACCTCATCCCCCTCCTGGCGTCCTCCGGCCACCGCGTGGTGGCGTCCGACTACCCCGGCTCCGGCGACACCCCGCGCGCCACCGGCCCGTTGGAGCTGGACGTCCTGGCCGACGCCGTGGTGGCCGAGGCCACCGCGGCCGGGCTGGAGACCTTCACCCTGATCGGCTTCTCCATGGGCACGGCCGTCTCGGTACGCGCCGCCGCCCGCCACCCCGAGCGGGTACGGGGCCTGGTCCTGACCGCCGGCCTCGCCAAGGCGGACGCCCGTACCACGGTCTGGGTCGACCTGTGGCTCCGCCTGTTGGCCCACGGTGACTACCAGGGCTTCGCCCAGGCCCGGGCCCTGAGCGGGCTCTCCCTTGAGCGCTTCAACGCCCTGACACCGGAGGAACTGGACACCGTACTGGACCCCGACCCTTCCCTCCCGCCCGCCGGCTCCGCCGAACAGGCCGCCCTCGTCCGCACCCTGGACACCACCGCCGACCTGCCCGGCCTGTCGGTCCCGACCCTGGTCATCGCCACCACGCTGGACACCCTGCTGCACCCGTCGCACTCCCGTTACCTGGCCGACCACATCCCCGGCGCCGAGTACGCCGAGCTGGCCACCGGTCACCTGCCCATGGTCGAGCGCCCGGAGGAGTGGCAGAACCTGATCACGGCCTTCCTCGCCAAGCACCGGCTGTGAGCACGAACCTGGCGGACCGAAACATGACGTTCGTCAGTACCGACCGCGAAAAGCCGTGCCTACGCTCGGGGTTATGAACCAACGTCACACCACCCGCCGACTCCGGCGCGGCCGCGGCCCGGTCGCGTTACTGCTCGCCACCGCCCTCACCCTGCCCGTCGTCGCCGCCGGCTCCGCCGTCGCCGCGCCCGCACCCGCACCCACGCCCGCGGTGACGGCGACGGTGACGCCGGCGGCGACGACAGCGGTGACAGCGACGGCAGTGACGACGTCCAGCGTCACCACGCCCCACATACGCCTCGAACTCCCCCGCCCCACCGGCCCGTTCGCGATCGGGCGGGACACCCTCCACCTCACCGACAAGCAGCGCCGGGACCCCTGGGTGCCCTCTGCGGGCGCGCGGGAGCTGATGGCCTCGGTCTACTACCCGGCCAGCCGCGGCACCGGCGGCGCCCCCGTCCCGTACATGGCGGTCAAGGAGGCCCAACTCCTCCTGGCGGGCACCAAGCACAGCGACGTGCTGCCGCCCGAGGCGCTCGCCGCCACCCGCACCCACGCCCGCGCCGACGCCCGGCCGATCGGCGGCCGCCATCCGCTGGTGGTGCTCTCCCCGGGCTTCACGCTCAACCGCGCAACGCTCTCCCTGCTCGCCGAGGAGCTGGCCTCACGCGGCTACGTCGTGGCGCTCCTCGATCACGCCCATGAATCGTTCGGCACCACGTTCCCCGGGGGCCGCACCCTGACGTGTGCGGCCTGCAAGGCGATCGAGGGCGTTCCCGAGAGCACCGCCCGGAAACTGATGGGAAAGGTCGCCACGGGCCGTGCCGCCGATATCCGCTTCGCCATCGACGCGCTGACGGGAACCGGCGGCCGGCCCGGCGGTGCCGCTCCCGCCTGGCGCCACTCCGGCATGATCGACACCCGGCGGATCGGTGCCGCCGGCCACTCCATCGGCGGCAACAGCGCGGCGACCGCGATGGCGGCCGACCGCCGTATCCACGCCGGGATCAACATGGACGGCACCTTCTTCGCACCGGTCCCCCGCACCGGGCTCGGCGGCCGCCCGTTCATGATGCTCGGCGGCCTCAACGGCCACTCCCCCGGTGACGAGGACACCACCTGGCTGCGCGACTGGCGCCGCCTCGACGGCTGGAAGCGGTGGCTGACCGTACGCGACGCCGGCCACTTCTCCTTCATCGACCTGCCGGTCCTGGGGGCCCAGCTCGGCCTCACCGACCCCAGCGCGCCACTGCCCGGCAAACGGTCCGGGGAGATCACCCGTGACTACGTCGGCGCCTTCTTCGACCGGCACCTGCGCGGCATACCCCGGCCACTGCTGAACGGCCCGTCCGCCACGAATCCCGAGGTCGTCTTCCAGAATCCGTAAACCCAGCAGAGCGGGGCGGGGAGCGGAACAGGACCACCTGCCGCTCCCCGCCCATGACCCTATTTCTCTCCCTCGACAACCTTGTCCAGGAAGGAGTTCAGATTCCGCACGGTGCGCGCGATCCGGTCCTCCAGCGGCAGTGTCTCCTCGTGCCGCCCCGCGAGCTGCGACTGCTTGCGCCCGCGGACGTAGAGCGAGCACGCCAGATCGGTGCAGAAGTACGCCCCCACGGTGTTCCCCTGCCGCCCCGCCGGCCCCGCCCGGCGCGCCGCGAGCAGGCTGACACCGGACCCCGGATGCCCGGTCATGCACACCGAACACACCGTGGTCTTGGTGAAACTCCGCCGCACCCCCTGCGGCACCCGCAGCGTCACGCCGATGAGCCCGTCACCGCGCGGCGCCACCAGATAGCTCCGGTCGGGCGCACCCGGATCACGCCACCCGAGGTAGTCGAGGTCCCCCCACGGCCGCTCGGCCAGCCCCACAGGCAGATTGATCCGGCTCGCCTCCCCCTTCGAACAATTCACAAAGGAGGCACGTATCGCTTTTTCACCAATGGGGTCCATAAACACCGAAGCTAACAGCGGCCTCACGGCCCCGTCGCGGCATTTTCCGGCGGTACGGCTCAGCCCCAGGCCTGGCCGCCGTTGTTGTTGCGGCGGCGGGTGGCGACCACGACGCCGACGACGATGCCGACGACCACCAGCACGCCGAGGCCGATGCCGCCGAAGAGCATCACCTTCTCCTTGCCGCCCATGGGCGCGTCGGCCTCGGGCTTGTCCGCTCCGGGGACCACCCCGCTCTGCGGCGCCTTGCCCTGCGGCATCGGCAGCGGCCCCTGCGCCGGCCCGGCCGCGATGGTCCGCCGCAGGGCGGGACCGGGCTGGATGAAGCCGTAGCCGTAGTGGGCGTCCGGCAGCTTGAGGTGCTTGTCCTTCTCGGCCTGCGCGAGTCCGGCGGTCTTCACCAGGCGGTTGGCGATCTGGCCGGGGGTGAGCTTCGGGAACTTCTCCTTGAGGAGGGCGGCGGCGGCGGAGACGTAGGCACTCGCCGCCGAGCTGCCGTCTGCCGTGCGGTAGGCCGAGTCGCTCTTGCCCATGGCCACGGGGATCTTTACCCCCGGAGCAAGCAGGTCGAGGGTGGAGTTGGCGTTGTTGGCGTCGTCCGCCTCGCCGTACTGGTCGACCGATCCGGCACCGATCACGCCGGGGCAAGCGGCCGGATAGTTCTTCTTGGGGAGACCGTCGTTACCGACGCCGGCCACCACCACGACGCCCTTCTCCAGCGCGTAGTGGATCGATGCGCAGTCGTCGGCGCCCGGAACGCTTTCGGTGTACGACATATTGATCACGTCGGCGCCGTGGTCGACCGCCCACCGCGTGGCCAGCCCGCTGTTCTTGAACTCGGGGACGGGGAGGATCTTGGCATCAGGTGCCAGTCCCTTCACGCCCTCGGAGCCGCCGGGGCCGTGTCCGTGCCCGGCGATGATGCCGGCCATCGCGGTGCCGTGATCACGGACGTCCTCGTTCGGCTTCAGGCTCTTGGCGTGCTGCTCCTCGGTGGCCTTGCCCCAGTCCGGCCCGGCCAGGAACTGCCCAGTCAGGTCCTGGTGCGTCGTACGGAAGCCGCTGTCGAGCACCGCCACCGTCACGCCCTTGCCGGTGGCGTCCTTCCAGAGCTGCTGGGCCCCGAACGCCTCCAACGGCCACTGGCCCTTCCGCACCTGGTCCGCGGAGGCGGTACCGCCCGAGGCCAGCAGCAGCGCTCCGGTCAGCGCAGCACCTGCCGTCGCGCGCAGTGTTCGGGTGACCCTCATCCTTCGCTCCTTCTTGCTGTGCTGTCCGGGCGGCATTGTTCCGCCTGCGAAAAGGCCCCGCACACTCGGGTGCGGGGCCATGCCTCATCGGCCGCATGCGACGTTATCGCTGGCCTACTCGATCACGCGAGGGGCCAGGTTGCGCTCCGGGGTCCAGGTCTCCTCGTCCTCGACGAGGTAATCGGGGCGCTGTCCGGTGGTGCGCTCCTTGTCTCCCTTGCCCTTGTCCTTGCCCTTCGCACCGGCAGCGCCGGCAGCTCCGGCCGCAGCCTGTGTGCCGCCACGGCTGCGGTGCAGTCCGGCGCCGCCCTGCTTGGCACCGCCGGTCGGACCGCCCGGCTTGCCGACCAGACCGCCACGGGTACGCGCCTGCGGCCCGCCGCGGCCGGCCACCACGCCCTTGCCGCCCGCCTTGCCGCCGACCCCGGCGCCCGGCATACCGGGGCGCATCCCGCCCGCGCCGCCTGTACCGCGCGTACCACCGGACATACCACCGGGCATGCCGATGACACCGGGCGGGACCGCGCCTCCGGGGAAGCCGCCCGTACCGCCGGTCACGCCGTGACCGCCACCCGCCGGGCCGTTGCCGAAGGTGCCACCGGCGACCGTCGGCGGGGCGAGGGTGCCGCCCTGCACGCTGTCGAGTCCGGTGGTCACCGGCAGTTCGGGCCGGCTGATCTTCGGGCCGTCGAACCCTGCCGGAACGGCACCGCCACCCGCACCGTTGTGCGTCTTCGGCGCGTGCGGCATCTGCGACGAGGTGCGCGGGTGGCTGCCGCCGATCACCGGCATGTGCACCGGGGGCGGCGCGGGCCTGGAGGAGGGCTCCTTCGGCCAGTCGCCCCTGGGGCCTCCCGGATCCACCCCCTCCTGGAGAATCCCCGCGTTCCCTTCGTAGTTGGCGGCCAGCTCGTCCATCACGATGACCGCTTCGACCTGGCGCTCCTTGGTCAGGGACAGGTTGTCCCGGTTGAGCTCCAGCGCCATGCGGGTGTCCATCTTGGGATTCGCCATGTCCCGCTTGAACTGGCTGTCGTCGCCGCTGTCGTCCATCGCACGGTCCATGACACCGGGGTCATGGATCTTCGACATGGTCTTCTTGGCCTCGCGGAGGCTGTGGGCGACGCCGCTCTCCGGTCCGGACGAGCGGGTGCCGATCAGGGTGGACTCGACGTTCCGGGAGTGCTGGTAGGTCCTGTCGATCTTCTCGAGGACCTTGCCCGCCTCCCTGCGGAACGCCTGCGCCGCCGCGCCCTCCCAGTGCGCCGACGCGTGATCGACGGCGTCCATGAATGCCTTGCGGATGCCGCCGTGGCCGTCCTCGCCGCCCAGCCGGTCGGCGGAGGCGCGCCAGTGGTGCCCCGAGGTCTCGATCGCCTCGGGGTTGGCGTGCTCGATCATCGCCCGGAGCGCGTTGAGGCCGTGGTGGTGGAAGTCGGAAGGAGACCGGCGAGTGAGGCCACGCCCCTTGAACGACTTCAGCCGCTCTTCCCGCTCGTGCTCCTTCCGCTGCCGCTCCATGTCCTTGGCACTGTTGTACTCCTGCCTGGCGTCAACCACGCCGGCCCCCCTTCATCGCCGTCCCTCGCATCCGTGCCGCCACGCCCTGCTCAGCCGTTCATCGAGGTCTTGGCGTCGTGCTCCTGGTCCTCGTACGCGCCCCGGCTGGCTTCCGTCTTCTCGCCGAACTTGTGGATGAGGTCCTGGAGCGCGTCGATGACCTGCGACATGTAGTTCTGCATGTCGTCATGGGCGGACCCGATTTTGCCCGCCTCGATGAAGTTCACGCCGAACGCCGACTTCGGAATCGTGGTGCTGTACTTCACCTTCTGGCTGGGATCGTCCATATCGCCCCGAAGGTGACGCAGCTGGCGTACGACACTGTCTAGTTCGTCGAGGTCGACCTTGAACCGCTCGCTCATTACCGCTCTCCCCGTTCCCCGTACCTCGTTCGTCCCCCTCGAACCGCCCCGTGAAGCCGCCGCGATAAGGGCAAAATAAAGTCAATAAATACTAGGGAGTTGACACCCTCGATCGCAAGATCGAAAGTCGTGTTCTGTCCCGTTTGGCGCGGGTTGGTTCCCCAGTTTGTAGAGGGGTTGTTACCTACGCGGCGGAACGCTTCCACAAGGCTACCGAAACGGCGCCGAAGCGCCCCGCCCGCACCGGCGCCGAACGCCCCCGATCACGCCCGCAGCGAGGCCAGTTCGACCACCGTGACGTCCGGTGGCGCCCCCAGCCGTACGGGTGGGCCCCAGGCCCCCGCGCCACGGGTCACATACAGCTGGGTGTCGCCGTAGCGCTCCAGGCCTGCGACGGTCGGGTTGGTGGCGGCGGCCACGTAGGTGAAGGGCCACATCTGGCCGCCGTGGGTGTGGCCGGAGAGTTGCAGGTCCACGCCGTAGCGGACGGTGTCGTGGATGGTGACCGGTTGGTGGGCCATCAGGACCACGGCGCGCGCGGGGTCCCGGTCGCCCAGGGCCAGGTCGTAGTCGGGGCCCGCGTGGTCGGTCTCACCGGCGAGGTCGTTGACGCCCGCGAGGTCGAAGCCGGGGAGCTCGGTGCGTGCGTTCTCCAGCGGGTGGATGCCCAACTCCCTTACGTGCTCGACCCATGGGGCGGCGCCCGAGTAGTACTCGTGGTTGCCGCTGACGAAGTACGCGCCGTACCGGGAGCGCAGGGACCGCAGCGGTTCGGCCGCGGGCGCGAGGTCGGCGACGCTGCCGTCGACCAGGTCGCCGACGATGGCGACCAGGTCGGGGTCGGTGCGGTTGATGGTCTCGACGACGCGGCGGGTGTGGGCGCGGCCGAGGATCGGCCCCAGGTGGATGTCGCTGACGACGGCGATCCGGAAGCCGTGGGCGGCGCGGGGCAGTTTGGCCAGCGGGACCGTGATGCGTTTGACGGCCGGGCCGCGGAACGTCGTCGCGGTGCCGTAGCCGACGGCGGCGGTGGCGGCCAGGGACGCACCGGCGGCGACGGCGCGGGCGATGAACAGCCGTCGGGGCGGGGTCGGGAGCGGGGGGAGGGCGGGGGTGTGGGGTGGGAGCAGGGTGGGGGTGGCGGACGGTGCCGGGGAGGGCGACGGGGGCGGGGAGGGAGCTGGGGCGGGGGTGGAGGCGGAGGCGGAGGCGGAGGCCGCCCGGTCCTCAGGAGCGTGGTCGTCGCCCTTCCGGGCCGTCTCGGCCTTGCGAGCCGTCTCGCGCTTCCGGGCCGTGGGGAGCCGTTGCCACACCGCCCGTACGACCTCGCCGGCCAGCAGCGCGACCGTCAGGTAGAGGACCAGGGCGAGCCACAGGTAGCCGGGCCAGGCCAGCGCCTGTTGGAGGGGGAAGGGCAGACCGGCCCGGCCGGCGAGCAGCGCGGCGAAGGCGATCAGGGCCAGTGCGGACAGCACCAGGGCGCCCGTGCGGCGCAGGCGGCTGTCCGGCGCGGTGGTGTCGCGGACGAGCCGGCACCACAGATAGCGGTGCACGCCGAAGAACAGCCCCAGGGCCGGGACCACGATCAGGGCGAACATCACGGCGTCTCCCCTCGCTGCGGTGTGTGCGGGCTCACTGTTGCACGGCAACCGTGCACAGGACGGTGCACGTCCTACCGCCCGACACCTCGGACGCGCCCTGGCACCCGGGGGATGCGGCCCGACGCGGGAGGCGACGCGCTGATGGCAACCACCGCACGTGATCCACGGAACGACGGGGCACAGAACCGGATCGCCACGACGCTCACGGCGCTACAGAGCGATCTGGCCCGCTCCGAGGGGAAGGCCAGCCTGCTGCTCGCCTTATCCGGGGCGGCACTTGTGGCGCTGGTCTCGGCGGCCGGGGGACTCCGACTGTCCACGTCGGCCGCGGTGGCCGGGGCGCTCGGCGCCGCCGCGCTGCTGGCCGCAACCGTGCTGCTCCTGCTCGCGGTGCGGCCGGACCTGGGGGGCACCGGCTGGACCAGCTGGTCCCGGTTGACCGACGACGAGTTGGGCGAGCGGCTGGCGTCCGGGTACCAGGTGGAACACCTGCGGTTCATGGCCGCGCTCGCCACCCGGAAGTTCCGGCTGATCCGAGCGGCGGTCGACTCCCTGATAGCCGGACTCGGCCTGCTGGCGGTCGCGACGGCCCTCGCCTGGACGACATGACCACGTGACCACGTGACCACGTGACGACGTGACGACGTGACGACGTGCCCGCCGGTCAGTCGGACGCCGCGTCCGCCCGGTCCGCCGCCGGCAGGTCCGTCCCGTTCGCCGCTTCGCGCCGCAGGCCCCGCACCCCGCGGAACCCGATCACGCCGATTGCCGTCCCCAAGAGAAAGGAAGCCACCGCGAGCAGCAGATGAACCCAGAAGTAGGCGGTCGGGTCACCCGCGTCGTCGAAGGCGAGACCACTCCCGTCTTTCCAGAGGTTCTTGACGAAAGTGATCCAGATGAACCAGCTCCACACCCCGAAGGCGAGCAGGAACCAGGCCACGGGGCGAGAGAGTGTCGTGCGGGTGCGGGGGGCGGCCCCGGGAGAACGCAGCATGCGTTCCAGTATGGGCAGCGGCTCCATCCGGCGGTCGGGAGGGGCACTCTTCCGAGGGGTGCTGGCGGCCTCGCGGGCAAAGGGGGGTACGTTCAGCGACGTGCCGACGACCTTCTGTGCTTCCACGGCTTCCACCCGTCCGACCGCGCCCACCGTCCGGTCCGACGCCGCCCCCGCCGGTGACGCCGGGCGTGCGGCGCGGATCGGCTCCTCCGTACGCACCGTCGCCGCGCTGGCCGCCTCCGGGCTGCTGGCGTCGCCGCTGCTGGCCGGGGCCGCGTACGCCGATTCCAAGGCTCCCGCGCCGCCGGCCAAGATGTCGCAGATCGGCGGCGAGCGGCTGGGCACGCCCGGCGTCCAGGTGGAGCTGCGGCCCGGTGCGCCGAAGCTGCCGGGGCCGGATGCGCTGACCGCCCGCTCCTGGATCGTGTCCGACGCCGAGTCCGGCAAGGTGCTGGCCGCCAAGAACCCGCACTGGCAGCTCGCGCCGGCCAGCACGCTGAAGATGCTGTTCGCGGACACCGTGCTGCCAAAGTTCCCGAAGGACCGGAAGCACACCGTCAAGCCCGCCGACCTGGCGGGGATGGGCATCGGCAGCAGCATGGTCGGGATAAAGGAGAACCTGACCTACACGGTCCACGACCTCTGGCTGGGCGTCTTCCTGCGGTCCGGGAACGACGCCGTGCACACGCTCTCGGCGATGAACGGCGGGACCGAGGCCACCGTCCGGCAGATGCAACGGCGCGCCAAGGACCTGAACGCGAACGACACCCATGTCATCACCCCCGACGGCTATGACGCGCCGGGTCAGGTGTCGAGCGCCTACGACCTGAGCCTGTTCGCCAGGGCGGGTCTCCAGAACGCCGACTTCCGCGAGTACTGCTCGACGGCGAGCGCGCAGTTCCCCGGCGACAAGGGCAAGGACGGCAAGCGGGCCACGTTCGGCATCCAGAACACCAACCGGCTGCTCAGCGGGGACTACGACATCAAGCCGTACCCCGGGATCGCGGGGGTGAAGAACGGCTCGACGACGAACGCCGGGTCCACCTTCACCGGCCTGGCGCAGCGCGGAGACCGCAAGCTGCTGGTGACGGTCATGAACCCGGCGAAGAAGGAGCACAACGAGGCCTACCGGGAGGCCGCCAAGCTGTTCGACTGGGGATTCACCGCGGCCGACAAGGTGGAGCCGGTGGGCCGGCTCGTCGGGCCGCGCAGCGAGGACGACGGTACGGGCGCGGTGGCCCCCAAGGGCAAGGGCGGGAACCAGAACACCCAGGCCGCGCTGGACAGCACCGACGGTTCGAGCGTCTGGACCTCGGTGGGGATCGCCGGTGGCGCGCTGGCGCTGGTGGGCGGCGTGGCCCTGGTCGTACGCCGCCGACGCCAGCAGCCGGCATCGGCGCAGGACGGCGGGCGGGGGCAGCGCCCCGGGGAGTGAACGGGGGCGGCGGGGGCCGGGTGCCTCCGCCGCGCCGGTGAGCGGGCCGGAGATCGGGTCGGTGAGCGGGCGGTGAGCGGGCCGGAGATCGGGTCGGTGAGCGGGCCAGGGACGCTGCTAGTGGGTGTCTTCGCGCCCCTCGGGCGTCGCGTCCGTACCGTCGGTCTCCGGCGTCGCGTCCCTGTCCCTACCGTCGCCCTCGGGCGTCGCGTCCGTACCCTCGCCCTCGTCCGTCGCATCCCGTTCCCCCGCCACGGCCGTCCACGAGGCGCAGTACACCAGCAGCTTCGCGGTGAAGTTGATCCACAGCAGCAGGGCGATCGGGGTGCCGAAGGCGCCGTACACGTTGCGGGCGGCGACGCCCCGGAGATAGCCGCTGAGCAGCAGTTTCAGCAGCTCGAAGCCGATCGCGCCGATCAGGCCGGCGGTCACCACGGCGCGGCGCGACGGGCGGGCGCCGGGGAGCTTGGTGAGGACGTACACGAGCAGGACGAAGGCCGCGAGGACGGCGATGCAGAAGCCGGCGGCCGAGAGCAGGCCGGCGCCGACGCCGGTCCCGGACAGCCCGATGGCGTCCGCCGCCCAGCCCACCGCGGCGGTGGCGAAGGCCGAGCAGCCGAGCGAGACCACTGCGACGCCGCCGAGCCCCAGCAGCAGGGCGCCGTCGCGCAGCTTGCCGCGGAAGAGGTTGATGTCCTCGTCCTCCTTCTCCCACACGGCGCGCAGGCAGTCGCGCAGCGAGTCGACCCAGCCGATGCCGGTGAACAACAGCAGCGCGCCGGCGACCAGGCCCACCGTGGCGGCGTTGTTGACGAGTGCGGCGAGGTCCAGCTGCCCGGAGATACCGGGGAACTGTTCGGCGATCTTGCCCTGTAGCTTGTGCAGTTGGTCGTCGCTGAGCAGTGCGGCGCCGATCGCGGCGGCGACGGTGAGCAGCGGGAAGAGGGCGACGAAGCTGGTGAAGGTGATGGCTGCGGCCAGCCTGGTCCACTTGACCCGGAGCATCCGTTCGTAGGAGCGCCAAAGGTGGGTGGTCTTCAGCCAGCTGACGGCCGGTCCGATCACCGGCAGCCTGTTCAACCAGTCCATCGCGTTCCCCTCGTCCCCCGTCGCTCACCGGTCCGGGCCGGGCGCAGGGTGGGTGCTCCGACCGATCCGGAACTTTAGCTTCCGCCTACCCCGGAAGCGCCCTCGGCCATGCGCCCCGCCCATGCGCCGGCGCTCCGGTCGTCCGGGCGGCCGAGGCGAACGACGCGCGGGCGAAGGGGAGTTGGGGCGGCCGGGGTGCGGGTGAGGAAACGGTCTCCGGCAGTACGAGAAGCCTCCTGCTAGCGGAGTGGCGCTAGCAGGACGGCGCCGGCGGCCGGGAGAGGTCCGCGACCTGGCGCGGGACGCCGGCCGACTGGGGGCCGAAGGGGTACTCCCGCTCCAGGCGCCACACCGCGTCCGCGCCCTGCTCGTACAGGGCGAAGCCGCCGATCGTCCAGGTCGCGGAGAAGTCGCCCAGCTCGGCCTGGGCGCGGTCCATGGCGTCCTCGGCGATGCCGTGCGCAACGGTCACATGCGGGTGGTACGGGAACTGTAGCTCCCGGGCGCAGGGGCCGGAGGCGGCGCGGACCCGGGCCTGGAGGGCGGTGCAGCCCGCCTCGCCCTCGGTGACCTTGACGAAGACGACTGGGGAGAGCGGGCGGAAGGTCGCGGTGCCTTCCAGGCGGAGCGGGAAGGGGCGGGAGCCGGCCGCGACCGCGGCGAGGTGGCGTTCGATGCCGGGCAGCGCGTCGGCGTCGACCTCGGTCGGCGGGAGGAGGGTGATGTGCGTGGGGATGCCGTGTGCGGCGGGGTCCCCGAAGCTCTCGCGCTTCCGCTGGAGGAAGCTGCCGTACGGCTCCGGGACCGCGATCGAAACGCCCAGCGTTACGGTCCCCACGGCGTTCTCCCTCCTGACGTGTGTGCGACGCGCTCGCGCACCCTCATAGTGTGCCGGGTGTGCGCCCCTCGCGGGGAGCGTCCTCGGCCCTCGTGCGGGCAGGACCGTCTGCCCCCGTGACAGGGGGCCCGGGGCCCTGTATGGTCCGCGCGGCCCGCTCGGACGGGACGCGCGGACCGGTTCTCCGTCAGTGCTTGGCCGGCAGCAGTCCGAGCCGGTCATACGTGGTGGCGAGGGTCTCGGCGGCGACCGCGCGGGCCTTCTCGGCACCCTTGGCCAGGATCGAGTCCAGGGTCTCGGGATCGTCCAGGAACTCCCGGGTGCGGTCCCGGAACGGTGTGACGAAGTCGACCATCACCTCGGCGAGGTCCGTCTTGAGGGCGCCGTACATCTTGCCCTCGTAGGACTGCACCAGGTCCGGGACGGACGTGCCGGTGAGCGTGGAGAGGATCGTCAGGAGGTTGCTGACGCCGGGCTTGGCCTCGCGGTCGAAGCGGATCACCGTGTCGGTGTCCGTCACCGCGCTCTTGATCTTCTTCGCGGTGACCTTGGGGTCGTCCAGCAGGTCGACGATGCCCTTGGGCGAGGACGCCGACTTGCTCATCTTGATCGACGGGTCCTGAAGATCGAAGATCTTCGCCGTCTCCTTGACGATGTACGGGTTCGGGACGGTGAAGGTGTCGCCGAACCGGGTGTTGAAGCGGTCCGCGAGGTCGCGGGTGAGCTCCAGGTGCTGGCGCTGGTCCTCGCCCACCGGAACCTGGTCGGCCTGGTAGAGGAGGATGTCGGCGACCATCAGCACCGGGTAGGTGAACAGGCCGACCGTCGTCCGGTCCGCACCCTGCTTCGCCGACTTGTCCTTGAACTGGGTCATCCGGGACGCCTCGCCGAAGCCGGTGACGCAGTTCATCACCCATCCGAGCTGGGCGTGCTCGGGGACGTGGCTCTGCACGAAGAGCGTGCAGCGCTCCGGGTCGAGGCCGGCGGCCAGCAGCTGGGCGGCGGCGATCCGGGTGTTGCGGCGCAGCTCGACCGGGTCCTGCGGGACGGTGATCGCATGCAGGTCGACGACCATGTAGAAGGCGTCGTGGGACTCCTGGAGCGCCACCCACTGGCGCACCGCACCGAGGTAGTTGCCGAGGTGGAAGGAGCCGGCGGTGGGCTGGATGCCGGAGAGCACACGCGGACGAGACTGCATGGCGGAGCCATTCCCCCGAGGGTGGTGGTGGGCGACGGGCGGGCGATCGAGAGCCATGGCACCGATTGTCTCAGGTCGCGCGCGCTCCCCGGCGCCTGGCCGGGAAGTCGCACGGGGACGGGCCGCCGGGACGGTCCGGCGGCCCTCCCGTGAGGTCAGTCGCCGGTCGGCAGGCCCGGCGCCGGGTGGGCCGCCATCAGCTCGGCCACCTCGGCACGGATCACCGCCAGCGCGTCCTCGTCGCCCGCCGCCGCGGCCCGTACGCCCCGGTCGATCCACTCCGCGACCTGCGGCATCCGGTCCGTGCTCAGACCGCGGGAGGTCAGGGCGGGGGTGCCGATGCGGATGCCCGAGGGGTCGAAGGGCTTGCGCGGGTCGAAGGGGACGGTGTTGTAGTTGACGACGATGCCGGCCCGGTCCAGGGCCTTGGCGGCGACCTTGCCGGGGACGTCCTTCGAGGTCAGGTCGATCAGCACCAGGTGGTTGTCGGTGCCGCCGGAGACCAGGTCGTACCCGCGGGCCAGCAGCGCCTCGGCGAGCGCCTTGGCGTTGGCGACGACGGCGTGCGCGTAGTCCCGGAAGGACGGGGCCGCCGCCTCGCGCAGGGCGACCGCGATGGCGGCGGTGGTGTGGTTGTGCGGGCCGCCCTGGAGGCCGGGGAAGACGGCCTTGTCGATGGCCTTGGCGTGGCTCGCCCGGGACATCAGCATGGCGCCGCGCGGCCCGCGCAGGGTCTTGTGCGTGGTCGTGGAGATCACGTCCGCGTGCGGTACGGGCGAGGGGTGGGCGCCGCCCGCGATCAGGCCGGCGATGTGCGCGATGTCCGCGACGAGGACGGCGTCGACCTCCCGCGCGATCTCGCCGAAGGCGGCGAAGTCGATGGTGCGCGGGACGGCCGTACCACCACAGAAGATGATCTTCGGGCGCTCCGCGCGGGCGAGGTCGCGGACCTCGTCGAAGTCGATCAGCCCGCTGTCGGCGCGGACGCCGTACTGGACCCCGCGGAACCAGGTGCCGGTCGCCGAGACGCCCCAGCCGTGGGTGAGGTGGCCGCCCATCGGCAGCGCCATGCCCAGCACGGTGTCGCCGGGCTCGGCGAAGGCGAGGTAGGCGGCGAGGTTGGCGGGCGAGCCGGAGTACGGCTGGACGTTCGCGTGGTCGACGCCGAAGACGGCCTTGGCGCGCTCGACGGCCAGCGTCTCGACGCGGTCGATGTTCTGCTGGCCTTCGTAGTAGCGACGGCCCGCGTACCCCTCGCTGTACTTGTTCTGGAGGACCGTGCCAGTGGCTTCCAGGACGGCGGCGGAGGCGTAGTTCTCGCTGGGGATCAGCCGCAGTGTGTCGGCCTGGAGCCGCTCCTCGGCGCCGACCAGGGCGGCCAGTTCGGGATCGGCGGCGTGCAGCGCGGGGTGGGAGACGGGTGCGGACGGCGGAAGTGGCATGGCGCGCTCCGGGGTGGTCGATCGGTGGTCCGGTCGGTTCCCGGGTGCCCAGGCGGGCGGCACCTCGTGAGGGTGGCCGCACACCGCTCCCTCGGGGTCGCTTCCCCGTACGCCAGTCGCGATGCGCACCGCAGAGTCTAGACACCCGCTCCGCGCCGAGGCGTCGGCAACCCCGACCGTGCACACCGCTTCCTATCAAAAACACCCCGCGGCACTATAGAGGGGCATATTGCTGCATTTTCCCCTCTTCCCCTCTATAGCGCTGTCTACCGAAACGGAGTCACGGTGACCTCCACGGAACGCGGCATCGCCGCCGCCGAAGCGCACAGCGCGCACAACTACCACCCGCTCCCCGTGGTGGTGGCCACCGCCGAGGGCGCCTGGATGACGGATGTCGAGGGCCGGCGCTACCTGGACATGCTCGCCGGGTACTCGGCGCTGAACTTCGGGCACGGCAACCGCCGCCTGCTCGACGCCGCCAGGGCCCAGCTGGAGCGGGTCACGCTCACCTCGCGCGCCTTCCACCACGACCGGTTCGGCGACTTCTGCACCCAGCTCGCCGAGCTGTGCGGGATGGAGCTGGTGCTGCCCATGAACACCGGCGCCGAGGCGGTCGAGACGGCGCTCAAGACGGCCCGCAAGTGGGGCTACCGGGTCAAGGGCGTCCCGGACGGGCGGGCGAAGATCATCGTCGCCGACAACAACTTCCACGGCCGCACGACCACCATCGTCTCCTTCTCCACCGACCCCGAGGCCCGCGCCGACTTCGGCCCGTACACCCCCGGCTTCGAGATCGTCCCGTACGGCGACCTGGCCGCGCTGGAGGCGGCCGTCGACGCCGACACCGTCGCCGTCCTGCTGGAGCCGATCCAGGGCGAGGCGGGCGTGCTGGTGCCGCCGCCGGGCTATCTGGCGGGCGTACGGGAGCTGACCCGCCGCCGGAACGTGCTGTTCATCGCCGACGAGATCCAGTCCGGCCTGGGGCGCACCGGCCGGACCTTCGCCTGTGAACACGAGGGCGTGGTGCCGGACGTGTACGTCCTGGGCAAGGCGCTGGGCGGCGGGGTGGTGCCGGTGTCGGCGGTGGTCTCGTCCCGGGAGGTGCTGGGCGTCTTCGCGCCCGGCGAGCACGGCTCGACCTTCGGCGGCAACCCGCTCGCCTGCGCCGTGGCCCTGGAGGTCATCGCGATCCTGCGCACCGGTGAACTCCAGCAACGGGCCATGGAGTTGGGCGAGCACCTGCACAGCGAGCTGCGGCTGCTGGTGGGTGACGGCGCGGTGGACGCGGTGCGCGGCCGCGGGCTGTGGGCGGGCGTGGACATCAATCCGTCCCGCGGCACCGGGCGGGCGGTCTCCGAGCAGCTGATGGCGCGCGGGGTGCTGGTCAAGGACACCCACGGGGCGACGATCCGGATCGCGCCGCCGCTGGTGATCAGCAAGGAGGACCTGGACTGGGGGCTGGCTCAGCTCCGGAACGTGCTGGAGGAGTGACGGGGCCGCGACGTGCAGCGGGTGGCCGGCGGGCGAGGAGGCCCTGGCCGCTCGCTGCGCCACGCCCCGCGGCCCTGCCCCACGACCCCGCTCAGCGGCCACGCCCCACGGCTCCGCTCAGCGGATCACATGGGGCAGGAAGCGCGCGTACTCGTCCGTGACCGGGCCCGCCGACTCACGGATGCCCAGCCCCGCCGCCTCGTCCTCGACGACCCAGGCACCGAGCACCACCCGGTTGCCGTCGAAGTCCGGCAGCGGCGCCAACTCCTGGTAGCAGCAGGGGTCTTCGGGCCCGCGCAGCACCGCCTCGGCGCCCGGCCCGTGCAGCGTGACCCCCGCCCCCTCCCGGCCGAGCAGTGGCTTGGCCGCGTAGCCGCGGGTGTGCGCCAGCTCGCGCGGGCCGTCGAGGTACGCGGGCAGCAGGTTCGGGTGGCCGGGGTAGAGCTCCCAGAGGACCGCCAGCAGCGCCTTGTTGGAGAGCAGCATCTTCCAGGCCGGTTCGATCCAGAGGGTGGAGCCCGTGCCGCCGCCGTTGTCGAGCGTGTCCAGGACGTACGGGCCGAAGTCGTCGGTGGCCAGCCACTCCCACGGGTAGAGCTTGAAGCAGGACCGTATGAAGCGCAGCCGCTGATCGACGAAGCGCCCCGCGAGCCGGTCCCAGCCGATCTCCTCCATCGGTATCGACACCGTCTCCAGGCCCGCCTGCTGCGCGGTCTCCTCCAGGTAGGCCACGGTCATCAGGTCCTCGCCGAGCTCGTCGCCCGCGGAGTGCGCGAAGTGCAGCGGCGCGCCCGGCGGCAGCAGCGGCGCCTGCCGCTTCCAGGCCGCCACCAGCCGCTCGTGCAGCGAGTTCCACTGGTCGGCGCCGGGGAAGCGCTCCTCCATCCAGAACCACTGCGGACTGGCGGCCTCGACCAGCGAGGTCGGGGTGTCGGCGTTGTACTCCAGCATCTTGGCCGGCCCGGTACCGTCGTAGTGCAGGTCGAACCGCCCGTAGAGGGACGGGAGTTCGTCGCGCCGGCGCCAGGACTCGGCGATCAGCCCGGCCAGGCGGGGGTCGTCGATGCCGAGGTCGGCGAAGCGGTTCCGCTCGACGATGTGCGCGGCCGCCGCCAGGCACATGCCGTGCAGCTCCTCGACGACCTCCTCCAGGGCCTCGACCTCGGCGAGGGTGAACGTGTAGTACGCGCTCTCGTCCCAGTACGGGCGCAGCGAGTCGTCCGGGTAACGGGTGAGCGGGTAGATCAGGCCCTGCGCCTCGACGGTCTGCTGCCAGCCGGGGCGGGGCTCGATGGTGTGGCGTTCCATGGCGTGCCGTACCGTGCCGCGCCCGCTCAGCCGCCGAAGGAGCCGTGCCGGCCGCCGTGCGAGCCGGAGCCGGAGCCGGAACAGCCGAAGCCGCCGCGGTTGACGGCGGTGGTCCTGCTGAACGTGCCCTCGTCGGCGTATGCGCCGCCCTTGTTGCTCGGGTCGTAGTACCACTGGGCGTCCATGGCCCGCTTGCCCGTGCCACCGCCGCGGCCGCTCTTGCCGTAGCCGCCGGTGCCGCCGCTCGTACCGCTGCTTCCGGAGGACGAGCCGCCGCCCGCCGAGCAGTTCTTGGCCTCGACGATGCGGTAGCCCTTGACGACGTCGTAGCTGTTGCGGTCGACGCAGCGCTTGTCGGGCTCGGAACCGCAGGACGTCAGGGCGGCGGCTAGGGCGCCCATACCGCCCAGGATCACCGTGCTCGACCGCAGCCGTCGGCGTGCCTTCTCGGACATCTCTTCTCGCTTCCCCCGTGGACGGACAGCTGTCTGCCCGTACCTGCTCGGACGCTCCGGGACAGACGTCCGGTGAGCCGGGCCAGCCTAGAGACCCCCGCCGCGCACCCGGCAGACCACCCCTGCCCGGTTTCCGACTCCGCCCCTTACCGGTCTCCTTGCAGAAGGCCCCGGCGTTCACGCCGGGGATGGACGTGATCGCGTTCGCCGTTGAACTCCTTCAGCTCCACTTCGAAGTCCTCGCACACCTTGCGCATGACCTCTTCGCAGCGAGTCAGCATCTCGTCATCGAACACGCCGCGCCGGTACTTCGTCACAAAGACCAAGTGCACATGCATCGCCGAAACAACGTGCCTACCTCGCCTGTAGTCGTTCTGATCCTCCACGAGACCAATCGCAGTAGGGTCGTGGTCGTGCAGCTCCGCTACAACTACCGGGCCTACCCGGATGCCTCCCAGCGCGGCGCGCTGGCGAAGGCGTTCGGGTGCGCCCGCGTGGTGTGGAACGACTGCCTGCGCGACCGCAAGGAAGCGCATGCGGCGGGGCTGCCGTACGTGACGTCGGCGGAGTTGTCCCGGCTGCGCATCACCCAGGCCAAGCGCACCGAGGAACGTGCCTGGCTCGCCGATGTGTCGGCGGTCGTTCTGCAACAGTCCCTGCGGGATCTGGACACCGCGTACAAGAACTTCTTCGACGGTCTGGGCGGCAAGCGGCGGGGCCGGAAGGTCGGGCCGCCCCGGTACAAGTCGAAGAAGGACACCCGGCAGTCGATCCGCCTCAACACCAATGCCTTCTCCCTCCAGGACGACGGCACGGTGTACGTGGCCAAGGTCGGCAATCTCAAGGTCAGGTGGTCCCGCCGGCTTCCGGCCGCGCCGACTTCCCTGACCGTCACCAAGGACAGTTCGGGTCGGTACTTCCTCAGCTTCGTCGTGGACACCGAGCCGGACATCCTCCCGGAGGCGGAGGAGGAGTGCGGTATCGACCTCGGCCTGTCCGTCTTCGCCGTCCTGTCCGACGGCAGCAAGATCGACAGCCCCCGCTTCTTGCGCAGGGCCGAGAAGAAGCTCAAGCGTCTTCAGCGGGAGCTGTCCCGCAAGGCCAAGGGGTCGAAGAACCGGGCCAAGGCCCGCATCAAGATCGCACGCCAGCACGCCAAGGTTGCGGACCGGCGCCGGGACTTCCACCACAAGGCTTCCACGCAGATCATTCGCGACAACCAAGCGGTGTACGTGGAGGACCTCGCGGTATCCGGCCTCGGCCGCACTCGGCTCGCCAAGTCCGTGCACGACGCGGGATGGTCCGCGTTCGTCGGCATGCTGGAGTACAAGGCGGCTCTGCACGGCCGCACCTTCGCCAAGGTGGACCGGGCTTTCCCATCCTCTCAGGTCTGCTCGGCCTGCGGATACCGGGACGGTCCCAAACCCCTGCACGTCCGGGAGTGGACGTGCAGCCAGTGCGGCACCGTGCACGACCGCGACCACAACGCAGCACGCAACGTCCTCTTCGAAGGACACCGAATCGTCGCCGCCGGACGGGCAGAGACGCTAAACGCCTGTGGAGCGCCGGTAAGACGGGCACACGTGCCCGCACAGCGCGGTGAAGCAGGAAGCCACCGGAAGGGTCAGCCGACCCAGGTCGGAATCCCTGGACTTTAGGCCAGGGAGCACGTCAAAGTCGGCTCCATGGTCCTTGGGATGATCTGTGCGCTTGCCTCCGCGGTGTGCTTCGGCACGGCGTCCGTCCTCCAGGCGGTCGCCGCGCGCGACACCGCCCCCGGCACCGGCTCCGGAGTCGACCCGCGACTGTTGCTGCGGGTGCTGAAGCAGTGGCGGTACCTCCTCGGACTGGCGCTGGACGGGCTCGGTTTCGTCCTGGAGCTGATCGCGCTGCGGGCGCTGCCGATCTACACGGTCGGGGCGGCGCTCGCGGCCACCCTCGCGGTGACCGCGGTGGTCGCGGCGCCGGTGCTGCACACCCGGCTCAGCCGCCGTGAGTGGCTCGCGGTGGGGGTGGTCTGCGGCGGGCTGGCGATGCTGGCGCTGGCCTCCGGCGTGGAGGGGCACCTCCGGGGTACGCCGGGGCTGCGCATCGCGACGCTGGTCTTCGCGCTGGCGCTGCTCGCGCTGGGTGCGCTGGCCGGCCGGCTGCCGGAACGGGCGCGGGCGGCGGTGCTCGGACTGGGCGCCGGCCTCGGCTTCGGGGTGGTGGAGGTCACCGTCCGCCTCATCGACGACTTCACGCCGACCGCGCTGCTCACCAACCCCGCCGTCTACGCCCTGCTGATCGGCGGCGGCACGGCGTTCCTGCTGCTGACCACCGCCTTCCAGCGGGGCTCGGTCACCGCCGCCACCGCCGGCATGGTGATCGGCGAGACCATCGGCCCGGCGCTGGTCGGCGTCGCCTGGCTCGGCGACCGCACCCGGGAGGGGCTGGCCCCACTGGCCGCGGCGGGATTCGCGCTGGCGGTGGTCGGCGCGCTCCTGCTGGCCCGGTTCGGGGAGGCCCCGGCGGCGGAGCGGAACGCGGCGGAGGACACGGTGGCGGTGGACGGCGGGTAGCGGCGCGCGGGACGCGGCGGGTAGCGGCGCGCGGATGCTTTCCGCCATGCGTGTGCACCGGATGGTCACCCTGGGCATGGTGAGCCGGCGATGGCAGCCCTCTAGGGTGAGCCCACCGTCCCCTGTCCGAAGGATGACGCCAGGCCATGACACACGGCATCCCCGCGCAACCCGCGCCGCTCCCCGCAGATCTGACACTCCGTCACCCAATACCCGCGGACCACGCCCGGCTCCAGGTGGCCCTGGCGGACTGGTGGGGCGGACTGGGCGGCGAAGCCGGCGCACTGCAACGGCAGTTGCTGGTACCGCGGCTGTTCCTGCAACACTTCGCCGGGACCAGCTTCTTCGTCGAGCGCCCCGACGGCACCCTGCACGCCTTTCTGATCGGCTTCCTGTCCCAGACCGACCCGGAGACGGCGTACATCCACTTCGTCGGGGTGCGCCCGGACGGCAAGCGCGCCGGTGTCGGCAGGGCGCTGTACGAGCGCTTCTTCGCACTCGCCCGGGACGCCGGACGCAGTCGGGTCCGCTGCATCACCAGCCCCAACAACCGGGATTCGGTCGCGTACCACACCCGGATGGGGTTCCGTCTGGAGCCCGGCGACCGGGTCGACGAGCACGGCACGCCGGTGCTGGTGGACTACGACGGGCCGGGGCTGGACCGGGTGGCGTTCGTGCGGGAGGTGTGACGGGTCGCGGGGGAAGGCCGGGGCTGTGCGGTGCGTACGGGCGCTGTGGCCGGGGCCGCGCCGTGCATGGCGCGGCCCCGGGAGGCTCAGATGCGTTCGGCGGCGATCAGCAGGTACTGGAAGCTGCCGTTGCGGTAGGCGTTCAGGAAGGTCTCCTCGATGCCGGTGACCAGGTGGTCGGCCTGCCGGCGCAGTTCCCAGTACGGAATCGCGGCCTCCGTCAGGTCCTGGACGTGCACGGGGACGAGCCTGTTGCGGGCCATGGCGTGGAAGTACGCCGAACGGGGGTGGATGTCGCAGATGTAGTGGGCGTTGATGAGGGACACCTCGCGGGAGGCCCGCCCGTAGGCGTCGTTGTAGCAGCCGGTGATCACGACGTACCGGCCACCGCGCCGCAGCAGCCGCGCGTGCTCCGCGAACAGCAGCTCCAGCTCGACGTACATGGTCGACTCGTTGTTCCAGGACGCCGCGTACCCGCCGGCGGCCAGGCCGGTGTCGAGCATGTTGCGGTGGTGGTAGCGCACCTTGTCGTCGATACCGCGCTTGCGGGCCTGCTCGTTGGCGAAGTCGGCCTGCTTGGCGGAGATCGTGGCCCCGTCGGTGTGGCAGCCGTAGCGCAGGTGGGCGACCACACTGCCGCCGCCGCGTCCGCACCCGGCGTCGAAGACCCGGTCGGTGGGAGAGAGGTTGCCGAGGTGGGAGGCGAGGAGTTCGGCCTGGGCGTGTTCCAGCCGGTGCAGTTCACCGGTGACCCGCTCGCGGCGGCGGTCGGGGTCCGGCTCGTCCAGCACCGAGAAGTCGGCGTCCCCGATGCCGTAGTGGTGGTGGTACAGGTCGTCGATCCTTCCGAGTTCGAGGTTGACCGGGTTCTCCTCGGCGTTCCAGTAGTCCGCGACACGGGACTGGTACGTGGACTGGGTCGGCACCGGCGTGCGGGCGGTGTCGGCGTGGGTGATGGTCAACGGTGACTCCTTGCCGTGGTGCGCGGGATCGGACTACCAGTAGTTGGGCAGCTGGTAGCGGTCGGTGTTGGTGGCGTGCCACTCGTGGTTTCCGGCGACCCAGTCGGCCAGGCCCCGGACGTACCTTTCGAGGAGGGGCGAGGTGGCGGACAGCGGGGCCGACTCCGTCTCGAACGCCTCCATGACCTGGTTGTGGATCTCGATGCTCTTCAGGTAGGCGGCCTTCAGACCGCGTTTGTCGTTGGCGGCCACCACTTGCGGCAGGTTCAGGTGGTTCGGGTCACTGGCCAGTTCCTTGGTGAAGGAGTAGAGGTCGTTGACGATGGTGGTGGCGTTGCAGGCCAGCGCCGTGACCCGCTGGACCTCGGGGCGGGCGTAGAGCGCTTCGGGCAGCTCGTAGCCGTCCACGGCGTCGACGAGGGACAGGCAGGGGCGGAAGTTGTTGAACTGCCGCATCACCAAGTACTCCCAGACCTGCGGCACGTGTCGCGACTCCGCCCAGGAGGCCTCGGCGAGATAGCCGAGGTGCAGCCGGGCCATGTCATGGACGAACCGGTCCGTCTGGCTGGGGGTGGCGAGGGCCGCGTAGTCCTTCATGGCCGCGTGGTACGAGCGCAGGGGGCCGTCGGCCTGCATGCCGCGGCGCCACTCCTCCTCCACGGCGGGGGTGCCGTGGAACGGGTCGAGGGCCGACTGCGCCAGGATCAGACGGCCGCCCAGGCTGCGGCGCGCGGCACCCCGGCCTTCGTCCTCCTCGCAGTAGCAGCTGTCGACGATGTTCTCGGCCAGCAGGAACTCGCCCGCGACGGTGAGGCGTTCGAGATCGGCAGCACCGGGATGCTGGAGGACGACCGCCCGGCCGCACTGGAACTGCGCGAAGTCGCCGGTCCACTGCGGGGGGAAGAGATCCAGCCGGCGGGCCCAGGCCTCCAGCCTGCGGTCGATCTCCGCGCTCTTCTTCGGGTCGGCGGGAACGGCGGGCCGGTACCTCAGCCCGGGGACGGCCCCGCCGCGTCGGGCCCGCAGACTGCGGGCGGGGTTGGGCGGTCCGGGCAGCGCATACCCGGCGGCGGTAGTGGGGGGCGTGCTCATGATTCGTCCGTACTCCACCTGGTCAGTCGGCGCTCCGGCCGATCTGGACGTTCTCCAGGACGCCGGCCGCGTCGGGCACGAGGATGGCCATCGAGTAGTAGGCGGTGACGAGGTACCTGATGATGGCGGCGTCGTCGACGCCCATGAAGCGGACGTTCAGGCCGGGTTGGAACTCCTCGGGGATACCGGTCTGGTACAGCCCGACGACTCCTTGGTCCGCCTCTCCGGTGCGCAGCGCGATGATGCTGCTGGTGTTCTCGTCGCTGATCGGGATCTTGCCGCAGGGGAAGATCGGCACGCCGCGCCAGGCGGGCACCTCGTGCCCGTCGACGTTCGCCGTGCCCGGCACCAGTCCGCGTTTGTTGCACTGCCGGAAGAAGGCGGCGATCGCCTTCGGGTGGGCCAGGAACAGCCGTGTCTTGCGGCGCATGGACAGCAGCTCGTCCATGTCGTCGGGGGTGGGCGGGCCGGTGTAGGTGCTGATCCGCTGGCCGTAGTCGGCATTGTGCAGCAGCCCGAACTCCCGGTTGTTGACCAGCTCCCACTCCTGGCGTTCGCGGATCTCCTCGACGGTGAGCCGGAGTTGCTGCTGGGTCTGGTCCATGGGCTCGTTGTAGAGGTCGGCAACCCGGCTGTGCACCCGGAGCACGGTCTGGGTCAGCGAGAGTTCGTACTCGCGCGGGGCGAGGTCGTAGTCGACGAAGCCGCTGGACAGCGTCGGCTCGCCGACGTGTCCCGCCCGTACCGGCACATCCGCCTCTCCCTTGCGGTTCACGGGGCGCTGCTGCTGCTCCGCGTACGCCGCCAGGTGTGCGGCCAGGGACGGCACGCGGTCGGTGTACTCCTGGATCACCTCCCAGGGCAGCGCCAGGAGCACGCCGGCCGTTTCGGCCCGGACCGAGCTCTGCCACAGCGGGTCGGGCCGGCCGATCGCCTCGTCCCCCATCTGGTCGCCGTCGGTGACGACGCCGATGACCTCCTCCTCGCCGTACTTGCCGGCCGTGTAGCGGGCGAACCGGCCGTGCACGACGAGGTACGCCTCGGTGGCGCGCTGCCCCGTCTCGAAGAGCACCTGGCCGGCCCGCACCTCCCGGACCCGGAAGCGGCCGGCGATCTCCTTGAGGACCTCGATGTCGTCGTAACCGCGCAGGACGGGCAGCTCGGTGAGCGTCTGGGGGATCACCCTGATGTCGTCCGCGCCGTTCTGCTCGAACTGGACACGGCCCCGACCGACACGGAGTTGCAGACGCCGGTTGACCCGGTAGGTGCCGCCCTGGACGTCCACCCATGGCAGCGCCTTCAGCAGCCACCGCGAGGTGATGGCCTGCATCTGCGGCTCGGACTTGGTGGTGGTGGCCAGTTGGCGCGCGGCTTGTGTGCTGAGGCTGGTGGGCGCACTGTCTGCGGGGGGTTCGAGAACGGGCTCTTCGGTAGCGGAACCGGTGACGCTGTCCGGTACGGACACATTCCCTCCCGGGACGTGAACAGAGGTGAGCAGAACGGCCGGTCGTGCGCGGCGGGCGGCGATGCGCGGGATCAAGCGAAACAGGCCGGAGATCATCTCGGAACGGCGCGAAAGGGGGCAGCCTCGCATTCACGAGTCACAAACCCCCGAAACAGTGCAAACGCCCAGCGATCGCACCTCCGCACGCCCTCCACCCACGGCGTGTCCCGGGAATACCAGCGACGAACCCGGCCCCCGCATGCCACAGCCACTCGCCGCACGCCGCGTGCCGCGTACCGCACGCCGCAGCCCCAGCCCCAGCAACAGCAACAGCAACAGCGGCACGCCACAGGTCCGGACGCGATCACTGCACGAGCGGAGGCAACCCCAGGCGCACGAAACCCTTCCTTATCGGCAGGGATCTTTTCGCGGAACGAACAGGGGGCATCGTGCGTCGACGTTCACTTGCCGCCACGGCGGCCGCACTCACCTTGGCCATCACCCTCGGCCTGGGGCTGGTCGGCTGCGGCTCGCCCCGGATGTCGGCCCTGCACTCCAACTGCACGACGAAGAGCCTGCGCTGGAAGCTCACCCTGCTGAAGAAGAAGCCGCACAGCACACACCGCGACGCACGGCTGTCCATCGCCAACAAGGGCCCGGGCCCCTGCGTCTTCCACGGCTTCCCGGCCTTCGCGGTCCACGTCGGCAAGGGCCCCGAGTCCGACGCGAAGGGCCACGGCCGGCCCATGCCCATAGACCTGCGGCGCGGCGGCACCCTGACCACCGCACTGCGCTACAAGGACTCCGACCGGGTCACCCAGCCCCACGGCTGCATCGTCAGCAATGACACAGCCGTGGTCGCCGCCCCGCGCGACCCCCGGGACGGCCGCCCGATAACGGCCCGGGACGAGGCGGGCAGGCGGACCCAGATGAGCGTCTGCGAGGACACCATCTGGATGAGCCCGCCCAAGGAGATCGCGGACTAGCCCGTGTCTCTCGTGGTCACCGCGGCTGGTAGGTGGTGGCCAACACGGAGACGGTGACCCGGTCTGGCGGGAGGCCGGCATCGTTCAGGTCTGCACGGCTCACGTGGCGTGCGCTCGGCGTCATCGCCACCAGGTCCAGGGCCTCCAGCTTGGCCAGGGGCGTCGGGTACTCCACCCGTGCGGTGACGGTGGCCTCGAAGAAGGGATCCAGCGCCCGGTGCAGGCGCTGTTCCTTGGCCGGGTCGATCGTGACCATCGCAGGCAACTGGCCACGCAGCTCGGCCAGGTGCCGCCCGGTGGGACGGACCACGATCAGCCGGCCGGTCGAGCGGAGCACTCGGTGGAACTCGGCCGGGTTGCGCGGGGCGAACACGTCCAACACGACATCGGCCACTCCGCCGGCCAGCGGAAAGGGACGGAAGACATCCCAGGCCGCTGCGGCGGCTCGTTCATGGACACGAGCCGCTGAGCGCAGCGCGCGCACCGACGTGTCCAGGCCCAGACCACGAGCGCCGGGCAACTGGTCCAGTACGCCGGCCAGGTAGTAGCCCGTGCCGCACCCCACGTCCACAACCGTGGCCTGCTCAGGCGCGGAGTCGGCCGCCAGGCGGGCCACGACTTGGCGAATGGGCGCATACATGCCGGTGGACAAGAACCGGTCCCGGGCCCGAACCATGGCCGCGTCGTCGCCGCTGGTGGCACGGTTGCCCGTAAGCAGACTGGCGTAGCCGTGACGGGCGACGTCGAAGGTGTGACCCGTCGGGCAGCGCAGTGCGCTGCGGTCGGGGTGCAGGCGATGCGTGCCGCACGTGGGGCAGCACAGCAGGTCGAGGGACTGTTCAAGGGCGGGCGGAAGCAACACGGGCACGAGACACTCCTGGCAAGGGTGAAGGGAAGAGACCGTGCCTGCATGCGCGCTCAGAAAGTCACTGCCTCAGGAAGGAACGGGCAGCGCCGGGAACGTGGTTCACGCAGCAGGCACACCGAGGAGGGCGACGCCGTCCGACATCGCCCTCAGCGTCTTCCACTCACAGGAAGCAGCAGTGCGGGGTGCTCATGAATGCCACGCCATGAGTCTACGAGCCTCGGCGAAGCCCGCACGTCCGCCGAAGTCAGGAGACACCCCTTAGCCAGGGTGCGGATCCGGGTGGGGGTGACGGCGCATCTCGACGTTGCAGTCGACCACCTTCGACCTGTCCCCGACGGCACGCGCCGCCGCGCGTTGCCCGGCCAGGGCGACGCACACATCGCAGCCGGCGACCGGCTCGGGTTCCGGCACCGACACCGGGTCCGTCAGGTGAACAGGGCGGCACCTACGGGCCATCAACCCACCACCTCCACACCGTGGATCCAGCGCGGACCGGCATCGAACCCGTGCACTGCGAGCCACAGCACGCGCCGCCGTGCACGCTGCAACCGCTGTTCCCGCCGCTCCGCGGGCGTGAGGACGTACGGGCGGACCAGGGCAACGCCTTCGCCTGGCGGCAGCGGAGCGGGCACGGGTGACCGGCGCTCGCCCGGTGCGCCGGCAGACAGCACCAAGCGCCGGCCAGCCGGCGCCCGGTGGCGCCCCGGCGCAGGCAGCAGTAACCGCAACAGCGGCTCGAAGATACGGGCGATACAGTTCGGCATGTCGACCTGCTTCCATCAGGTTGGCCACGCCCCCGGACGGTGACCGCCGTCGCGGGGGTCCTTGCTCTGCGTGAGCATCGCTGGCTACCACGGGACGCCGAAACCACGGACAATGGACACTTGGGGACGTCCCATGAAGGGCAGAACGTCCCTACCGACGTCCGGGGAGAGACGAAGTGCAGAACGAGCGATTACGCGCCGCCATGGCAGCAGGGGGCTGGACTCACGCGAGCCTGGCGGCGAAGGTTGGCGTTGATCCCAAGTCAGTGGAGCGGTGGGTCAACCTGGGACGCACCCCGCACCGGGAAACGGCCATGCAGGCCGCCGAGACCATAGGGGAAGACGTGTTCGCACTCTGGCCCAAGCTACGGCAGGCGCGAGCCGCAAGGGCCGTCAGTCCCGAATTGGTCGCGCTGTACAACCAACGGGCAGACCTCCCCGTATCCGGCTTCGTTGACCTCTTCTCCCAGGCACGGGAACGCATAGACGTGCTCGTGTACGCAGCCGTATTCCTGCACGAGGCATATCCACGTCTCAATGACCTCTTGCGCGAACGAGCTGCGGAGGGCTGCACCGTACGGATCACGGTGGGCGACGCAGACAGTTCGAACGTCCAACAGCGCGGCCACGAAGAGAAGTTCGGCCACGGCATCGAATCGCGCTGCCGACTCGCACTCATGCACTACGGGCCTCTGGTCAGCACACCGGGAATCGAGCTACGGACACACGGAACGACCCTCTACAACAGCATCTACCGTGCCGATGACCAGATGCTGGTCAATACGCATATGTGGGGAGTGAACGCCTACGGTGCGCCCGTGTGGCACCTTCGACGGAATGGCGACGGGGGCATGTTCGACAGTTACGCCGAGAGCTTCAATGCCGTCTGGGCTACGGCAGCCCCCGTAGAGGAAGACTGAGCAGTGGCACGCACCGAGTACTTCGCGGACCCCAACGCACCGAAGCCGAACAGTCTGGTGGTCGCCGCGTCGGCCGTCGTTACGGATAACAGGGGACGCATTCTGCTTCAGCGGCGAACGGACAACGGCCTGTGGGCGCTGCCTGGTGGCGGAATGGAAATGACAGAGTCCCTACCGGAAACGGCTGTACGGGAAGTCAAGGAAGAGACCGGGCTGGACGTGGAGATCACGGGCTTGGTCGGCACGTACACGGATCCTCGTCACATCATCGCTTACAGCGACGGTGAGGTGAGGCGACAGTTCAACGTGTGCTTTACCGCGCGTATCGTCGGCGGCTCGCTGGCAATCTCCAAAGAGTCTTCGGAACTTCGATTCGTAGCCCCGAGTGAGATCGGCGCGCTGCCCATACACCACACTCAGCTGCTACGGATCCAGCACTTCCTGGCGCATCGCCCCACCCCCTACGTGGGATAGCTGCCGAACGACGAAGAGCAGGAACCCCTTCCTGGTGGCCGCTGCCGCTCGTAGCCGTGGGTGGGCGGTGAGCGGGGGTGCCCTGCCTACACCCCCGCCCCCGGCCCCGGCCCCGGCCCCGGCCCCGGCCCCGGCGGCAACGCCCTGATCAGCGCCTCCAGGACGCCGTTGAAGGAGTGGTCCGGTGGGGTGCCGTAGGCGACGACCAGGGCGTCGCGGGTGGGTGGTGGGGCGGCGGGGTCGTGGAAGCGGCTCAGGCCCTCCAGGGCGAGGCCCTGCCAGCGGGCGGCCTCGACGATGGACCGTTCGGTGCCGGGCGGGAGTTCCAGGACGGCGTGTAGTCCGGCCGCGATACCGGAGACGTGGACGTGCGGTGCGCGCTCGGCGAGGGCCGCGACCAGTTGGTCGCGGCGCCGCCGGTAGCGCAGCCGCATCCCGCGCAGATGGCGGTCGTAGCCGCCGGAGGAGATGAACTCGGCGAGGGTGAGCTGCTCCAGCGCGCCGCTCTGCCATTCGCCGGAGCGTTTGACGGCGAAGACCGGGTCGACGAGGCGGTCCGGCAGCACCATCCACGCCAGCCGCAGTGCGGGGGCGAGGCTCTTGCTGGCGGTGCCCAGGTAAACGACGTGGTCGGGGTCCAGGCCCTGGAGGGCGCCGACCGGCTGGCGGTCGTAGCGGAACTCGCCGTCGTAGTCGTCCTCGAAGACATAACCTCCGGTCGCCCGAGCCCAGTTGACGGCGGCAGCCCGTCGGTCGGGGTGCAGCGGGACGCCGGTGGGGAACTGGTGGGCGGGGGTGAGCAGGGCCGCCCGTACGTCGTCGAGGGACACCAACTCCTCGGTGCGGGCGCCGTGTTCGTCGACGACGAGGGGGACGGTGCGCAGCCCGGCGCGGGTGATGACGTCGCGGTGGAAGTCGAGGCCGTACGACTCGGTGGCCAGCCGGCCGGGGCCCAGCACGCGGCAGAGCAGGGCCAGGCCCTGCATGAAGCCGGTGCAGATCACGATCCGTTCGGGGTCGGCGCGGACGCCGCGGGCGCGGGCCAGGTAGTCGGCGAGGACGGTGCGCAGCTCCGGGCGGCCGCCCAGGGGGCTGTAGCCGAAGGCGTCGCTGGGTGCGGCGGTCAGTGCGCGGCGGGCGGCGGCGAGCCAGGCGGTGCGGGGGAAGGCGGAGACGTCCGGGGTGCCCGGGGTGAGGTCGAAGCGCGGCCGGCCGGGGCGGCCGGGCGGGGCGGCGGGCCGGGGCGCGGGCGTGGCGCGCGGCAGCACCCGGCCGGCGACCCGGGTGCCGGAGCCCTGGCGGGCGCTGAGCCAGCCCTCGGCGACGAGTTCGGCGTAGGCGTCGGCGACCGTGTTGCGGGCGATGCCGAGGTCGGCGGCGAGGGAGCGGGAGGACGGCAGACGGGTGCCCGGGGCCAGCCGTCCGGACCGTACCGCGTCCCGCAGGGCGCGCAGCAGGGCGGCCCGCAGCCCACCCGGTCCGGTGAGGTCCAGATGCAGATCGCGCCCGAAAGTGGCCCAGGAATTCTCCATGGAAGTGGACCATACCGCTGTGCCATTGCCGCCGTAGCGTCGTACCCATGACGACCGAGAACACTTCTGGAACGGCGCCGGAGGCAGCGCACCGGCACGGCCCCCGCCTCCGCTGGGCGAAGCTCGCCCCCGACGCCTACAAGGCCATGATCGCGCTGGACGCGGCGGCGCGGCAGGGCCTGGACCCGACGCTGGTCGAGCTGGTCAAGATCCGCGCGTCACAGATCAACCACTGCGCGTTCTGCATCGACATGCACATCACCGACGCCCGCAAGGCCGGCGAGACCGAGGAGCGCATCTACCTCCTCAACGCCTGGGAGGAGGCCGCCTCCTTCTACACCGCCAAGGAGCAGGCCGCTCTCGCCCTCACCGAGGCGATCACCGTCCTGACGGACGGCTTCGTTCCCGACGCGGTCTACGAGCGCGCCGCCGCCCACTTCGAGGACGCCGAACTGGCCCAGCTGATCGCGCTGATCACCACGATCAACGCCTGGAACCGCTTCGGCGTGTCCACCCGCATGGCTCCGGGGCAGGCATGAGCACCGCCGCGCCCCGCCTCCCGCTCTACCGGCTGGCGCCCGGTGTCTACGCCCCCCTGCACGCGCTGACCAAGGCCGCCAAGAAGGACCTCGACCCGACCCTGGTCGAGTTGCTGCTCATCCGCGCCTCCCAGCTCAACCACTGCGCGTTCTGCATCGACATGCACGTCACCGACGCCCGCAAGGCCGGCGAGACCGAGCAGCGGATCGCCCTCCTGGACGCCTGGGAGGAGGCTCCCGAGCTCTACACGGAGAAGGAGCGGGCCGCCCTCGCCCTCGCCGAGGCGGTCACCCTGCTCACCGAGGGCTTCGTCCCGGACGCGGTGTACGAGCACGCCGCCGCCCACTTCGAGGAGGCCGAACTGGCCCGGCTGATCGCGCTGATCACCGCGATCAACTGCTGGAACCGGCTCAACGTGGCGGCCCGCATCCCGGTCGGCGGGCTCTCATGACGGCCGCCGCGCTGCGCGCCCTGCACCACGGCCCGACGCTCCCGCTGGTCCTGCCGGGCCCCTGGGACGCGGCGAGCGCCCGGGTCTACGCGGACGCCGGCTTCCCGGCGCTGGCCACCCCCAGCGCGGGCGTCGCGGCCTCCTTGGGGTACGAGGACGGCAGGACCCCGGCCGACGAGATGTTCGCGGCCGTCGCCCGGATCGTGCAAGCGGTGGACGTCCCGGTCTCGGCGGACGTGGAGGCCGGATACGGGCTGTCCGCACGGGAGTTGGTGGGTCGGCTCGCGGACGCCGGCGCCGTGGGCTGCAACCTGGAGGACACCGACCACGCCACCGGCGCGCTGCGGGACGCCCACGAGCAGGCGGAGTGGCTGGCCCAGGTCCGTGCCGAGGCGGGCGACGCGCTGGTGATCAACGCGCGGATCGACACCTATCTCCGCGGCGTCCAGGACACGGACGAGACGGTACGCCGCGGCCGGCTGTACGCGGCGGCGGGCGCCGACTGCGTCTACCCGTTCGCCGCCCCGCCCGCGCTGCTGGCCGAACTGGCCGGCGCCATCGGCCTTCCGGTCAATGCCGCGGCCCTGCCGAACGGCCCCGGCCCCCGGGAGCTCGGCGCGCTGGGCGCGGCCCGGATCACCTTCGGCCCCGGGCTCCAGCGGCGGGCGATGGCGGGGGTGGCGGAGACGGCACGGGAGCTGCGGGCTGAGCTGTCGGCGGAGCAATCGGCGGAACTGCGGCCGGCGGACTGAGCACTGCCGGAACGGGCGGTGGCCGACCAAGCGGTGGCGGGGCGGACGTACAGGGGTCGCCCGCCCCCTCCCAACGTTTCACCGCTCGTCGGTGCCCGGCACCTTCCCGGTGCTGATGGCGATCCGGTTCCAGGTGTTGATGGTGAAGATCAGCGCCAGCAGCCGGGCCAGTTCGTCCTCCGTGAAGTGCCGCGCCGCCTCCTGGTACACCGCGTCCGGCACGCCCCCCTGTGCCACCAGCGTCACGGCCTCGGTGAGCGCCAGCGCCGCCCGCTCCTGCGCGGTGAAGAAGTGTCCGGCCTCGCTCCAGACGGCGACCATGTGCAGCCGCTCCTCGCTCTCCCCCGCCTTGCGGGCGTCCGTGGTGTGCATGTGCAGGCAGTACGCGCACTTGTTGAGCTGCGAGGACCGGATCTGGACCAGCTCCACCAGGGCCGGGTCCAGGCCTTCCCGGGCGGCGGCGTCGAAGCCGATCAGCGCCTTGAAGGCCTTGGGCGCGGCCTTGGCGAAGTTCACCCGGGGGCTGGGGACCGCAGCCACGTCGGTCGTGCTGTTGGTCGTGTCGTTCGTCGTGTCGTTCGTCATGTCTCGAATCTAGAAGCGCAGGCGACCGACTGTAGGGTGCATTTCCATGCCGGAATCATGGGTCAATCTCGCGGAGAGCCTGGGCGCCGATCTGCACCTGGAGCTGACCGGACACGGCAGCCGCCGCGCCGTCCTGATACGCCGCGTCCTTCCCCCGTACCGCCTGGCTGGCGTCCGCCCGCCGCGCCCTGACCGCCGCCCCGCACGACGCCTTCGCCCCCGGCGACCCCCGCGGCCGTCCCGAACTGCGCCGCGCCCTGACCGACTACCTGGCCCGCACCCGCGGCGTCCGTACCGGCCCCGACCGCATCGTCATCTGCTCCGGCTTCGGCCACGCCCTGCGCCTGCTCTTCCCCGCCGTGCTCCCCGGCCCGCTGGCCGTCGAGTCGTACGGCCTCGCCTTCCACCGCCAGCTCCTGACCGCGGCGGGCATCCACACCGCTCCCCTGCCGCTCGACGAACACGGCGCCCGCACCGCGGAGTTGGCGTCCCTCGACGACGTACGGGCAGCCCTGCTCACCC
Organism: Streptomyces sp. NPDC048506; assembly: GCF_040651315.1. Taxonomy (NCBI): domain Bacteria; kingdom Bacillati; phylum Actinomycetota; class Actinomycetes; order Kitasatosporales; family Streptomycetaceae; genus Streptomyces; species Streptomyces sp. NPDC048506. Next base: position 45,984 of record NZ_JBEZIX010000010.1, read on the forward strand.
CGGCCCACCAGTTCCCCACCGGCGTACCGCTGCACCCCGACCGCCGCACCGCCGCGGTCAACTGGGCGCGCACCAGCGGCAGTTACCTCATCGAGGACGACTACGACGGCGAGTTCCGCTACGACCGCAAACCGGTCGGCGCCCTCCAGGGTCTGGACCCCGAGCGCATCATCCACATCGGCTCGGTCAGCAAGAGCCTCTCGCCCGCGGTGCGGCTCGGCTGGATGGTCCTCCCGGCCCGCCTGGTCGACCCCGTCCTGGCCGCCAAGGGCGAACGCGAGGCCTGGGCGAGCGTCACCGACCAGCTCACCCTCGCCGACTTCCTCACCCACGGCTCCTACGACCGCCACGTCCGCCGCATGCGCCAGCGCTACCGCCGACGCCGCGACCGCCTCATCGAAGCGGTGCACGCGCACGCCCCCCATCTGCGCCTGTCCGGCATCGCCGCCGGCCTGCACGCCGTCCTCCAACTCCCGGACGGCGCCACCGCGTCCGACGAACGCACGGCCCTGCGCGCGGCCCGCTGGCAGGGCCTCGCCCTCGACGGGCTGTCCGACTACCGCCATCCGGACGCCACCATGCCGCCCCGGCACGGCCTGGTGGTCGGCTATGCGACACCGACGGAGAGCGCCTTCCCGGCCGCGCTGGAAGCGCTGTGCCGGGCGTTGCCGCCGGCCGCATAGGCGCCGGGAGCCGTCCGCGACCCCGGGAACGCCGTCCGCGACTCCAGCAACCGCGAAGGCCCCCGACTCACCATGGAGCCGAGGGCCTGGGCCGCGTACTGCGCGCTGCGTACTGCGCGTTGCGTGTCGTGTGTCGCCTGTCGCGCGCTCGCTACTGGTTCGCGAACTTCTGGCTGATGGCGTCGAAGACGCGCTGGGCCTCCGGGCCCAGGTGCGGGCCGGCGAGCCAGGTGTGTGCGTTGGAGCTGATGGAGGTGTTGGACACCAGGGTCAGCTTGCCGCCGTGGTTGACGAACCAGCCGCCGCCCGAGGTGCCGCCGGTCATGGTGCAGCCGATGCGGTCCATGGCGGGCGTGCCCTGCTCCATGACAAGGCGGCCCGGCCGGTCCAGGCAGGCCATCATCCGCGCGCCGTCGTACGGCGGGGCGGCCGGGTAGCCGAAGGCCTTCAGGGAGCTTATGCCGTCGGCCGAGGGGGCGTTGAACCAGACCTGGGCGGCGGCGCCCACGGTCTCCTGGAGGGACTTGCCGCTGCCGTTCTCCGGCTTGACGTGCAGCACCGCGAAGTCGTATGCGGAGCCGCCGTTGCCGCTCTCCTCGCTGCCCATGTTGATCCACTCACCGGAGGTGGTGATCCAGTCCGCCCAGAAGCGGCCGTAGGGGGTGATCTGCTGGGAGGGGGTGTTGCCGACCTGGTTCATCGGGACGCCGTTGTCGTTGTACGACGGCACGAAGACGATGTTGCGCATCCAGCCGCCCTGCTTGCCGGAGTGCACGCAGTGGCCGGCGGTCCACACCAGGTTGGACTTGCCCGGGTGCGCCGGGTCCTCGACGATCGTGCCGGAGCAGACCATCGGGCCCTTGGGGCTGTCGAAGAAGATCTTCCCGACCGGGGCCATGTTCTGGTGGTAGGGGCGGGCGACCTGCTCGGCGGTGACCGGGCGCGGCTCGGGGTCCGAGCCGCCGAACCCGCCGCCCGCGCCGGTGGCCTTCACCCCGAGCTCCGGGGCGGCCTTCGCCTTCGCCAGCCGCTCGTTCTTCCAGTGGTCCTTGATGATCGGGTTGGCGAAGTCCTGCGCCTTGCGGGCCCACTCGTCCCAGTTCTGCCAGCCGCCGTCCTTCCACTTCTTCAGGTCGTCGATGCTGGTCGGCACGCCCTTGGGCAACTTGAGGCCCCCGTCGCCCCGACCCTCGCTGTTGGCGGCAGCCGAACTGCCGGGCCCGGCGGCCTTGTCGTCACTGGGGCCGCAGGCGGTGACGGTGACCGCGAGCAGCGCGGTCAGCGCCGCGGCCGCGGCGGTGGAGCGGCGGATGGATGGCATGGAGCGAGTCCCCCTGATACGTGCGGCGCCGGACCTGGGCCGCGCCGTTCCGTTACGTGTCATGCCCCTGGTCGGGCTGCGCTCTACTATGCCGCCCCGCCGGCCCCGCCGGACCGGCGGGGCCGGATGGCCCCGCACCGGGCGGCAGCGGGTGCGGGGCCGGTTGCCACCCGCTCTCCCCCCACAGGAGGCAGGCGGCGGTTCGGGGGCTTGGGAAGCTGCCCGACACCCGGAGTGCGGAGAGGCCCAGAACCCTCGGGGGTGGGGTTGGCAACTGCTACGGACTGAGTGTGCTGGAGTGTGTGTTGAGGCGCATAAGTGTGTCCTTTGCCGTAGTGGTGGAGCGCAGTGAGGCGCCGGGTGGGTTGTCCCGGGGGGATTGTCAGTGGCCGCCGGTAGATTTCTGGTGCGGGCCGCGATGGCGAGCGGAGGTGAATGATGCGGCAACAGAAGGCTGACAAGGGACAGTTACGGTCTCTGGCTGCGCCGTTTGTCGCGTTGGGGCCCTCAGGTGTGGCGATTCGCGACCGGCTCAAACATCTGACCGCCCGGGACGAGGACGTTCTTCGTGCGGTCGGCGAGTATGAGGGCCGTCTGGCCTCGCGTGACCTCAAGGCCCGTTGTACGGACGGACTCGATCACTGCGCGGATTCGTGGGCGGTGCGGAAGCGGGAGCTGACGGCGGTGTCGTCGTCGCGGATCGCCGGGGCGATCACCAAGGCCACGCATGATCAGTGGGCGCTCGCCCGCAGGTGCCAGGCCGCCCACCTTCAGAACCTGGAAGCGGGCATCACAACGCTCCGGCGCCGCCTGTCTCTCCCGCTCGGGGAGAAGGGCACGAAGCGGGCTGCGGGCGGCTACCGGTCCAAAGGGGAGTGGTTTCGCAAGTCCCGCCGTCTGGCGATGCTGGAGGCCCGGCGTGCCACTGTGGTCGAGGACTGGCGAACGGGTCGGGTACGTGTGGTGCGCGGCAGCCGCCGACTGCTGAATACCCGGCACCAACTCGAAGCCGCTCAGCTCAGCGAAGCCGAGTGGCGTCGGCGGTGGGAGGCCGAGCGCTGGTTCCTGGCCGCCGACGGCGAGTCGGGGAAGCGGTTCGGCAACGAGACGATCCGCGTCACCCCCGACGGCGAAGTCTCGATCAAGCTGCCCGCGCCACTTGCCCACTTGGCCAATGCCCCACACGGCCGGCACACCCTCGCCGCGAAAGTCGCGTTCGCGCACCGGGGCGGGGAATGGCGGGACCGGATCGAGGGCAATCGGGCGGTGGCCTACCGCATCCACCTGGACGTGGCCCGGGGCCGCTGGTACCTGACCGCCTCCTGGCAGCGCCCTGTCGTGAAGACGGTCCCGCTGGCCGTCGCCCGCGCGAGGGGCATGATCGGCGTGGACACCAACGCCGACCACCTCGCCGCCTACCACCTCGACCCCCACGGCAACCCGATCGGTGACCCGCACCGTTTCTTCTTCGGCCTGTCCGGGAGCGCCGGGCACCGTGACGCGCAGATCCGGCACGCCCTCACCCGCCTCCTGCACTGGGCCCAAGGCTGCGGTGTGGCAGCGATCGGGATCGAGGACCTGGACTTCGCCGCGGAGAAGACCCGCGAGAAACACGGCCGCCGCACAAGGTTCCGGCAGCTGATCTCCGACATGCCCACCGGCAAACTCAAAGCGCGGCTGGCGTCCATGGCCGCCGAGCTGGGCCTGGCCATTGTGGCCGTGGACCCTGCGTACACCTCGATGTGGGGCGATGAGCACTGGCGCAAGCCCCTCACCAGCGGCAAACGAACCATGACTCGCCATGATGCCGCCTCGGTGGCGATTGGCAGGCGCGCCCTTGGGCACCCGATCCGGCGACGGACGGCACCGCCCCGCGACGACCGGAGCGATCGTCGCGGGCATCGGACCGACCAGGCCGAACCGGGCACCCAGGGCCGTGAGGAAACCCGCCCCCGCATCCCCGGACCACGCACACGATGCGTGTCACCGGACCGCGGAGCGAAAGCGGGCGACCAGTGTGCCCAACACCGTTCGGGGCACACGGCTGAGCAGCAGTTCTGGCAACAGGACTCACTCCCGCTCAGTCTTTAGGAACGGTCCTGAGCCTCTCCTGGAGGTTGGCCTGTTACCGGAGGAACTTGATGATCCGTTGCGGTTCGGAGTTCCGCCATTGGATCTTTGTGCATTGTCCGTACGGACATCGACCTCCGGGCCGTTGTCCTTATGACCATCACCCTCAAGAGAATTGGCCACGGATTGGCCACGGATGTCGTTGCGCGCGGCCGGACGAGAGAAAACGCTCCTCGCCCTGGATGGGCGAGGAGCGTTCAGGTATTTCTGCTTTCCCCCGTGGATGGAACGTGGCCGAGCCCCCTCAAAGTCAGCTGAACTCCGGTGGACTGATGTCGTAATGGTGCGCGTAGGCGAAGATCGCGGCTTCGATACGCGTGGTGACCTCGATCTTCGTCATGAGATTGGCGAGGTGCGCCTTGACGGTCCGTTCGGTGATGCCGAGTTGCTGCCCTATCTCCCGGTTCGAGGCCGCCTTCCCGACGAGCATCAGGACCTGGCGTTCCCGAGGGGTGAGATGGGAGATCCTGGAAGGATCCCCCGTTATGGGCGGCGGGCTCGCACGGTGCACAACACGTATGTGTGCGTCCGCCAGTTCCGTCTGGTTGCACGTATCACTCTGAGGCAAAGCAGTTCTACCTTCCCCGTATTCTGCTTATCAGCGCTGCATGGCGCGGTTGCCCCCGATTTCCCCCTGGATGGTGCCGGGTGGGGCTCCGGCCGACGAGCATGGGCGTGCGGTGGTCGTGCGCTGCGGCCCCACGGTCCACCCGGACGCGTGCGGCCCGGGTGAGAGCCCTGTGGTCGCCCGGCGCACCCCTGCACACGGCATGAGCAGTGTCACGGTCAGTAACTGCCCCACAGCGTCAGGTCATGTGGCCGGAAAGAGCACTCACCCGCGATCCTAAAGCTTCGATAAACCGTCGGTATGGTTTTGTGAAGTGGATCTTGTGGCGCCCCTCCGGACTGTCCTCAAGGGCAGCGGCCAAACGGCCAATACCGCCCGCTCGGCCCCGTTCGTACGCTCATTCCCCTCCGGACGTGTTCAGAGCAAGAGGAGAAGCAGTGAGCAACGGTTCCATCCTGCGCCGTATCGGTTCGGCTTCGGTCGCCGGTGCGGCCGCGGTCGCGGTCCTGGCACCCTCGGCCTCGGCGCTCGCCCCGACCGCCGCACCGCGGGCCACGGCAGAGACGCTCGTCGGGAAGCTGACGGTCAAGCAGTACGTCGACTACCTCAAGGCCCAGAAGGGGCCGGCGGCCAAGGCGACCCTCAAGGCCTTCCGCGCACTGCCCAAGGCCAAGCAGCAGAAGTTCGTCGGCCACCTCCAGAACCGGGCGATCTACCAGGCGTTCACCGCGTCGCTGAAGGGCACCACCCGCTTCCCGGTCCAGCGGGTGAAGGTGCCGTACAACGCGGACGTGACGTTCGTCCGTGAGATCCGGGTCGCCAAGACCAAGGGCATCGTCGGGACGGACACCCGGATCGCCTTCACCATGACGGAGCAGATCTTCGGCATCTCCGTCACCAGCGAGCAGGTGTGGGTGAAGTACCGGACGCGCCCCCATGGTTGGGGCGCGAGCAAGCTGCTGGGCGGTGGGGCCTCGGTGTCCAACGTCAACGCGGCGGTGCGGATCGCGGGTGACGGCGTACGGACGCAGCTGGTACGCGGCTCGGCCCACGTGGAGACCACCTGGAAGGCCACCCCGCGCATCGACAGCTTCGGCAAGGGCCTCAACAAGAAGCAGTACCTCTACGCCGGGGTGAACGGCACCTGGGCGTCGGGCCTGCACAACGTCTGACCCGAACGGGCCGGACGGCACCTACTGACGGGCCGGCACCCTGGGGTCCGGATAGCCGGGCCGCCTCTGGCGTGGCCGAGCGACCGGTCCCCCCGATACAGGTACCCCATGACGGAACTCCACGAGCTGTTCCGCCGTGGGGTACCACCTGTCGTCGCAGCGGGAGCACCACCACCGCCAGTTGTCCCAGTTGACGTCGGTGGTGGTGGTGTCCTTCCACAGCGGGGCGCCGCAGTCGGGGCTGGGGCAAATGGGCAAAAGCGTCATAACGGCATGGTGCGGGACCGGTCGCCGTTGCGAGGGGCATTCACCGCCCGCCATCCGATCGAGTGAGTCCGCCGACCAGGGGGCTACTTCTTGGGCAACCACTTCTTCCAGACGTCCGGGTGCTTGGTCACCCAGCGCTTCGCCGCCTCGTCCGCCGACAGGCCGCCCGAGGCGATCGACTCCGAGACCTCGTTCTGGTCGTCCTTGGTCCAGCTGAAGTTCTTCAGCAGCGCCGCGGCGCTGCTACCGCTCTTGGCGAAGTCGGTGTTGAAGTACTTCTGGAGCGGGGTGGTGGGGTACGCGCAGTCGATGGACTGCGGGTCCTTGGTGCCCTTCTCCGCACAGGCGTCGGTGTACTTGGGGAGCTTGACCTCCACCATCGGCACCTGGTTGAAGAGCCACTGCGGCTCGTACCAGTACGTCAGGAAGGGCTTCTTCTCCTTGGCGAACTGCTCGATCTGGGTGATCTGGGCCGCCTCGGAGCCGGCGAAGACCACCTCGTAGTTCAGACCGAGGTTCTTCACCAGCGCCTTGTCGTTGGTGACGTAGGACGGCGAGCCGTCCATCAGCTGGCCCTTGTTGCCGCTCTCCGAGGTCCGCAGCTGGTCGGCGACCTTGTTGAGGTTCTTCCAGTCGGTGACCTCGGGGTGCTGGTCGGCCCAGTACTTGGGGACGTACCAGCCGATGTGGCCGGTGACGCCGTTGCCGCCGCCCGCGGTGATGGTCTTCTTGTCCTTGACGTACCGCTGCTCCTGGTCCGGGTGGCCCCAGTCCTCCAGGATCGCGTCGACCCGGCCCTGGCTGAGGGCGTCCCACGCCGGGATCTCGTCCACCTGCACGGTGTCGACGTGGTAGTCCAGCTCGTGTTCGAGCAGGTACTTCGCGACGGCGACGTTGGCCTGGGCGCCGACCCAGGTCTGGACGGACAGGGTGACGGACTTGGAGCCCTTGGCCGCGGCGAACGGCGAGGACTGCTTGGTCATATCGGCCTTGCCGCAGGCGGACAGGGCCAACGAGAGGGCCACCGTGCCGGCGAGCACGGTCGTGCCGAGAAGGGTTCTGCGCGTACGGGACATGGTCAGGCTCCCTTCCCCGTGGTGCGGCGTTCGGTGGGCTGGGTCACCCGGTCGAGCATCAGGCCCAGGCACACGATCGCCACACCCGCGACCAGGCCGAGCCCCAGGTCGCCGGTGGCGAGGCCGGTGACCACGTCGTAGCCGAGGGCACCGCCGCCGACCAGGCCGCCGATGATGACGACGGCGAGGACCAGGACCACGCCCTGGTTGACGGCGAGCAGCAGCGCCGGCCGGGCGAGCGGAAGCTGCACCTGGCGCAGCATCTGCCAACGGGTGGCACCCAGCGAACGGGCCGACTCCATCGCCGCCGGGTCCACCTGGCGCAGGCCCTGGGTGGTGATGCGGATGACGGCCGGCAGGGCGTAGACGACCGCCGCGGCGGCGGCCGGGGCACGGCCCACGGCGAAGAGGGCGACGACCGGGATCAGGTAGACGAACTGCGGCATGGTCTGCATGACGTCGAGGACCGGACGCAGGATCGCCTCCAGCCGCTTGCTGCCCGCGGTGAGGACGCCGATGCCGAAGCCCAGCACCAGCGTCACCACCAGGGCGGCGAGCACCTGGGACAGGGTGTTCATGGACGGCTTCCAGACGCCCAGCACCCCGATGGCGGCCATCGCGAGGACGGCGGTCAGGGCGGTGCGCCAGGTGCCGATGAGCCAGGCCAGGGCGCCGACGAGGAGCAGCGTCAGGTACCAGGGCAGCGCGGTCAGGCCGTCGCGCAGCGGGTTGAGCACCCAGTTGGTGAAGTGCGCGGCCCAGTCGGCGGTGCCGCCGATGACCGGGACGCCGGAGTAGAGGTGGTTGACCATCCACTCCTTGAAGTCGTTGACCGGGCGGGCGATGTCCACGGCCCAGCCGGTCGGCCAGACCAGGGAGCCGGAGAGCCGGCCGACGAGGGCGAACGCGGCGGTGACCACGGCGATTCCGGCCCAGGCCGGCCAGCCGCGCAGCCACTGGGGGCCGGTGGTGGCCGGGTCGGCACCGATCCGTTCGCCGGCCGCGGCGGTGGTGCGGTCCATGACGATGGCCAGCAGCACGATCGGGACGGCGGCGGCGAGCGCGGCGCCGACGTCCACCGAGGCGAGCGCCTGGTAGACCCGGTCGCCGAGGCCGGCGGCGCCGATCATCGAGGCGATCACGACCATGGACAGCGCCATCATGATCGTCTGGTTGACACCGAGCAGCAGTTCCTTGCGGGCCAGCGGGAGCCGGGCGGTCAGCAGCCGCTGCCGGCCGGTGGCGCCCAGCGAGGAGACGGCCTCCAGCACCCCGGCGTCCGCGCCGCGCAGACCGAGCGCGGTCAGCCGCGCCATCGGCGGCGCCGCGTAGATCACGGTGGCCAGCAGCGCGGCCGGTACGCCGATGCCGAAGACCAGCACGACCGGCAGGAGGTAGGCGAACGCCGGCAGGACCTGCATGGTGTCCAGGACCGGGCGCAGCAGGCGGAAGAGCCGGTCCGACAGTCCCGCGGCGAGGCCCAGCAGGACGCCGACGAGCACCGAGACGGCGACCGCCACGACCATCAGCGCCAGCGTCTGCATGGTCGGGACCCACATCCCCAGCAGGCCGCTGACCACGAAGGAGACCAGCGCCGTCGCGGCGATCCGCAGACCGGCCACCCGCCAGGCGATCAGCGTCAGGCCGGCCGTCACACCGGTCCAGCCGAGCGCGAGCAGCAGCAGGTAGACCGCGCGCACGGAGATGACCACGGCGTTGGAGAAGTGGCCCAGGAAGTAGACGAACAGCCAGTGGCTGTCGCGGTTGTCGATGATCCAGTCGCTGGTCCGGCCGAGCGGCCCGGACACGTCGACGGTCAGGTCCGACGGCCACGGGGCGCCGGGCCACTTGGCGTGCACGATCGGGACCAGGACCGCTGCGGCGACGACGAGCAGCAGCAGCTTGGCCAGGCCGCGGTGGCCCAGCAGGGCCTGGGCCGGGCCGACCTTGGGGGTGTCGGCGCCGAGGCCGCGCCGGGCGGCCGGGGGTGCGGATGCGGTACTCATGCCGACACCTCGCTTCGCGAGGCCTCGCATGCGCACGGCACGCACCTGTCGATGATTCGCTCGCTCCGCTCGCTCATGCGCGCCCCCGCTTCACGGTGCCGACCGGGACGTTCAGGGCGGCGGCGCGCTGGGCCTCGCGCCACTGGCGCAGCAGCGCGGCACGCAGCCGGGACCGCGGCGAGGCCGCGGGAGCTCTGGAGCCGGCGGCGCGCAGCGCGCCGCCGTGGGGGGTCACGGCGTACATCAGGCGGCCACCTCACCGTGCTGCGGGCGGTCGATCCGGGCCACCACGTCGAGCAGGCAGGCGTGGTCGACGATGCCCAGGCAGCGGCCGTCCTCGACCACGCGGGCGGCGCCGCCGGAGCGGGCGACCGCCTCGATGGCGTCGGAGATCAGGGTGTCGGCGGCCAGCGCCGGGCCCTGGTCGGTCTCGCCGTCCTCGGCGGGGCGCATCGCGCGGCGGACGGTCAGCACCTGCTCGCGCGGTACGTCACGGACGAAGTCGCGGACGTAGTCGTCGGCGGGGGACCCGACGATCTCCTCCGGGGTGCCGAGCTGGACGATCTCGCCGTCGCGCATCAGCGCGATCCGGTCGCCGACCCGGAGCGCCTCGGCGAGGTCATGGGTGATGAAGACCATCGTCCGGCCCTCCTCGCGATGCAGGCGGACGACCTCCTCCTGCATGTCGCGGCGGATCAGCGGGTCGAGCGCGCTGAACGGCTCGTCGAACAGCAGGACCTCGGGGTCCACGGCGAGCGCCCGGGCCAGGCCCACGCGCTGCTGCTGACCGCCGGAGAGCTGCCCGGGGCGGCGCTTCTCCAGCCCGGCCAGGCCCACCTTGTCGACCATCTCGGTGGCCTTCTCGCGGCGCTCCGTCTTGCCGACGCCCTGGATCTCCAGGCCGTAGGCGACGTTGTCGACTACGGTGCGGTGCGGCAGCAGGCCGAAGTGCTGGAAGACCATGGCGGCGCGGCGGCGGCGCAGTTCGCGCAGGGTGGCCTTGTCCATGGCGCGCACGTCCTCGCCGTCCATCTCCAGGTCCCCGCTGGTCGGTTCGATCAGCCGGGTCAGGCACCGGACGAGGGTGGACTTGCCGGAGCCGGACAGGCCCATCACGACGAAGACCTCGCCCTTGTGGACGTCGAAGGAGACGTCGCGGACGGCGGCGGTGCAGCCGGTCCGCTCCCGCAGCTCCTGGGCGCTCAGCTCGGCGACCGAGGTGTCGTCGGGGATCTTGTCGGCCTTGGGGCCGAAGACCTTCCAGAGGTGGCGGACGGAGAAGACGACCTCGCGGCCGTCGTCCGACGCGTCGGTGGTGTTGCGCGGGTTGGGTATCTCGGATGCGGCGGCGGAGGTGGTAGCCATCACGCATCACCTCCCTCGATAGGGGTCTTCTGGAGCAGTTCGGCGCACTTCTCCCCCACCATCAGCACGCCCAGCATGGGGTTGACCGCCGGCATCGTCGGGAAGACGGAGGCGTCGGCGATACGGATGCCGTCCAGTCCCCGGATCTTCAACTCCGGGTCCACGACGGCGAGTCGGTCGGTGGCGGCACCCATCTTGCAGGTGCCGGCCGGGTGGTAGACGGTGTGCGCGGCCTTGCGCACCAGCTCGCCGATCTCGGCGTCGTCGGTGACGTCCGGGCCGGGGAAGACCTCGCGCTTGAGCCACTTCTTGAACGGCTCGGCCTGGGCGACCCTGCGGGCCAGCTTGATGCCGTCGACGAGGGTGTCGCCGTCGTAGTCGACCCCGTTCTCGTCGTACGCGAAGTACTTGAAGTCCAGGGCGGGCTTGACCTCGGGGTCGGCGGAGGTGAGGTAGAGCCGGCCGCGGGAGCGGGACTTGGGGATGTTCGGGGTCATCGACACGCCGTGCTCGGGGCGCTGGTAGCCCAGGCGCTCCGGGTTGTCGGTGAACGGGATCTGGTAGAAGTGGAACATCAGGTCGGGGCCCTTGTGCTCCGGGTCCCGCTTGACGAACAGGCCCGCGTCGGAGTCCATCGCGGAGTTGCCCGGGATCGGCCCGTTGGTCTCCCAGACGATGACCGACTCCGGGTGGTCGATGAGGTTCTCGCCGACGCCCGGCAGGTCGTGCACGACGGGGATGCCCAGCGCCTCCAGGTCCGCCTTCGGGCCGATGCCGGAGTGCATCAGCAGCCGCGGGGTGTCGACCGCACCGGCGCAGACCAGCACTTCGCGGGCCGCCTCGACGAGGATCTCCTCGCCGTCCTTGGTGCGGACGTGCACACCGCGCGCCCGGCTGCCGTCCAGCTCCAGCTTGTGGGCCCAGGTCTCCAGCATCAGCGTGAGGTTGGGGCGGTCACCGGCCTCGATGTGCGGGTGCAGATAGGCGACCGAGGCCGAGGACCGCTTGTTGTTCTCCGGGTGGTAGGAGAGGTCGAAGAAGCCGACGCCCTCCTCGAACGGCCGGTCGTTGAAGCCGACGACCTCGGGCACGCCGAGGGCGGTCCTGGTCGCCTCGATCCAGTCGGTCGCGATCTGGTTCTGGTCCTTCCTGGCCACCCGCACGATGTTGTTGCGCAGCTTGCCGAAGTAGGGGTCCATCTCCTTCGCGCCCCAGCCGGTCGCGCCCGCCGCCTCCCACTCGTCCCAGTCGGACGGCAGCGGCTTGAAGGAGATCAGGGTGTTGTGGGAGGAGCAGCCGCCGAGGACCTTGGCGCGGCTGTGCAGGATGTGCGAGTTGCCGCGCGGCTGCTCGGTGGTCGTGTACTCGTAGTCCAGTTCGCCGCCGAGCAGGCCGAGCCACTTGCGCAGCGTGAGCACGTCCTCGCGGTCGATGTCGGAGGGGCCGCCCTCGATGACGGCGACCGTGGTGTCCGGGTCCTCGACGAGGCGCGAGGCGATGACCGATCCGGCGGTGCCACCACCGACGATGACGTAGTCGTACACGGGCATTGGGGGTACTCCTTACTGCGAAGTGCGCGTGGTCCTGAGGGTGTTGCTTCGTCCCGGGCGGTCAGCCCGCGAACCAGCGCACCGGCTCCGGCCGGAGGTTCTCGTAGACGTGCTTGCTCTCGCGGTACTCGTCCAGGCCCGAGGGGCCCAGTTCCCGGCCGATGCCGGACTTGCCGAAGCCGCCCCACTCCGCCTGCGGCAGGTAGGGGTGGTAGTCGTTGATCCATACGGTGCCGTGCCGCAGCCGCGCGGCGACCCGGCGGGCGCGCGCGGTGTCGGCGGAGAAGACCGCCCCGGCCAGGCCGTACTCGGTGTCGTTGGCGAGCGCGACGGCCTCGTCCTCGGTGCGGAAGGTCTCCACGGTCAGGATCGGCCCGAAGGTCTCCTCCCGCACCACCGTCATCTCGCGGTGGCAGCCGTCGAGCACGGTCGGCGCGTAGAAGTAGCCGCCGGCGGGACGCACCTCGTTCGGCTCGGGCCGCTTGCCGCCGGCCCGCAGCTGCGCCCCCTCCGCCAGCGCGGAGGCCACATACGCCTCGACCTTCTCCAACTGCTGCTGGGAGACCAGCGGCCCGCACTCGACGCCCTTCTCGGTGCCCCGGCCGAGCTTGATCTTCTCGGCGCGGCGGGCGAGTTCGGCGACGAAGCGGTCGCGCACCGACTCCTCGACGATCAGTCGGGCGCCGGCCGAGCAGACCTGCCCGCTGTGGATGAACGCCGCGTTCAGCGCCTGGTCGACGGCGGTGTCGAAGCCCTCGTCGGTGACGCAGGCGTCGGCGAACACCACGTTGGGGTTCTTCCCGCCCAGCTCCAGCGCGATCTTCTTGGCACCGGCGACGGCCGCGGCGCCCGCCTTGGTGCCGCTGACCAGACCGCCCGTGAAGGAGAAGAGGTCCACGTCGGGGTGCTCGGCCAGCCGCTGGCCCACCGGGACGCCGGCGCCGGTGACGATGTTGCCGACCCCGGCCGGCAGGCCCGCCTCGACCAGCAGCTTGATCAGGTGCACGGTCGACAGCGGGGTGACCTCGCTGGGCTTGATCACAAAGGTGTTGCCGGCCGCGAGGGCCGGCGCGATCTTCCAACTGGCCTGGAGCAGCGGGTAGTTCCACGGCGTGATCAGCGCACAGACGCCGACCGGCTCGTGCACGACGACGCTGTGCACGTCCGGCGAGCCGGCGTCGACGACCCGTCCCCCGCTCTCGTTCATCACCACGTCGGCGAAGTACCGGAAGGCGTTGGTGACGTCGTCGACGTCGACCCGGCCCTCCTCCAGCGTCTTGCCAGTGTCCCGGCTCTCGATGAGCGCGATCTCCTCGCGGTCGCGCTGGAGCAGGTCGGCGACCCGGCGCAGCAGCGCGGAGCGCTCGGCGACGGGCGTCCGGGGCCAGGCGCCGGCACCGTTGTCGAAGGCCCGGCGGGCCGCCTCGACCGCCGCGTCGGCGTCCTCGGCACCGCCCTCGGCCACCACCTGGAGCGTCGTCGCGTCGGCGGGGTCGAGCACCTGCCGTGTGGCGCCGGACGCGGCGGCGCGCCACGTCCCGTCTACGTGAATGGTCTCGCTTGCCGACACGATTCTTCTGCCTTCCGCTTACCGAGGTGTTCCGACTGGTGCAACCACTGGCGTCACCAGCAACGGGGACCCCTCCCCGGAAGCGCCTTACCTATGCCCAAACATTCAGGGAAAGTGAGCCGACTCACTCAATGTGCAGACGAATGTCCCAGAACGTACCCTGAATAGCCTTATGCCCATGTGGCACCGGCAAACGATGCTGTGTGCCCCCGCGTCCCGCCCCTCGTACACCCCCTCCGCATCGGAGGTGCCGAGATGACCAGCAGACGCCGCGCCGTCACCGCCACCGCCGTCCTCGGCTGTGCCGCCCTGATCGCCGGGGCCGCCTGCACGGGCCTCGCGGCGGCGGCCGACGACCCCGACGGCGAGGGCGATCTCGCGGGCAAGTCGGCCCAGCAGATCTCCGACGCCGCACTCCACGAACTCGTCGCCGCGAAGTCCCTGCGCCTGCGCACCCAGACCTCCACCGACCCCACCAGGCTCGACCTCACCCTCGACCGGGCCGGCAACTGCGCCGGCGCCGTCAGCAAGGGCCAACTCGGCCGCGTGGAGATCATCAAGCACGGCGACCAGGTCTGGATGAAGCCCGACGCGGCCTTCTGGAAGAGCCAGCTGCCCGGCCCCGCGGGCGCCGAGGCGGCCGCGAAGTACCGGGACACCTTCCTGCACGGCACCACCCGTGACGACTTCCTCCAGAGCCTGTCCGAGGCCTGCGACCTCACCGCCTTCCAGAAGTCGGCCGCCGGCCCCGAGGAGCCCTCCTCCGGCACCCCGACCCCGTCCGCCCCCAAGCCCACCCTCTCCAAGGGCAAACCCACGGTCCACGAAGGCACCCCCGTGCTCCCCGTCGTGAAGAAGGTCGACGGCGTCGTCCAGACCCTCTACGTCGCCATCAAGGGCAAGCACTACCCCCTCAAGCTCACCGCCGAGGCCGACCACGAGACCGGCACCATCCTGCTGAGCAACTACGGCACCCCCGTTCCCACCAAAACCCCCGCCCCGGGCGATACCGTCGACATATCGACGCTGGAGGAGCTGCTCCAGGGGACGCAGAGCACGTGAGCGGTCCGCGGGCAACGCGTGTAGCGGCATATGCCGCTACAGCCCGTAACCGTTCGCACATACGTCTCGTTGAACCGTGCGGCTGCCCGTACCACGTGGCAGCGGGGAGGAGCGGCACGATGACCATCAGCCTTGAGCGGACCGTATCGATCGCGACCGACGGGATGGAGATGGCGGAGCCCACTGAGCACCACGACGAGCAGGTCTTGGACGAACTGTTCGAGCGGCTGGAGCAGGCCTTCCCCGAGGGCTACAGGGTCGAGATCGTCGAGGGGGCCATCTTCATGACGCCGCAGCGGGACGTGCATTGGACGACCATCCGCTGGATCGTGCGGGCGCTCGAAGACCGCTTTGGGATGCACGTCCTCGTGATGTCGGACGTGCGGATCGACTTCCCCGGCGAGAACGGCTTGTGCCCGGACGTCTTCAAGCTGGCCGACGGAGCCAAGAAGGACCGGGGCCGCTGGCGCTACCAGGACATCGAATTCATCGCCGAGGTCATCTCCAAGGGCACCGCGCACAACGACTACGGCCCGAAGAAGGCGATCTACGCGGAGGCCGGCATCCCGGTCTACGTCATCGCAGACCCGCACACCGGCCGCTGCCGCGTCTTCACCCAGCCGCGGGACGGCGAGTACAGGATCGAGACCACGCTCGCCTACGGCCTGCCGATCGATCTCACGCCCACGTTCCCGGGCCTCACCATCCCCACTGCCGACTTCCCGCGGGACTAGTCCCGGGACGGCCCCGCCAGCGGGATCGCGCAGTTGTCCGAGAAGCCCTGGCTGCGCAGGCCCATGGCGCTGTTGATGCGGGACCGCAGGTTCTCCACCGCCACCATGGCGGTGAGCTCGACGAACGCGGCGTCGCCCAGGCGGCCGCGCAGGCTCTCGGCCAGCTCGTCGGTCACCGTCGGCGGGGTCGCGGTCATCGCCTCCGTGTACTCCATGACCTGCCGCTCCAGCTCCGTGAAGGAGTCCTGGTGCGACCGCCAGTCCGGCACCTTGCTGATCTTCTCCAGCGGCAGGCCGAGCTTGTCGGCGTGCCAGTAGCCGAAGTCCACGCACCACGAACAGCCGATCGCCGCCGCCGACACCAGCTCCGCCAGGTGCTTCAGCGCCGGGTCCAGCGCCTTCCAGCGGGCGAGCTTGCTCTCGAAGGAGAAGTAGTGGCGCAGCAGCTTCGGGTGGTGGCCGAGCGCCAGCGCGGGCTGCATCACCTCCCCGTACGCGCGGCGGGAGTACCACTCGGCGAAGCGCACGGTGAGCGTACGGCGCGGGGTGAGGGAGATGCGTGCCATGTCAGTGCCTCCTCGCCGGTGCCCGAGTGAACGTGCACCGGATGCTCCACGGCCCCGGAACGGGCTCTCACTCCATTGACGTACCGGTACCGGCCGATGTGACATCCCGCGGGCGACAATGCAGGCATGGCTGAGACAGCGGCGAAGGCAGTGCTGGTGGGCGGGCCGGAGGAGCTGCCCGAGAGGGTCGTGCCGGTCGGCCCTCCCGGGGAGGATCTGAAGATTCCGTTCCGTAACGGCTATGAGCACTTCAGGGCCACCAAGCGACGGCAGGACACCCCCGAGGGGGCGCTCCCCGTCTATGAGTGGTGGGAGCGCACCGAGTTGCCCGGGTAGTCGGGCGGCGGTGGCCGGTCGCCGCCCGGCTCGGTGCGTGGTCGCCCGGCTCGGTGCATGGAGGCCCGACTCACCGCGTGGGGGCGAAGGCCCGCAGGGCGATCTGCTGGGTCCGTTCCTGTTCCGGCCAGTCGGCCTCGGTCCCCAGGACGAGTACCGCGAACTGGCGGCCGTCGGCGACGGTGAACGCGCAGTCCACGACCTTGACGCGGGTGCCGATCCGCTCGCTGTCATAGGCGTAGACCAGTTGGGCGGCGTCCATCCCGGGAGACTCCTCGCCGGACAGCGGCCCGAGGCTGATCTCCTCGTAGCCGGGGTTGCCGGACAGACCCCGCGAGGCCTGCTGCAACGCCTCGCGCGGGCTGGTGTCCGGCTCCGTGATCTGGAAGATCTGCACCAGTCCGCGGTCGTCCGGCGCGGTGTAGAACACGCCGGTGCTGCGCTCGCTGCGCTGCCAGCCCTCCGGCACCGCGGTGGTGAAGCCCTTGGTGTCGTGGACGATGCGGTAGCCGGCCGGGACACCGGTGGCGGAGGAGGAGTCGGTGGGCGGGACGGACGGGGAGGCGCCGGTGGGCTCCGTGGTGTCGCCGGTGTGCGAGGCGACCGGCGCGGAGGCCGTGCCGCGGGCCGGTGGGCGGGCAGCGGCCGGGTCGTCGCCGCGCCCCCACAGCAGGTAGCCACCGCCCGCGGCCGCCGCGATCACCGCCACCGCGGCGCCGGCGACCAGGGCGATGGTGCGGCGGCCGGGCGCCGGGCGGGCTTCGGGGTGGGGTTGGGGGTAGGGCTGGGGTTGGGGTCCGGGGTGGAGTTCGGGTTCGGGAAAGGGGCCGGGGACCCCGGGCGGGGGGAGCGCCGGCCGGGGCGGCATCGGCCCCGTGTAAGGGGCGGGCGGCGGGGTGCCGTCCTCCCATCTCTGGGTCTCGTTGTTCCAGCGGGGCTGGCCGCCGCGCCGCACGCTCAGCCTCCCACCAGGGCGGCGACGGCCTGACCGACCGCGGCACCGGAAGCCAGCAGCCCGACGACCGCGCCGGCGTCGGCGAGCGCGGTACGGAGCCGGGCCAGCCGGCCGGGCCCGGCCGCCCCGCGGTCCGCGATCTCCGTCTCGGCGTCGGCGAGTTCCCCCCTCAGGGCCGTGATCTGCGGGGTCTCCACCGCCCGGGACAGGTCCTCGCGCAGTGCGCGGACGGCGCGCAGCAACTCCTCCTGCGCCGGGTCCGCCGGCGCGACACCGGAGCCCTCGTTGTGGGTCACCGTGTTGTGGTCGCCGATGGCGAAGGCCCCCCGGACGCTGCCGATGTGGATGCCCTTGCCGCGTTCGTCAGCCGTTGCCACGCTTGTTCCTTCCCTTCCCCGTGGAACCGGGCGGAGTGGTGGTGTTGTTGGTGATCGTGTTGTGGTCGCCGATGCCGATCGCGCCGTGTGCGGACTCGACGTACGTACCGCCCTCGGCGACGTGCACGATCCGCTGCTCGAACTCCTCGGTCTGGTAGCCGGCCTCGCGCAGCGCGGTGGTCACCCCGGCCGCCACCCGCTGCTGGATGGTCTTCAGATAGCGGGCCACGTCCATGTCCTGGAACAGTGAGGACTCTCCGTACGAGCCCAGCTCGCGCACCGAGGTGCCGGGGCCCTCGGGGAGCGCCGCACCGTGGCCGGCGGTGGCCAGCCGCCAGGTCGACAACAGCCCGCGCCCCAGCGTGAGCGCGGCGGCGCCCGCGGAGCGGGGCGTGCGGGTCAACGACCAGACGCCCTTGCCGAAGTGGTGGTGGTGCCGGTACTGGTGGGCGAGCCGGTCGGCGTCCTGGAAGAGCTGCCGCAGCGGCCACAGCACATGCGGCGCGACCTCCAGCATCAGCATCCCGCCCTGGGTGTGCACCCGCACGAACAGCGTGGTGACCACGCCCTCGTTCCAGCCGCCGACCCGGATGCGCAGGAAGTGCCGGCGGGTCTCGCCGCCCTCCTCCACCGCGGCGGCCCGGTGCTCCTCGAACGCCGCCGGTGCGTACGGCGCCGCCTCGCGGGTCGGCAGCCCCTCGGCCGGCAGGAAGACGCACTCGTCGATCTCCAGTGCGCGGAGCCGGTCGCGGACCGCGGCCGCCGCCTTCGGCGAACCGTGCGGGGACGGCACCCGCAGCGCCGCCACCAGGGGAACGATGCGGTCCAGGATGGCGCGGTTGTCCAGCGGCTCGACCTCCCGGTCCGCCCGCGGGTTCAGCTCCACCGACAGCGACCAGGTCCGGTACGGGTCGCCGGCGCCGCAGAACGGATTGGCTTCGCGGTACATCACCAGCGGCCCGTGCTGCTCGACCCGCACCCGCTCCCGCAGCCGCCGGAACCGCAGGCCCTCGGCGCGCTCCGCGGGATCGGACATCGCGTCGGGGAAGCGTTCCCGGGACAGTTCGTGGGCCAGCGCACGGGCGAACTGCCCGCGCTGCAAGGCGACCAGCGTGGCCAGCACCAGCGGCAGCAGCAGGGCGATCCAGACCTGGAGGGTGCCGGAGCCCGGGCCGGCGGCCACGGCGGAGTCCACGGAGGTGGTGAACGCCCCGGCGCCCGAGTAGCCGCCGTCCCCGTAGCCGTAGTCCCCTTCGCCGTACTGGGACGAGCCGAACTGTAGGAGGCCCGGCAGCAGCCTGGTGGGCAGCAACCACCAGGAGGCGCCCAGCGCGGCCCCGATGACGGCCGACACCGCCAGCGCCACGATGAAGAAGAACAGCGTGAGCCGCCCGTACCACCGCAGCACGAAGGAGAGTCCGCGCGCCAGCCACTGCGGGACGGGGGCCCGGCGGACGACGCGGGAGAGCGCCATGAAGACGACCGGGAAGAGGTAGAGCACCACCAGCCCGGACGACAGGGGGATGGCCAGAATCCACACGCCCAGGATCGCGGCGGCCCAGCCGAGCTCCAGACGGCGGGCGCGCAGCGCGTGGGCGAGCACCCGGGCGGCGTCGATGCCCAGGGAGGGCGCGGCGAACCGCTCCTCGTGGACGTACAGCTCGTCGATGACCGCGTCCCGGAACGTCTCGTCCAGGTACGTGCCGGCGCACAGCAGCCGGGTGGCCTCGCTGGCGCCCGGCGGGATGGCGGGGAGCGGCGGCGGGGCGGCGGGACCGGGCGGTGGCGGCTCTTTGATCAGTTGCGGGAGGTCGTCGGGACCCCCTGGCTGCGCGGGCACTTCCGTCCGAGTCATCGGCCTCCCCCAAACGCCAACGAGCTGCCGCAGCGGTCGAGTTGGGCGGACGAGGCGCCGGCGACCGGCCGCAGGGTGCGGAAGCCGCAGCATAGGCGAGCGGACCGCTCCGTGTCAGCGCGATAACACAAGGTGGTCGCGCGGGCTCCGCGGCGCCGGTGAAACGACCGAGCCCGCACGGCCGTTGCGGACCGTGCGGGCTCGGGGTGGAGACGGGGTGGAGACGGGTGGCGTCAGATCAGGCCGAGGGCGCGGACCGCGTCGCGCTCCTCCTCCAGCTCCTTGACCGACGCGTTGATGCGCTCGCGGGAGAAGTCGTTGATCTCCAGGCCCTGGACGATCTCGTACGCGCCGTCCTTGGTGGTGACGGGGAACGAGGAGATCAGGCCCTCCGGGACGCCGTAGGAGCCGTCCGACGGGATGCCCATGGAGGTCCAGTCGCCGTCAGCGGTGCCGTTGACCCAGGTGTGGACGTGGTCGATGGCGGCGTTGGCGGCGGAGGCGGCCGAGGACGCGCCACGGGCCTCGATGATCGCCGCACCGCGCTTGGCGACGGTCGGGATGAAGGTGTCGGCCAGCCACTGCTGGTCGGCCACGACCTCGGCGGCGTTCTTGCCCGCGACCTCGGCGTGGAAGATGTCCGGGTACTGGGTGGCGGAGTGGTTGCCCCAGATCGTCAGCTTCTTGATCTCGGAGACCGGGGTGGCGGTCTTCTGCGCCAGCTGGGACATGGCGCGGTTGTGGTCCAGGCGGGTCATCGCGGTGAAGCGCTCGCGCGGTACGTCCGGCGCGGCGGCCTGGGCGATCAGCGCGTTGGTGTTGGCCGGGTTGCCGACGACCAGGACCTTGATGTCGTCCGCGGCGTGGTCGTTGATGGCCTTGCCCTGGGGCTTGAAGATGCCGCCGTTGGCCTCCAGGAGGTCGCCGCGCTCCATGCCCTTGGTGCGGGGGCGGGCGCCGACCAGCAGGGCGACGTTGGTGCCGTCGAAGGCGACGTTCGGGTCGTCCGTGATGTCGATGCCCTGAAGCAGCGGGAAGGCGCAGTCGTCGAGCTCCATCGCGGTGCCCTCGGCGGCCTTCAGCCCCTGCGGGATCTCCAGGAGGCGCAGCTTGACCGGCACGTCGGCGCCGAGCAGATGACCGGAAGCGATGCGGAAGAGGAGTGCGTAACCGATCTGGCCGGCGGCGCCGGTGACGGTGACGTTGACGGGAGTGCGGGTCATGGCGATCTCCTGCGCGGTGTTTTCCGGGGGCAAGCCCCTGGACCACCATGGGTGGCGGTGGGTGTCCCTGCCCTGCTTCGAGGTCTCTTGGTATCGAGAGACCCGGCCGTCAGGCTATCGGACCCCTGCCCCCGACAAGTGACGGGCCGGTGTGGAACACCTCACCGGGTGCGTCGGGCGTCCGTACGGCCGGCCGTACGGACGGCCGGCGCGCGCTCGGCCCCGACCGCCGAGGGAGGTGTGGCGGCCGCCCGCTCAAGGAGGGGGGAGGCGGGCGGCCGCCGCGTGGTGCCACACCCGTGGGGGGTATTGGTGCGCATGCCCGGGATCCCGACGGGCATGCACCCGGATTTTCGGCGGGCCGCCGCGAGCGACGATTCCCGGCCAGCGCCGTCCTGGCTGGGGGACAACCCTTGAAAGGGTGTCCCCGGCGGCTCAGCGGGTGTCGCCGGCGGCCGCGGGGGCGGCCGGCACCGGCTGGGCGCAGCCCTGGGCGCCCGCCACCGTCGTACCGCAGGCCGTCACCTGCGCCGGGTCGCCCGGCACGTCGACCATCGCGGTGTACGCGTCGCCGTTCCGCTCGACCCGTGCGGTGAGGCGGTGGCCGCCCGCGCTGATGGTGGCCCGGTCGCCCACCGCGGCGCCGCTGATCCGCGCCCAGGCCGCCCGACAGACGGCGCTGTAGCGGACCTCTATCAGCGCACCGCCGGCCGGCCCGCGGGACGGGCTGGTCGCCCGCGCCCCGCCGCACCCCATCGCCTCCGGGTCCTTGCCGGCGCAGCCGGCCCCGCTGCACCGCACCCCGGCGGGCAGCACCGGCGGTCGGCTCGGCCGGGCCGTCGGCGACTCCGCGCCGGAAGCCGGTGCCGCCTTCTGGGCGCGGCCGGTGGCCGGATGCAGCAGCAGTACGGCGCCGACGGCGACCAGCAGTGCGCCCACCGCGCCGACGGCGACCATCGCCGTCCGGTGTCGCCGGACGCGCCCGCCCCCGCCCTCCGGGGCGGATACGGCCGATGGAGCCGGCGCCCCGGCAACCGCCACCGCCCCCGCGGGGAAGTCGGCCGGGGACGGAGCGTCGTCGGTGCGCTGGTGCGGAACCGGAGGCTGCCCGGACCGCGGTGCCGTCTCGGGCCCCTCGGCGACCGCCACGCCCCGGGCGGTTCCGGCCTCGGCCGCTTTCGCCCCCTTGGCCGCCTTCCCGGCCCTCACCGGCGACTTCCCCTCCGCCGGCCGCGCCTCGAACTCCCCCAGCGCGGCCCGCGCCTGCGCGACCCGGATCGCCTCCATCGTGACGTCGTGCCGCATCTCCGCCCGGCTCCAGGCCCGTTCGGCCAGCTCCCACAGCGTGATGAGGTGCCCGGCGTGGGTGTCGGTCGCCTCGGCGAGTGCGACCACGGCGCGCTGCGGCGGCAGCAGCCGCCCGTTGAGATAGCGCTCCCACGACGTCTTGCTGAAGCCCGTACGGTCCGCGACGGCCGCCACACTCAGCCCACTGCGGTCCACGAGCCTGCGCAGTTGCCCGGCGAACTCCCCCACCTGCGGGTCGAGTTCCTCCGGCAGCGGTTTCCAGCGAGGCATGGCCTCCCCCAATCCCCCCATGTACGCGCGGACGCGCAACTCCCCCCAGAGTGCCCGCCCTCATTGACTACCCACAGGGATGCCCCCGGCCCGGACGGCAGTTCCCGCTCTCCGGGCGCACAGGAGCATTCGGGGCATATTTCGCACACCCGTGCGCGCCCCGGTGGCCCCCCGCAGTGTTCCATTCCCTGCCGGGCGCCTACGACTTGTGTACGCATTCCGACAAGAACCGGCCATGCACACGCACAGAGGGAGTACGGCGTGCCCCGGCCCCGCCGCGGCACGCCGCACAGGCGCTACTGCCCGAAGCACTCCCGGGGCAGGCCGCCCGCCGGGTAGAGGCAGAGCCGGACACCCTGCGATCCCCGGGCCACCGCCATCGGGGTCACCAGATACCCCTCGGCGTCGAAGCGGTCCTTCACCGTCACCGACCGCGGCACCACCCTCGGCGCCTCGACCTCCATGCGGTCGCCGATCCGCCCGCCGCGGAGCCGCCCCCACGCCGCGCCGCACGCCGTGGCGTAGCGGATCTGAACATGCCGTCCCCCGGCGGCGGTTCGCTCCAGGAGCGTCTCCACCAGGCCCTCACCGCTACAGAACATCGAATTCGGGTCCTTGCCGTCGCAGGACGCCCCGCGGCAGCCGGTCACCACGGAGGACGTGGGCGCGGCGCCGGCCGTGACCCCGCTCGGCCGCTGCCCCTCCCCGGACCAGAGGAACAACGCCGCGGCGACCGCCAGCCCGCCGACACCGACCCCGGCCGCCAACGGCCCGGCCCGGCGCGGGAGGCGCCGGGACCGCCGCCCGTCCCCGGAGCCGGCTCCCCGGTCGGGGGCCTCGCGCCCCGGGACGCCCAGGACTCCCGGGTCGCCCGGGTCGCCCGGGTCGCCACCGGCGTCCGGCCGCACCCCGCCGGTACCGCCGACGGCCGTACCGCCGACGGCCGTACCGGCGAGGCCCGCACCGGCGGTGGCCTCGCGGGGTGCGGCGGCCTCGCGGGGTGCGGCGGCCCGGCCGCTCCAGGCCGCGTCCGCCAGCTCCCACAGGGCCAGCAGCCGTCCGTCCGGCTCGCCCGCCAGCCGGCACAGCGCCTCCACCGCGCCCCGGGGCGGCAGCTTCTTCCCGTTGAGGTAGCGCTCCCAGGAAGACTTGCTGTACGGCGTCCGCTCGGCCAGCGCGGCCAGGCTCAGCCCGGTTCGCCCCCTCAACTCCCGCATGCCGGAGGCCAGCCGGACGCTCTCCACCCCTTCGCACAGCTCGCTACCGTTGCCGCTCACCGGCGCAGCGCCTTCCAGGTGTCGGGCCCCACGATCCCGTCCGCCGGCAGCCCGGCCCGGGTCTGGAGGCGCTTGACGGCACGCATGGTGTGCTCGCCGACGATGCCGTCCACCGGGCCCGGGTCGAACCCCTGGTGGTTCAGCAGACACTGCGCCTCGACGACCTCCCAACCGGTGGTGCCGCTGCCGAGGATCGCCGTGGCGGTCCGGCTGCGCCCGGCAGTCAGCACACCGCCCGTCCGCCACACCCGGCAGGGGAAGGTCTCCCCCACCCGGTGCGCGAACGTCGATGCCGGGGCGACGGACCGGCCGGCCGCCGTGATGCCCGTACCGTGTCCGGACCCGGCCCCGACCCCGGCGTCGTGCTGCCAGGGCCGGACGACCAGCAGCACCACACCGGCCACCACGAGCACGGCCAGCGCCCCGAGGGCAATCAGCGGCCCGAACCGCGGCCGGGAGCCCCCGGCGGTACCCGCCCCCTCCCCCACGACCCGCGCCGCAGCCCCCACGGCGACGGCGTCCGTGCCGGCCTCCGTACCATCGCCCTCACCGGCGTCCCTACCAACGTCCTGACCTACGTCCTCACCAGCGTTCTCGCCGGCGCCCTTACCAACATCCACACCGACCGCGTCCGGCCCGCCCGCCGCCTCCGGCGCCTCGCGGGCCTCCGGCTCCTTCCGGCCGGACTCCCAGGCCTGCGCCGCGACTTCGTGCAGCACCAGCAGCCGGGTCGCATCCGCGCCGCAGACCCGCGCCAGCGCCTCCACCGCGTCGCGCGGCGGCAACTTCTTGCCGTTGAGGTAGCGCTCCCACGACGATTTGCTGTACGCGGTCTTCGCCGCGAGCGAGGCCAGGCTCAGCCCGCTGTGGTCCTTCAGTCTCCGAAGCTGTACGACGAGCTGCCGCACCCGATGGTCGAGCGTTTCGGGCAGCCCTTTCCAACGCGACATGTTCCACCCCATACGCGTTCGTTGTCCCCCGAGGCACAAGACCCCCTATGGCGCAGATAATGGCCCGGACACACCCTCCGGTTCCCGTTTTTACACTTTCCGCACGGTATCCGGACATCCGTACCGAGCCCCTCCCCGTCCCAGCGCGACGTCCGGCGCGCCGGCATCCCCGCAGGTCAGGACCTGGGACGTCCCACAGGTTCCCCACCGGTCCTGGCCTGCTGGCGGGTTGCCGCCCGGTCGGCGCAGAGTCGGTGACGCACCACCGGGCGGCGCGGTCCACCCCCGCGCCGCCTCCACCATCAACGGGGAGGAACCCACACCATGAACACCCGTCAGCGCATCGCCCTCACCGCGGCCGCCGCGGCCGTGTCCGGAGGCCTGGCCCTGGCCCCGGCGGCCGGCGCCGTCGCCGCCCCCACACAGGCCAAGCAGGCCTCGGCCAGCACCCTGCGGGCGCCGAGCAACTGCCCGCGCGGCTACCTGTGCGTCTACCCGGAGGCCAACTACAAGGGGACGCCGAAGAAGGTCCAGAGGAACAACGACGACCTCCGTCACTACGGCGGCGCCTTCAACCTCCCGCTGTCGGCCTACAACAACGGCACCCGGTGCAGTGTGACCGTCTGGGAGAAGCCGCACCACGGCGGCAACAGCGCGAAGCTGAACCGGGGCACCGGTTGGAAGTTCATCGGCGGCAACCTCATGACCATCTACTCGAACAAGTGGTGCTGAGGCCCTGACCCGCACGACGGCGGCCCGTCCTCCCACGGGGGAGGGGACGGGCCGCCGTCATGCGGTCGAGCGGTTGTGCGGTTGTGCGGTTGTGCGGTCGGTCGTATCGCTGGGCTGCCGGGTACCGGCTAGCGCACGGTGAAGTGCACGATGTCGTCCAGGAACGGGATGTGGATCCACGGCTTGGGCTGGACCATCAGCGCCAGCATCACGATCACGAAGCCGAGCACCCCGTAGGTCGCCATGTCCGTGAAGCGGGACCGCACGGCCAGCATGCCCACCGACGGCACCGCCCATCGCAGCACCGCCCCGCCCAGCAGCGCCAGCCCGATCACGATCGCGCCGATGCGGAACGCGTCCAGCGCGACGAGCAGCAGCCCGACCGCGACCCCGCCCATCACGGCGAGCAGCGGCCACTGGCGGGCCGGCGCGGGGTAGTCGCCCGAGGCGGCCCGACCACCGCCCTCCGGCCGGGCGGTGTCGCGGGTCAGGGTCGGAAAACGGCGCGAGGAGCGCTGCGGCTCGGAGGCGCCGTCCGAATGCGCTTCGGCAGCCATGGCGGGCAGTCCCTTCCGGTGGCGTTGTTCGTCGGTCTCTGTCAAGGACAGGATCCCAGGTCTCAGCCGGCCGCGCGTTCGGCCGCCTCGACCACGTTGACCAGCAGCTGGGCGCGGGTCATCGGGCCGACACCGCCCGGGTTGGGGGCCACCCAGCCGGCCACCTCGGCGACGCCGGGGTGCACATCGCCGACGATCTTGCCGGCCTCGTCACGGCTGACGCCGACGTCCAGGACGGCCGCGCCGGGCTTGACGTCCTCCGGCTTGATGATGTGCGGCACACCGGCGGCGGCGACGATGATGTCGGCCTGCTTCAGGTGCGCGGACAGGTCCCGGGTGCCGGTGTGGCACTGGGTGACCGTGGCGTTCTCCGACTTCCGGGTCAGCACCAGCGGCATCGGCCGGCCGATGGTGATCCCGCGCCCGACGACCACCACGTGCGCGCCCTTGATCTCGACGCCGTGCCGCCGCAGCAGCTGGACGATGCCGTACGGGGTGCACGGCAGCGGGCCCTCGATGCCCAGCACCAGCCGGCCCAGGCTCACCGGGTGCAGCCCGTCGGCGTCCTTGGCCGGATCCATCAGTTCCAGGACGCGGTTGGCGTCGATGCCCTTGGGGAGCGGGAGTTGGACGATGTAGCCGGTGCAGGCCGGGTCCTCGTTCAGCTCCCGGACGACCGCCTCGATCTCCTCCTGGGTGGCGGTCTCCGGCAGCTCGCGCTGGATCGAGGCGATGCCGACCTGGGCGCAGTCGCGGTGCTTGCCGTTGACGTACCAGCGGCTGCCCGGGTCGTCGCCGACCAGGAGGGTGCCGAGGCCGGGCTGCACGCCCTTGGCCTTGAGCGCCTCGACGCGCGCGGCGAGCTCGGACTTGATAGCGGCTGCGGTGGCCTTGCCATCCAGAATCTGGGCAGTCATGCCCCCATCCTCCCGGATGAGGGCGGCCACGTTCCAATCAGGGCGCGCGGGACCCGCGTGGCCGGAATTGATCATTGCACTTGGACAACGGCTGTGGCCCTTGACTGGACAGAGTGAATGCGCAACTAGAAGGATTGACGCGCAGTGCCGCAGGCTTCGTCGGGGGGTGGCCAGTGAATCCTGTTTTTCCTCCGCGTCACGCCGCGTCGTCCCCCACTGACCAACGGAGGAAAACAGCAGATGAGTTTCGGTGACCCGAACAACCCGTACGGCCAGCAGCCGCAGGCCCCGTACGGCCAGCAGCCGCCGGTCCCGCCGCAGGGCCAGCCGGGCTACGGCTACCCGCAGCAGCCGGCGCAGCCGCAGCAGCCGTACGGCTACCCGCAGCAGGGCGTCCCGCCGCAGGGCCAGCCCTACGGCGGCTACCCGCAGCAGGGCGGTGCCGCCCCCTACGGCATGCCGGGTATGCCGATGGGTTACGCGAGCTGGGGTGCCCGGGTGGGCGCCTACCTCCTCGACGGGCTCATCGTGGGGGCGATTCCGGGCATCCTCTACGTCATCGCCATGGTCATGGCCGCCAGCTCGGCCACCTCGGTCACCCCGGACTACTCCAACTGCACGCCCGGCGACTACAACTGCTACCACGACGCGGCCAACAGCGCCGTGTCGAGCAGTACGCCGGTCGGCTCGATCATCATGATCATCCTCGCCATTCTGATCGGCCTGGCCGCGGGGATCTTCATCCTCGTCAAGGAAGGCAGCACGGGCCAGACCCCGGGCAAGAAGGCCCTGGGCATCAAGCTGGTCAAGGAGTCGACCGGCCAGCCGATCGGCTTCGGCATGGCCTTCGTGCGCAAGATCTGCCACGCCCTCGACTCGCTCGCCTGTGACATCGGTTACCTGTGGCCGCTGTGGGACGAGAAGTCCCAGACGTTCGCGGACAAGATCGTCGGCACGGTGGTCGTCAAGGTCCAGTGAGCCGGACGGGGAACCGCCCCGGCCCGATGTGCACCCCTCCTCGAAGGCCCCCTCGCAACCGCGCGATCGGGGCCTTCGCGGCTCCGTACAAGTCGCTTGAAGGACACTGCTCGTGAGCTATCCCAACCAGAACCCCTACGGTCCGCCGCCGGGTCAGCAGCCCGGTTACGGCTACCCCCAGCAGCAGCCGCCGTCGCCGTACGGCCCGTACCCGGGCGGCGCCGGGATGCCCGGGATGCCCGGGATGCAGCCGCAGTACCCGACGGTGATGCCCGGCGGGGTCAAGGCCGCGCGGATCATGATGTTCGTGCTCGCCGGCCTGAACGTCATCGGCCTGGTCCTCGCCGTGATGGGGCTGGGCGGCGTCAGCAAGGCGTCGCACAACGCCTCGCCGTACGCGGCCCAGGACGACATCATGGCGATGAACATCGGCAAGGGCCTGCTGATCGCGGTGATCGTGGTCATCGTGGTCTTCACCGCGTTGGCGATCACCCTGGCGGCACAGTTCGCCAACGGCGGCAACGGCGTCCGCATCGGCAGCATCATCTTCGGCGTGGCCACCATCATCGTGAGCTTCTTCAGCTTCCCGATCGGTCTGGTCCACACCGTCCTGGGCATCCTGGTGCTGGTCTTCGTCTCGAAGGACGACGGCAACGCCTGGTTCAACCGGCCGCGTTACTGAGCCGACCCGCCCACCCGGCCGACACGGCGACGGGCCGCACCCCCGCGGGGTGCGGCCCGTCGTGCGTCCGGCGGCTCAGTGGAAGAAGTGCCGGGTGCCGGTGAAGTACATCGTCACGCCGGCCTTCTCGGCGGCCGCGACGACGAGCTCGTCACGGACCGAACCGCCCGGCTGCACCACGGCCTTTACTCCCGCGGCGGTCAGGATCTCCAGGCCGTCCGGGAAGGGGAAGAACGCGTCGGAGGCGGCGTAGGAGCCCTGGGCCCGCTCCTCACCGGCGCGCTCGACGGCGAGCTTCGCGGAGTCGACGCGGTTGACCTGGCCCATGCCGACGCCGACAGAGGCGCCGTTCTTGGCGAGCAGGATCGCGTTGGACTTGACCGCGCGGCAGGCCTTCCAGGCGAAGGCCAGCTCCGCCAACTCCTCGGCGGGCAGCGCCTCTCCGGTGGCCAGCGTCCAGTTCGCCGGGTCGTCGCCCTCGGCCTGGAAGACGTCGGTGTGCTGGACGACCGCGCCGCCGGAGATGAACTTCACATCGCCCGGCTGGGTCGGGGAGCCCTCGACCTTCAGCACGCGGATGTTCTTCTTCTTGGCGAGGATCTCGACCGCGCCGTCCTCGTAGGCCGGGGCCGCGATGACCTCGGTGAAGATCTCGGCGACCTGCTCGGCCATCGCCACGGAGACCGGGCGGTTGACCGCGATCACGCCGCCGTACGCGGAGAGCGGGTCGCAGTCGTGCGCCTTGCGGTGCGCCTCGGCGACGTCCGCGCCGACCGCGATGCCGCACGGGTTGGCGTGCTTGATGATGGCGACGCACGGCCGGTCGTGGTCGAAGGCGGCACGGCGCGCGGCCTCGATGTCCACGTAGTTGTTGAAGGACATCTCCTTGCCGTGCAGCTGCTCGGCGTTGGCGAGCCCGCCCGGCTGTCCGTTGACGTAGAGCGCGGCGCCCTGGTGCGGGTTCTCGCCGTAGCGCAGCGCGGACTTGCGCTCCAGGGTCTCACCGATGAACTCGGGCAGGCCGCCCGTGGCGGAGCCGCTCTCGGACGCGGCGTCCTCCTCCGGGGCGTAGACGTCGGTGAACCAGGACGCCACGGCGGTGTCGTACGCGGCCGTGTGCTGGAACGCCTCGGCCGCCAGTCGCTTGCGGGCGGCCAGCTCGAAGCCGCCGTCCCGGACCGCGGCGAGCACGTCCGCGTACCGCTTCGGGCTGGTGACGACGGCGACGGAGGGGTGGTTCTTGGCGGCGGCGCGCACCATCGACGGGCCGCCGATGTCGATCTGCTCGACGCACTCGTCGGGGGTGGCCCCCGACTGCACGGTCTGGCGGAACGGGTAGAGGTTCACCACGACCAGGTCGAACGGCTCCACACCGAGCTCGGTCAGCTGCCGCGCGTGGTCCTCCAGGCGCAGGTCGGCCAGGATGCCGGCGTGCACCTTCGGGTGCAGGGTCTTGACCCGGCCGTCCAGGCACTCCGGGAAGCCGGTGAGCTCCTCGACCTTGGTGACCGGCACCCCGGCCGCGGCGATCTTCGCGGCCGTCGATCCGGTCGAGACCAGCTGGACGCCGGCCGCGTGCAGCCCCTGCGCCAGCTCCTCCAGCCCCGACTTGTCGTAGACGCTGACCAGCGCGCGGCGGATGGGCCGCTTCGTACCTTCGGCGGTGGCGGTCACGAGATACGTACCTTTCGTCCCTCAATGCGGTAGCCGTGCCGGGCCAGACGCCCCACGACCTCGACGAGCAGCGATCGCTCGACGTCCTTGATGCGCTCATGCAGCGCGGATTCATCGTCCTCGTCCCGGACCTCGACCACGCGCTGGGCGATGATCGGGCCGGTGTCGACCCCGTCGTCGACGAAGTGGACGGTGCATCCGGTGACCTTCGCGCCGTACGCGAGCGCGTCGCGCACGCCATGGGCACCGGGAAAGCTCGGCAGCAGCGCCGGGTGGGTGTTGACGATCCGGCCGCCGAAGCGGGCCAGGAACTCCTTGCCGAGGATCTTCATGAAGCCGGCCGAGACCACCAGGTCGGGCTGGTACGCGGCGGTCGCCTCGGTCAGCGCCGCATCCCAGTCGGCACGGCTGTCGTAGTCCTTCACCCGACAGACGAACGTCGGCAGCCCCGCGGACTCGGCGCGCTCCAGACCCGCGATGGCACCGCGGTCGGCGCCGACCGCGACGATCTCGACGCCGTACGCCTCCGAGCCCTGCTCGGCGATGGCGTCCAGCAGCGCCTGAAGGTTCGTACCCGAACCGGAGACGAGGACGACGACGCGGGCCGGACGGCCGGGGTGCGCGGGCTGGACGGGTGCTGGCGACGAAGCCACGGCGGGGCTCTTTTCCGATGTCGTGTGCTTTGTGTGGTCGTACAAGGCTGCGGGTACCGCAAATCCAGGGAACCCTACGAAGGCGCCGACCGTCAGCAACGATACCGGCACACCGAGCGGCCCCCGCGGGACGGGGGCGGGGACGGGAGGTAGCGTCGGGCGTAAGACCGCATGCAGTTCGTGGGAACCGGGGTCCGGCCGCGATGGGCCGCGCCCGGACGAGACAAGGGGAAGACGCACACCAGATGACGGACCGACGCCGCCGCGCGGCCCTCCTGCTTCCGCCCGCCACCGCCCCGGGGGCGGTGCTGCTGCCGCGGGAGCGCAAGTCGCCGTCGTCCGGGCCGTCCTCCCCGGCCACTCCGGGCTCCGACCGGGACGACAACCCGTTCGCCCCGCCGCCGGCCGACGCCCCCGACCAGGAGTGGCGCCCGCGCCGACCGAACTCGGACGCCCACGGCCAGGACCAGGGCCGCGACGGCAGCGGCGAGGACCAGCGGCCGGACGAGCCGACGTCGGCCTGGGGCAGCCAGTGGAGCTCCCGGCAGCCGGGGCGGCAGAACGGTGGCTTCGGCGCCCGGCCGGGCGGTCGCAACGGCCAGCCGAACGGCCCCGGCGGCCCCGGCAACCTGCGCTGGGACCCCACCGACCCGTCCCAGCGCCGGGCCCGCTACGCGCTGCTGGCCGGCATGTGGGCGTTCTTCTTCGTGCTCTTCAGCCTGCCGGAGGTCGCCCTGCTGCTGGGCGCGCTGGCGATCTACTGGGGCATCAGCTCGCTGCGCACCAAGCAGGACCCCGCGAAGGCCGCCGCCACGGCGACCGCCACGGTGGCGGGCCGCCCGGCCCCGGGCGGCGCCGGGTCCGCACCGGGCGCCACCCGGCCCCAGGTCACGGCGGCGATCGGGGGCCTGGTGACCGCCTCGCTGGCGCTGATGATGGTGGCCGCGACCTTCACCGTGCAGATCGTCTACCGCGACTACTTCACCTGCGTGGACGACGCCCTGACCCAGTCCGCCAGCAAGTCCTGCGAGAACCTGCTCCCGAAGGAACTGCGCCCCCTGCTGAGCGTGCAGGAGTAGCCGGCCCGCGGGACCGCTCCGCGCCCGCGGCGCCGCTCCCCGCCTCGCCGCCCACCCCCGCCGGCTCCTCGGCCCGCCCCGCCGCGGCCACCCGTTCCGTGCCGTCCACACCGTCCGCGCCGTCCACGACGTCCACGACGTCCACGGCGCTCGCCCCGCTCGCACCGTCCGCCCCGCCCGCCGGATCCGCCCCGCTCGCCGGATCCGCCGCGCGGGGCGTACTGCTGCCGCCCGTCCCGCGCTCCGTCCGGAGCCGCCAGGCCCGCACGCCGAGGGCGCCCGGGAGGCCGGTCAGGACCGCCCAGCCGGCCGCCGCCAGGCCGGTGCGCCACCAGCTCGGGCCGAAGGCGGCGAGCGCACCGGTGCCCAGCGCGCCGCCCGACAGCACGGCGAGCAACGCCATGAGCACACCGCAGACCCCGGCCGCCAGCACCGCCGCACCGGCCGTCGTCCACCACGACCAGGACCCGCGCGGGCTCCCCGGCGCCCCTGGCACCCCCGGAACCCCCGGCGCCGCCGCGCGCCCCAGCTCACGGGCGAGCACCGCCCCCGCGACCACCGGCACCACCGCCGCCGCCCAGGTCAACGGGTTCCCCGGGCCGGGATCGGGCAGGCCGCCCAGCAGCGGCAACTGCGGCATCGCGGGGTGCGCCGAGGCGCCGAGCGGCCCGATCGCGCTGCCCGCGCCGAGGGTGAAGCCCGGGCCCAGGCCGTACGCGGCGCCCCAGACGGCCGCGTTCGGGAGCAGCAGCAGGCACAGCAGCAGCACCGTGGCGCGGCTCGCCCAGTCCGGTGCGAGGTGCAGGAGGTCGTCACGGACCCGGCCGGCGTGCAGGCCGAGCCCGAGGAGGGTGAGCAGGGTGCCGCAGGCGAGCAGGGCGAGCAGGGCGGCCCCGGCGGCCCGTTGGGCGGCGACGAGGCGGGTGCCGCCGAGGCGGACCCGCAGCCCGAGGGGCACCCGGGCCCAGGACCGCCGTACCCGGGCGGGCAGCAGGGCGGCCCCGGCGGGACCGAGGATGTAGCAGGCCGTGGCGGCCAGGGTGGCGACCGCGGTGGCCGGTACGTACAGCAGCACGCTGAGCGGTTCGGCGGCCAGCCCTCCGGTCGAGGCGTAGAGCAGCGCGCCGCCCGCGACCAGCAGATAGCCGGTGAGCAGCGCGCCGAGCAGGGTGCGTGCGGTGGGCGTGTCGGCGGTCAGGCGCACCGGCGGTGCCGGGGCGCGCGGCGACGGGCCGGCCCCCTGGGCGGACGGATCGGGGGAATCGACGGGGTCGGCGGGATCGGCGGGAGGGTCGGTGCCCGCGGCTGGGTCGGCGGGGTCGGCGGGAGGATCGGTGCCCGCGGCCGGGTCGGCGCCATCGGCATCGGCGGCATCCGCATCGGCATCGGCATCGGCATCGGCATCGGCATCGGCATCGGCCGCAGGATCGGCCGTGGGATCGGTGCCCGAGGCGGGGTCGGCGGCCGCCGGGCGGACGGTGATCGCCACCGGGCCGCCGGCGGCCGTGGCCAGGGTGTGCCGGGCGGCGCGGTGCAGCAGGCAGACCGGGAGTACGGCGAGCAGCAGCGGGGTCACCGCGACCGGGACCGGGGGGCCGGCCTGCGCGGTGCTGCGGACGAGGTCGCCACCGTGCGCCAGGAGCCACAGATCGGCCGCGAGATGCAGGGCGCGGGACGGGCCGCTGTCGGGGTAGGGGGAGGCGACCCAGAGCAGCAGTACGGCGACCGTCAGCGCGCCGAGGCCGAGGCCGGCGGCCGTCACCCCGCCGAGGAAGGCCGCGCCGGCCGCGGAGGAGTGTCGGGCGGCGGTCCGGCCGCGCGAGGAGAACGTGGTGCTGCGGTCGATCATCTGACTCACGCGGTCATGCTGCCAACAACATCCTTTTCATCCCCGTACTGGGCAAATGATCGACGTGTCGTGGATGCCGCGTGTGTCGAGGTGTCCGGGCCGATCCGGGTTTCCACACTGCTGTCCATGACCCAGCGCGAGCAGGCACCGGCCGCCACCGCCTTCGACGACCTCTGCGCCCGGCACGCCGGCGCGCTGATCCAGCAGGCGTTCCTGCTCACCGGGCGGCCCCGGCTCGCGCGACGGGCGGTGGAGCGGGGGTTCCGGCTGGCCTGGCAGCGATGGCCGGAGGTCGCGGTGGACCCCGATCCGGTGGGGTGGGTGCGGGCGGCGGCGTACGAGTACGCGCTGTCGCCCTGGCACCGGCTGTGCCCCGGGCTGCGGACCGCCCGGAGCCCGCAGCGCCCGAGGTCCCTGGGGTCCGCCGACCGGGCGCTGCTGGAGGCGGTGCTGGCCCTGCCCGCCCCCCACCGGCGGGCGCTGGTGCTGCACGACGGGGTCGGGCTCGGGCTGGCCGACACCGCGGCGGAGATCGAGGCGAGCACGGCGGCGGCGGCCGGGCGGCTGGCCCGCGCCCGGAAGCGGATCGCCGCACGGCTGCCGAGGCTGGGCCTCGACGGGCAGCCGCCGGAGGTGCAGGGCGAGGTCCTGCGGGACCGGCTCGGGGAGCTGTTGGCCGTGGCGGACCGGTTGTGCGCCGCCGAGGAGGCGGAGCCGTCGGCGGGGCCGGAGACGCGGGCCGGCGGAGAGCTCAGCGCCCGCCGGACCACCCGCGCGGCGCTCGGTCTGACCGGGGTGTTCGCGCTGGTCACCCTGCTGGCGGTGGTCGTCTCGCCGGACCACGACGCCGCGCCGCGGGACGGGCTGCCGGTGACGTACCCGCCGGCCCGGCCCGAGCAGGCCCGGCTCAGCCCCGAGCTCCGCTGACCGGGCGCCCCGGAAACGGGCCCGGGCCCGTACCCACGGTGGGGTACGGGCCCGGGTCCTGGTGGCTCGGGGAGTGCCTCCCCGACCCTGCGCCGCAGGACGGGGCCGGCGGCGTCGGGAGATCGCTCAGCCGTTGAGGATCTCGCGGGCCAGGAGGGCGGTCTCCGACGGGGTCTTGCCGACCTTGACGCCGGCGGCCTCCAGGGCCTCCTTCTTCGCCTGGGCGGTGCCGGAGGAGCCGGAGACGATGGCGCCGGCGTGGCCCATGGTCTTGCCCTCGGGCGCGGTGAAGCCCGCGACGTAGCCGACGACCGGCTTGGTGACGTTCGCCTTGATGAAGTCGGCCGCGCGCTCCTCGGCGTCGCCGCCGATCTCGCCGATCATCACGATCAGGTCGGTGTCGGGGTCGGCCTGGAACGCCGCGAGGGCGTCGATGTGGGTGGTGCCGATGACCGGGTCGCCACCGATGCCGACGGCCGAGGAGAAGCCGATGTCACGCAGCTCGTACATCATCTGGTAGGTCAGCGTGCCGGACTTGGAGACCAGTCCGATGCGGCCGGGCTTGGTGATGTCGCCCGGGATGATGCCGGCGTTGGACTGACCGGGGGTGATCAGACCGGGGCAGTTGGGACCGATGATGCGGGTCTTGTTGCCCTTGGACTTGGCGTACGCCCAGAAGGCGGCCGAGTCGTGGACGGCGATGCCCTCGGTGATCACGACGGCGAGCGGGATCTCGGCGTCGATCGCCTCGACGACGGCGGCCTTGGCGAAGGCCGGCGGCACGAAGAGGACGGAGACGTCGGCGCCCGTCTTCTCCATCGCCTCCTTGACGGAGCCGAAGACCGGGACCTCGGTGCCGTCGAAGTCGACGGAGGTGCCGGCCTTGCGCGGGTTGACGCCACCCACGATGTTGGTGCCGTCACCGAGCATCAGCTTGGTGTGCTTCATGCCAGTGGCACCGGTCATGCCCTGGACGATGACCTTGCTTTCCTTGGTGAGGAAGATAGCCATGGTTGTTAGTGTCCTCGTCCCTTACTTCGCAGCCAGCTCAGCGGCCTTGTCGGCCGCGCCGTCCATGGTGTCCACGCGCTGGACCAGCGGGTGGTTGGCGTCCGACAGGATCTGGCGACCCAGCTCCGCGTTGTTGCCGTCGAGGCGCACGACCAGGGGCTTGGTGACCTCTTCGCCCTTGGACTTCAGCAGCTCCAGGGCCTGGACGATGCCCTTGGCGACCTCGTCACAGGCGGTGATGCCGCCGAAGACGTTGACGAAGACGGACTTGACGTCCGGGTCGCCGAGGATGATCTCCAGGCCGTTCGCCATGACCTCGGCGGAGGCGCCGCCGCCGATGTCGAGGAAGTTGGCGGGCTTGACGTTGTTGTGCTGCTCGCCGGCGTAGGCGACGACGTCCAGCGTGCTCATGACGAGACCGGCACCGTTGCCGATGATGCCGACCTGGCCGT
Source organism: Streptomyces sp. NPDC048506 (assembly GCF_040651315.1). NCBI lineage: Bacteria > Bacillati > Actinomycetota > Actinomycetes > Kitasatosporales > Streptomycetaceae > Streptomyces > Streptomyces sp. NPDC048506. The sequence goes on from NZ_JBEZIX010000010.1 coordinate 82,116, forward strand.
CGAGCTTGACGTAGTTCAGGCCCTTGGCCTTGGCCGCGGCTTCGAGCGGGTTGGCCGCGTCCTTGTCCTCCAGGGCCTCGTGCTCCGGCTGGCGGAACTCGGCGTTGGCGTCCAGGGACACCTTGCCGTCGAGGGCGAGGACCTCGCCGCTGGCGACCTTGGCGAGCGGGTTGACCTCGACGAGGAGGGCGTCCTCCTTGATGAAGGTCTCCCAGAGGGTCACGAGGACCTCGGCGACCTGCTCGGCGACGTCGGCCGGGAACTGCGCCTGGGCGACGATCTCGCGGGCCTTCTCGATGGAGACGCCCTCGTTGGCGTCGACCGGGACCTTGGCGAGCTTCTCGGGGGTCGTCGCGGCGACCTCCTCGATGTCCATGCCGCCCGCCACCGAGGCCATGGCCAGGAAGGTGCGGTTGGTGCGGTCGAGGAGGTACGAGACGTAGTACTCCTCGGCGATCTCCGGCGCGGTCTCGGCGATCATCACCTTGTGGACCGTGTGGCCCTTGATGTCCATGCCGAGGATGTCCGTCGCGCGGGCGACGGCCTCGTCCGGGGTGGCGGCGAGCTTGACGCCACCGGCCTTGCCACGGCCGCCGACCTTGACCTGCGCCTTGACGACCGACTTGCCGCCCAGTCGCTCCGTCGCCTCGCGCGCCGCCTCAGGCGTGTCGATGACTTCACCGGCCAGCACCGGTACACCGTGCTTGGCGAAGAGGTCCCTCGCCTGGTACTCGAACAGGTCCACGCGCGTCCGTCCCTTGTCTTCTCAGAATCGCCGTAGTGATCGCGGTTCGTTGACTGCGATGGGCGTGCCGCGAAGGGCAACGTGACGGCGCTGTCACAGGGGAGGCGTACACGGTGTCCGGATACGCGGCATGTCCGTCTCGCAGGTTATCGCCGCTGGACGTGCGGCCCTAAATCACAGATCACACTCCGGCGGTGATTACGGTCACAGATCTTTTGGCCAAGTTACGCCTCCGCGTGATTTCCGCATCTTCTCGGCTGCTTTTCGGTGGCGTCCGGGGCGGCCCGGGGTTCCGCTGTGACGCAGCGCGCACCTCCGCTTCGGGGGTCGTGCGCGCGCTCCTCCCGGTACCTCCCGGCGCGACCGATCTCACGCGATTCCGCTTCCGCCGGTGCGGCGATCCGCTTGGGAAGATCGCACGGAAAACCGTCACAAGGCCTCCACGGGCGGTGTCCGGAAAGGTCTCTTGACCCGTCAACTGCCCCCGAAAGAGACTGCGTTGAGCACTTTCACAAACTTACGCATCAGGAGTCACAAGCTTCGGGCTTGGTCCTGTGCAGGTCGGTCGTCAGATCGCTCCGCACCGGGTGCAGACGGGGGAACTTGATGGGTATGGGGGGGACGCACGACCGCGGGCAGGGGGCGGCCGTGAGCTCTTCCACACCCCGCTCCTCCCCCTCTTCCCGCCACCCCTCCCGGCTTTCTCGATTTCTTGGTGCCCTCACACCCGGTGCCTGAAGGGATTGGAGGGGGAATGCCGACACATACGACCTATCCCGGCGTCTATGTCGAAGAGCTTCCCAGCAGCGTCCGCAGCATCACCACCGTCACCACGTCCGTGACCGCATTCGTCGGCCACACCCGGCGCGGCCCGCTCAACCAGCCGGTACGGATCACCAGCTTCGCCGAGTTCGAGCGCCGGTTCGGCGGCCTGACCGCACGGAGTCCGGTCGCGTACGCCGTCCACCAGTTCTTCGGCAACGGCGGCACGGTCGCCGTGATCGTCCGGGTCGCCAAGGCCGGCAGCGGCACCGCGGCGCACGTCACCCTGGAGTCCACCGAGGGGCACAGCCGGTGCCCGGTGCTTCAGGTGCACGCCAAGGAGCCGGGCCTCTGGGGCGACGGCCTCCGGGTCGCCGTCGACCACGACTCCGCGTGCCCGGAGCAGACCTTCAACCTCGCGGTCCTGGACGCGCACGGCACCGCCCGGGAGTCCTTCACCGGCCTGTCCATGGACGCCGACCACGGCCGTTACGCCGAAACGGTGATCAACGCGGGGTCCGCGCTGATCCGCGTCGAGGTCGTCGGCGAGGGCCGCCCGGACCCCTCCGGCACCGTCTCCAAGGCGTTCCACCACGACCTTCCGGACCTGAACGTCGACCTGACCGTCAAGATCGGCGAGGTGGAGCGCGAGTTCACCCTCTACGACCCGGACTGTGACGGCGAGCCGCCCTGCACCGTCACCGAGCTCGCCCTCCTCCTGGAGCACAAGCTGCGGGCCCTGCCGGACGCCCCCGGCAAGCACGCCTTCGCCGGCGCCGAAGTCACCGCGTTCGGCCGCCGCATCCAGGTCGTGGCCGGCTCGACCGACCCCGCCGACGTCGTCCGCTTCCTCGGCGAGTGCGCCAACGACCTGGGCCTGGAGGCCTCCGTCAACCCTCCGGTGTTCCCACTGTGCGGCGGTGCGGACGGCGCCCCGCCCGGCCCGCAGGACCTCATCGGCAGCGAGGCCCGCAAGAGCGGCCTCCAGGCGCTGCGCGACGTGCCGGACGTCAATCTGCTGTCCCTGCCCGAGCTGGCCGGGTACGAGAACACCGACGACATCGTGACCGTGCTCTCCGCGGCCGAGCGGCTGTGCCAGGAGCGGCGGATCTTCCTCCTCGTCGACGCCCCCGCCGCCTGGGGCAGCGTGGACGCGGCCCGCGCCGGCATCGCCGCCTTCGACCCGGTCCGCGGCAACCACTCCGCCCTCTACTTCCCGCACCTGAAGCTGACCGATCCGCTCTCCGGGCGGCTGCGCTCCTTCCCCCCGTCCGGCGCGGTCGCCGGCGTGATCGCCCGGGTCGACGGCGAGCGCGGGGTGTGGAAGGCCCCGGCGGGCACTGAGGCGCGCCTGGCGGGGGTGCACTCCCTCACCGTCAAGCTGACGGACCGGGAGAACGGCCTGCTCAACCCGCTGGGCATCAACTGCCTGCGGACGTTCCCGATGGTCGGCCCGCTGGTGTGGGGCGCCCGTACGCTCCAGGGTGCGGACGCCCTCGACAGCGAGTGGAAGTACGTGCCGGTCCGGCGGCTGGCCCTGCACATCGAGGAGAGCCTGCTGCGCGGCCTCCAGTGGGTGGTCTTCGAGCCCAACAACGAACAGCTCTGGCAGCAGATCCGCCTGAACGCCTCGGCCTACCTGCACTCCCTCTTCGAGAAGGGCGCCTTCAAGGGCAGCACCCCGCGCCAGGCGTACTTCGTCAAGTGCGACAAGGACACCACGACCGACGCCGACATCGCGAACGGGATCGTGAACGTGGTGGTCGGCATCGCGCCCGTCCGGCCCGCCGAGTTCGTGATCGTCAAGATCCAGCAGATGGCGGGGCAGTTCGAGGTCTAGGCGGTGCGGTCCCACCGGTGCTGTCGGGGGCGGACGAGCGCCCGGCGGTCGCCGGCCGGGGCCGCGCGGTGCGACGTGCAGTGCGACGTGCAGTGCAGGGAAAACAGACGTGAAGGAATCCGATGGCTGAGTTCCAGATCAACGCCCATCGCTTCGACCCGTACAAGAACTTCAAGTTCCTGGTCCTGTGGGACGGCCGTACGGTCGCGGGCGTCAGCAAGATCAGCCCGCTGAAGCGCACCACCGAGGTCGTCAAGCACCGGCACGGCGGCGACCCCAGCTCGCCGCGCAAGTCGCCGGGCCGCTCCGAGTTCGAGGGGATCACCCTGGAGCGCGGGGTCACCCACGACCCGGAGTTCGACCGCTGGGCCAACAAGGTCTGGCAGGTCGGTGCGGGCCTCGGCTCCGAGGTCTCGCTCGCCGACTTCCGCAAGGACATCGTGATCCAGGTCCTCAACGAGGCCGGCCAGGTCGCCGTCTCGCACAAGATCTACCGCTCCTGGCCGAGCGAGTACCAGGTCCTGGGCGAGATGGACGCCAACGCCAACGCCGTCGCCATCCAGAGCCTGAAGCTGGAGTGCGAGGGCTGGGAACGCGACTACGAGGTCCCGGAGCCGGAGGAGCCGTCGTTCACGCATCCGGCGTGAGGCGGATCCCCGGGTACCCGCACCACTGCACCTCCGTCGAGGTGCACCGGCACCGGACGAGGTGAGGAATGGCGGTCACCGGGCCCACTGAGCTGCTGGCCCTCTGGGAGTCCGGGCTGGCCCAGCAGGACAGCGGCCGCGCCCTGCTGCTGCATCGCGCTGCCCGCCCCGGGGCCGGCACCGACGACCTGGAGTCGGTTCCGCTCGGGGAGCGGACGGCCGACCTCTTCGCGCTGCGCCGGGCGCTGTTCGGGGAGCGGATGCAGGTCACGCTCGACTGTGCCGGGACGGAGTGCGGCGCCGCGATGGAGTTCGAGCTGGACGCGGCCGCGCTGGGCGCCGCCCGGCCGCGGCTGTCCGAGGAGGGCCTGCGGGTGGCGGACGGCGGGTGGGTGGTGCGGTTCCGGCTGCCCGGACCGGCGGACCTCGCGGCGGTCGCGGCGCAGGCCGGCGCGGCGCAGGCCGGCGCGGCGCAGGCCGGCGCGGCGCATGGGGGCGTGGCAGCGGCCGGCGCGGCGGCGGAGGACGTGGCGGCGGAGGAGGCACGGCGGCTGCTGGCCGCCCGCTGCGTCCTGTCGGCCGTACGGGACGGGCGTGAGGTGGTCGGCGAGGTGGTCGGCGAGGTGGTGACGGTCGACGAGGAACTCGGGCGGCTGCTGCCCGAACCGGTGCTGAAGCGGTTCGCCGAGGCGGCCGAAGAGGCCGATCCGGCCGCCGAGTTGACGCTGCACATCGCCTGTCCGGAGTGCGGCGCGACCACCCCGGCGGAGCTGGACATCGCCGCGTACCTGTGGACCGAACTGGACGCCTGGGCGCGCGACGTGCTCCTGGACGTCCATCTGCTCGCCTCGGCCTACGGCTGGAGCGAGCCCCAGATCCTGGCGCTGAGCCCACTGCGGCGCCGCTACTACCTGGAGCTGTGCGCGGATGGCTGACGACTACTTCGGCCGGTTGCTGGCGCGGTATGCGCCGACGGGGCCCGCGGACCCGCTCGCGGACCCCTTCGCGGCGGCGTCCGGCGGCCGTCCGGACGGCCCCGCCGGGCGCGCCGGCGGGGCCCGGCGCACGCGCGTACGGCCGCGGCTGCCCGGCCCCTTCGAGCGCGTCGAGGCGCTGGGCGGTGCGTCGGCGGAAGCGGACGCACCGGCACCGCTCTTCCCGCGGGCGTCGCCGCGCCCCGCCCTGCCGGCAGGTGAACGGGTCCGCCACGAACGGGAGGTCAGGACCACCGACCGGGAGACGGTGATCCGGTCCGAGGTGCCGCACGGTGACGCCCCGGACCGGACGTGGCCGGCCCCGCAGCCCGCGGAGCCACTGCTGCGGCCCGCCGCCCATGTGAACCCGGGGCCGCGCACCGCGCTGCCCGACGACGTGCGTCGGCAGCGGCGAACCGGCCGGTCCGGCGGCGAGGACCTCCCCGCACGCCCGACCCCCTCCGCCGCCCTGGCATCGGCCGCCACCCCACTCCCCGTCGCCACCGCTGCGCTGAGGCCCCGTGCGGACGCGGTACCCGCGGCCCGGCCCGAGGCGCGCGCCGCGGCGGCGGCCGGGCGGCGTGGGCAGCGGTCCGGCGAGCGGGTGGTGCACGTACAGATCGGCCGCCTGGAGGTCAGCGCGGCCGGTACGGAGCGCCCCGCGGCGGGCGGCCGGCCGGCGCGGACGGAGCGGCGGGGGCCGTCGCTGAGCCTCGCGGACTACTTGGCGCGCGGGGAGAGGACCAGCTGACGGTGACACCTCAGAAGGCACCAGCGGCGCTGCGCGCAGGACGAGAAGCGCAGGCAATACCGGCGATGCGAGCGATATCGGTGATGTCAACAAAGTCGGTGGTGCCGGCGAAGTCGGCGATACGGAGCACGGCACCGGGGGGACGGACTTCATGAGCAACGCACTTGCCCTCGCGACGGTCACCCAGGCCCTTGCGCTGCTGATCGAACACAATCTGCACCCCGAGATCGACATGGCCGTGTCGGTGGAGACGCGTAAGCCACCGTCCGATCCGCCGACCGACCCGACGATCACGGTCTTCCTCTACCAGGTGACCCACAACCCGTCGATGCGCAACAACGACCTGGTCACCCGCGCCTCCGACGGGACGCTGTTGAAGCGGCCGGCCGCCGCGATCGACCTGCACTTCCTGATCAGCGCATACGGGGAGGAGCAGGAGCTGGTCGGACAGCGGCTGATCGGAAGCGTGGTCCGCACCCTGCACGAAATCCCGGTGCTGCCCAAGGAGTTGATCGAGGAGGCGGCCGAGCGGCCGTACCTGGCGGGGAGCGATCTCGCCGAGTCGCCGCAGAAGGTGCGCTTCACGCCGACCCAGATGGACGTCGACGAGACCTCCAAGCTCTGGGGGATGCTCAACAACACGCCGTACACCCTCTCGGTGGCGTACCAGGCGTCGCTGGTCCTCCTCGACGGCCACCAGAAGCCGAAGCCGGCGCGGCCGGTGCAGCACCCGGAGGTGACGGTGCTGCCGTTCGGGGCGCCGGGCGCGCCGCAGCCTCCCGAGAGCGCGGGGGCTCCGCAGGCTCCGGGAGGTGCGGGTGCCTCGGATGCGTCCGGGGCGTCGGATGCGTCGAAGGCATCGGAGGCGCCCGCGGCGCCCGAGGCGCCCGGGGCGACGGCCAAGACTCCTGCGGAGAAGGCCGACCGCAGCCCACGGGCCGCAAAAGGGACGGCAGGTGACGCATCGCCAGCCAAGGCACCCGCCCGTTCACGCACTTCTCGTACCACTCGCACCTCCCACTCTTCCCACTCCCCCCGCCCCTCCCGCACCCGGAAGGCGACCGGCGGCGGGTCCACCGCACACGACGACGGCAAGGAGAGCTGAGCGGGGTGCGCGTGACGGGGGGAGTCGAGGACATGGGCAGCGGCGACGGCAACGGGACGCGGGAAACCGCCGGCGGCGCGCCCACCGCATCGGACGGGGCCGCGCTGGCCGCCGCCCTCCGGTCCGTACTGGCACGCCTGGACGCCCACGTGGCGCGGACAGGCCGCGGGGCCGAGGGGGCCGGCGCGGCGGAGGGCGCGGCCGAGGGTGTCGGCGCGGCGGAAGACGCCCATGGGGCCGAGGGGCCCACCCCCGCACCGGGCGGTCTCCCCTCCCCCGCCCCCGCCCCCGCACGCCCACCGCTCCCCGCCCTCGACGCGCTGACCGCCTGTTTCGGCCTCAGCCCCTTCGAGCAGGAGATCGTGCTGCTGGCCGCCGCGGCCGAACTGGACCCGACGACCGGCGCCCGCTGTGCCGCCGCGAGCGCCGACCCCGGCCACACCCACCCCACCTTCTCCCTCGCCCTGGCCGCGCTCACCGACCCCCACTGGAGCGCCCTCACCCCCGTCGCCCCGCTGCGCCGCTGGCGGCTGATCGAGCTGGACGACGAGACCCGCCTGACCACCAGCCGCCTCCGCCTCGACGAGCGCATCCTGCACTTCCTGGTGGGCACGCCGTACCTGGACGCCAAACTGCACGGCCTGCTGCGGCGTACGCCCCCGCCCGCGTCCCTGCCGCCGTCCTACGACGCCGCCGCCGACCGGGTCGCCGCAGGCTGGGCGGGCTCCGGCCCGGACTCCCCGCTCCGCGTGGAACTGGTCGGCGCCGACCTCCGCTCCCGCGCCGACATCGCGGCCGTCGCCGCCCACCGCTCGGGCCTCGGCCTGTACTCCATGGCCGCCGACGACATCCCCACCGACCCCGCCGCACGCGACCGCCTGGCCCGCCTGTGGCAGCGCGAGGCGATCCTGCTGCCGGCGGCGTTGTTGATCGAGGTCGGCGAGCTGGACCGCGACCAGCACGCCGCGGCCGACGCCTTCATCGCCGGCGCCGCCGTCCCGCTGGTCGTCTCCAGCCCGGACCCGCGACGGACCGGCCAGCCGCGCGGTCAGCGCGTCACCGTGCCCAAGCTCGCCGACGAGGAGCAACTCGGCCTCTGGGCGGACGCCTTCGCCGACCTACCCGAGGTGACGGACCGTCACCTCCAGTCCTTCGTCGCCCAGTTCCAGCTCCCGCCGCACGTCGTCCGGTCCGCCGCCGCCTCCGTACGCCGCGACCTGCCGCACACGGACGTGCTCGACGCCGCCGAGCTGGCCTGGCAGGCCGGTCTCACCGAGGCCCGGATGGGCCTGGACGAGCTGGGGCGCCGCATCGAGCCGCGCGCCGGCTGGGCGGACCTGGTGCTCGCCGACCGCCAGTTGCGCATCCTCCAGGAGATCGTCGCGCACGTACGCCAGCGCAGCACCGTCTACCAGGACTGGGGCTTTGCGAAGTCACTGCGCAGCGGCCTGGGCGTCACGGCCCTCTTCGCGGGCGGCTCCGGCACCGGCAAGACCCTGGCCGCCGAGGTCATGGCCAAGGAACTGGGCCTGGACCTCTTCATCGTCGACCTCTCCCAGGTCGTCAGCAAGTACATCGGCGAGACCGAGAAGAACCTCAGCCGGGTCTTCGACGCGGCCGAACGCGGCGGCGCGCTGCTGCTCTTCGACGAGGCGGACGCGCTGTTCGGCAAGCGCAGCGAGGTCAAGGACAGCCACGACCGCTACGCCAACCTGGAGGTCAGCTATCTGCTGATGCGGATGGAGGCCTACCGGGGCCTCGCCGTCCTCACCACCAACATGAAGAAGGCCCTGGACTCCGCCTTCATGCGCCGCATCCGCTTCGTCGTCGACTTCCCCTTCCCGGGCGAGCGGGAGCGCGCCGAGATCTGGCGCCGGGTGCTGCCCGCCCAGGCCCCGACGAAGAACATCGAGCCGTCCCTGTTGGCACAGTTGACGGTCGCCGGCGGCTCGATCCGCAATATCGCGCTCTCCGGCGCCTTCCTCGCCGCGGAGGAGGGCGACCGCCTCCAGATGCGCCACATGCTGGCCGCGGCCCGTACCGAGTACCTGAAGCTGGAACGTTCTCTGACGCCGTCGGAGGTCCACGGATGGGTCTGAATCACGAGGCCGGGAGCTTCGCGCGGGAGGCCGGTGCCGTGCCGCCGCCCGCCACGGACTTCCGTATCGACATCGGCGAACTGGTCCTCGACGGTTTCGACGCCCGGGTCGACGCACACCGCGTATCGGCCGCGTTCCAGACCGAGTTGACCCGACTCGTACGGGAACGCGGGGTGCCGCTCGCGGCGGACGGTACGGGCGTGGCGCTGGACGGCCTCGCCGGGCTGCCGCCGCTGCCGGCCACCACCTCCGCCGTACGACTGGGTGAGGCGCTGGCACGGGCGGTGCATGCGGGGCTGGCGGGACGGGGGGATCCGCAATGAGTACGGCACAGTCCTCGACGCAGGACACCCGGTCGGCCGCCGAGGACAGGCGCCGCAAGCGCAGGGAACGCGCCGCCGCGTCGCGGGCGCCGGAGCCGAAGAACATCGTCAGCGGCGCCGGCCAGCCCCTGGACCTGGGCGTCCGCCGCGAGCTGGAGGAGCAGCTGGGCCACGACTTCGGCCGGGTCCGCCTGCACACCGACCGCGACGCGGGGCAGCTGGCCGAGATGATGGGCGCGGACGCCTTCGCCGTCGGCCAGGACATCTTCTTCCGCGAGGGCGCCTACCGCCCCGGCACGGCCGACGGCCGGCGCCTGCTCGCCCACGAGCTCCTGCACACCGTCCAGAACCCGCACGGCTCGGGCGCGTTGCGGGCCGGCCGCGACCTGGGCGCGGTCAGCCTCCCGCAGGAGACGGTGGAGCGGGAGGCGGAGTCGGCGGCACGGACCTCCGTTCTGGACGCCTTACGCGCGTCCGCCCGCCAGGAGGAACCGGCCGCGGCCGAGGTCGAGCCGGGGCAGGCCACCCCCGGCTGGCTCCGCTATGCGACGGTCGACGCGGACCGGCGCCGTTTCGAGCAACTGGACCCCGCCACACTGGTGGACCGGCTGGCCAACGGGGTGCTGCGGTCGCTGCGCGGCGACCCGGAGGACCTCTCGGGGCGGGTGCGCATGCAGTTGGCCCGGATGGGCCCCGAGCTCCAGGACTCCGTCCTCGACCGGCTCGAAGTGCGACTGCTGAGTTCCGAGTTCGACCGGGTGCTGGACCTGACGGCCGAGGCGGAGACCGCGCCTCTCGGCCTCCAGCCGTTGAACGTCCCCGAGGCGGTCCCGGACGCCGTCGACCTGCTGCTGGACGAGCGGGCGGGGCAGGCCGACCGTACCGAGGGCGAGCAGAAGTCCGAGCGGCAGCGCGACGAGGACGCCGCCGAGGAGAAGAAGGACGCCAAGGGACGGGACGGCAGGCGCGAGCAGGAACGGACCCGGGCCCAGCGGGACGCGTCCGCCGAGCAGAAAGAGGCCGGCGAGCGCAAGGCGAAGGAGGACGAGCGGGCCGAGCAGCTCGCCGACTCCGAGCAGGAACAGCAGCAGGACGAGGAGAAGCAGGGCCAGGAGCGCGAACAGGCGGACCGGGCCGACGCGGAGAAGGCCGAGAAGGGCAAGGACGGCGCCGAGCGCACCAAGGAGGAGCGCAAGGAGCAGCGGGAGCGCGAGGAACAGGACCCCGAGCAGGCGAATGCGCCGGGGGCGGACAAGCGCCGGCGCAACGACGCAGCGACGAAGCCGGCGGACGGATCGAAGCAGGAAGAGCTCGACAAGAAGAAGCGGGAGCAGCCGGGGCCGGTCCGTCCGGAGAAGGTCGACGAACGGGCCGAGCAGCGTGACAGCGCGCTGTCCGCGCACGGGCTGAACGAGCAGGACGAGGACGAGGGCGAGCCGCGCGAGGAGGAGCGGCCGATCGGGTTGGAGGCGGGCGCCGACAGGGAGGTCGACGGCGGGCAGGAGGAGCAGGGGGGCGGCGGTGCGGGGCCGGGCGAGGCGGAGCTGAAGCCCGAGGACTACGTTCCGGACACCGACCCGGACCTGTCGTCCGTACCGACCGCGGACAGCGTGCGGCCGGGCGACGCCCCGCCGGCGGTGCCCGGCTTCCCCACCCCGCCGCCCACCAGGGCCGAGCGGATCCAGAAGGAGCGGGAGAACGACGCCGACGAGGAAGAGGACGAGGAGGCGCCGGAGGCCGAGGCCAAGGCGCCGGGCGAGGAGCGGGGTCCCGTGGAGGGCGAGGCGCCGCAGCCCGAGCACGGCCCGGCGTCCGAGGCGCCCGACCGCAGCGAGCGGGACCTCCAGCCGGACAAGCCCGTCGAGCAGGAGGTCGGCCCGGATCCGGAGAGCGAGGAGAAGCCGGATCCGGAGCAGGAGGCCGAGGAGAAGAAGGACCCCGCACAGCAGCAGGACCAGGACGAGGACGGGGCCAGGGCCGCCAAGCAGGACGCGGCGGACCGGGACGCGGAGCGGGACGAGCGGGCGGGAGACGGCGAGGAGGCGCCGGACGCCAAGGAGACCCAGGACGCTCAGCAGGAGAAGAAGGACCAGGACGAGCAGGCGGAGAAGCAGGAGGCCAAGGGGCATCCGCAGGGCGCGGCGGCCGACAAGCCCAGCAGCGCCGCCTCCGCCGGACCGGCCGGTGGCGGTGCCGGCTCGGCGGCCGCGTCCCTGGCCCCGCCGGCCGGCGCGCACACGGAACGGACGCCGGCCCAGGACCGGCACCCCTCCCCCGCCGCCCGGCGGGGCGCGGAGCCCGTCCGGGGTGAGCGGGAGGCGGCGGCGCCGAAGAGCGCGGTGCCGAAGGAGAGCGGTCCCGGAGCGGCACCCAGTGGCACGGTCGGTGCGACCGAACCGGCAGCGGCGCCTTCCGCGGCCGCCGGCCCCGGAGGCGCGCCGTCCGTCGCGCAGGCCGCGGTGAGCCCGGCGGCCGAACAGGCCGAGGATCCCGGGAAGATGGGCGCGCCGGCGCCCGAAGGCGCCAAGGCGCAGCCGGACGCCTCACTGGAGAAGGACGGCGGCGGGTGTGCACCGCCCGCGCCGGCCGCCGAGAAGGAGGAGGGCGGCGGCTCCTGCGGTGGGGGCGGCGGTGGTGGACAGGACACCAAGGAGAAGCAGGAAGAGCCGCCGGACGTCTCCGGACAGGATCCCAAGTCGGCGCTCCGGACGGCCGGTTCGCTCGCGCCCGACCAGGCGCAGGCCGTACTGCCGGGCGTGGACAGCGCGGCGGACAAGAAGGTCGGCCAGGAACAGCAGCGACTGGCCGCCAACCCGCCCAAACGGGAACGCCCTTCGGGCGCGCCGCAGACCCAGTCCGCTCCCCCGCAGGCGGAGGCGCCGGAGACCGCGGTCAGCGGGACGCTGGAGAGGGTCGGCCCGGAGGACCAGGGCGAGAAGCAACGCGCCAAGGGCAGCGACAAGGCCCAGGGCGCCAAGCCCACCGACAACATCCCGACGCCGACGGTCCCGCCGAGCAAGGACGGCACGTTGACGGCCGACGACGCCAAGAGCGTCGAGGCGGCCGCGGACCAGGTACCCACCACGGACCCCGAACTCCGCAACAAGACGGTCGGCCCCGCCCCCAAGATCAAGCTGGAGGGCGAGAGCGATCCGCAGCGTACGGACAAGCAGGCGGAGAAGCTCAAGGAGAAGCAGGGCAAGATCCAGGACACCGGCCGGGCGGACGCCTCCAAGCCCATGGGCGAGGACAAGATCTTCCCCAACGCGCCCAAGGAGGAGCTGCGCGGCAAGGCACCGAGCGGGCGCACGGGCGGCGGCCGGGCCGGTGCCGGTGCGGGCGAGGCACCCGGCGGCACGCCCAAACCGGGCGTCGGCACCGTCGCGAAGCAGGAGCGCGGCGGCGAGATCAAGGGCGCGACGGCCCAGTCCCAGAACGAGATGGCCGCCAAGGAGAAGGAACAGCAGCAGGGCGAGCAGAAGGCCAAGCAGCAGAAACAGCAGGAGATCGACAACGAGGTCTCCCGCAACGCCGAGCAGCAGACGGCGGAACGCGGCCGGGCCGCCGAACAGGTCACCTCGGAGCGTCAGAACTGGCGTGACGAGCAGGACAAGAAGATCGACGAGTCCGACCAGAAGACCGAGAAGGAGCACAAGGACGGCAACGACAAGATAACCAAGGAGCGCGACGACCGGGACAAGAAGGTCGAGGACCGCAAGAACACCGACAACAAGGACATCGACGGCAAGGCCGACCAGGCCGAAAAGGACGCCAAGAAGAAGAAGGAGGAGAAGAAGAAGGGCTCCGACTCCCTCTTCGGCAAGATCGTCGACGCGGTCGGGGACTTCTTCAAGGACCTGCTGGACGCCGTCACCAAGGTCTTCGACGAGGCCCGCAAGGCGATCAACGGCGTGATCGACGCCTTCAAGGACTTCGCCAACAAGGCGATCGACGCGGTCCGCGACTTCGCCATCAAGGCCATCAACGCCGTCGCCGACGCCCTCATCGCCATCGGCGATGTCCTCCTCGCCGCCTTCCCCGCCCTCCGCGACAAGTTCCGCAAGGCCATCGAGGGCCTGCGCGACGCGGCCATCGCCACCGTCAACAAGCTCGCCGACGGCCTGAAGAAGGCCGTCAACACCCTCCTCGACGCGCTCGCCGCCGGCCTCAACGCCCTCCTCGACGTCCTCGAAGCGGGCCTCAAGGCGGCCATCAAGATCTTCCGCGACGCCATCGTCGGCGCCCTGAAGTTCGCCCAGGCGGCCATCGAGGCACTCGGCAAATTCGCCGCCCTCGTCGCCGACATCGCCCCCGACCCGGGCGGCTGGCTGAAGAAGGCCGGCAGCGCGGCCAAAACGGGAATCCAGGAACACCTCTGGGGCGCGATCAAGACCGCCGTCAAGCAGTGGTTCGACACCAAGGTCGAGGGCATCCTCGGCCTCGGCAAGACGGTGATCAACGTCCTGATCAAGGGCTGCATGTCGCTCAAGCAAATCGGCAAGATGGCCTGGGACGCGATCATCGCCTCGCTCCCCATGATGATCGCCGCCCTGGTCATCGAGAAGGTCGTCTCGATGATCATCCCGGCGGCCGGCGCGATCCTCACGATCATCCAGGGCCTGATGGCCGCCTGGCAGTCCGTCAGCGCCATCCTCGCCGCCTTCGGCAAGTTCTTCGCCTTCCTCAAGGCCGTCAAGGCCGGCCCCGCCGCCTGCCTCTTCGCCGAAGCGGTGGCGGCCGGCGTCGTCGCCCTCCTCGAACTCATCACCAACCTCCTGCTGGCCCGCCTCGGCCGCGCCGCCAAGGGCGTCGGCAACCGCCTCAAGGCCATGGCCCAGAAGATCGCCGCCGGCCTGAAGAAGGCCGGCAAGGGCGCCCGCAAGGCAGCCGCCAAAGCCGTCAACTCCGCCCGAGCCGCAACCCGCAAGGCCGCCCAGGCCCTCCGCAAACCAACCGGCCCGGCGAAGCCCAAGGGCCCCCGCGTCCCCTCCCGCCCCGGCACCTCAACCGACCGCACCCCAGGCGGCGCCCACCCCAAACACCAGCCGGACACCCACCCGACGGGCCGCCCCACCAGCAAGACCCCGGACCCGGCGAAGAAGCGCCACGAGGACGAGGCAGAGGCCAAGAAGAGCAGGGACGAGGCGAGTTCACCCGACAAACATCCAAACGAGGACGGCCCGGAGAAGCCCAAGGAAGAGTCTCCGCACAAGGACACACCGGACGCCAAAAAGGACGAGTCCCCCGATGGGGGCGGTCCGAACGCCAAGAAGGACAAGACTCCCGACAAACCGTCCAAGAAGAAAGAAATCGAGGCCCCCAAGCGCACCAAGCCGCGCAAGCCCACCTCCCCCTTGGGCCGCGCCCTGAAGAAGATCAAGGGCAAGGTCAAGTCCGCCCTCAAGAAGGTCCGCAACGCCGGCAAGACCCTCGGCAAGAAGCTACGCAAGTCCAAGCTCGGCAAGGCCCTGAAGAACACGGCGAAGAAGACCCGCGACTTCTTCAAGAAGAAGCGCGACCATCTGCGCGATCACAAGAAGCGCAAACATGACCACGGGAAGAAGATCAAGGGCAATCAAAAGAAGAAGGAGAATTCGAAAGACTCGAAGAAGGAGCGGCTGGACCGGATCGTCGAGCGACTCCGCCGCAATCTCAACGACCGACTGGAACGGGGAATCCCGGAACGTTCCCTACAGCCACTACTGGCACTTCTGCGCCACCACTACCGGCTTACCAGCCTCAACGCCACCGGCGACCCGGTGGTCGACTTCGAAGCCATACTCAACCCGCCCAAGAAGGTTGGGAAAGGATACCGAAACAAGAAACCTAAGCAGCAGCCGGTGATCCGGAAGACGAAGGAGAAGTTGGACGAGAACCCGAAGCCGTACCCCGGCCTCAAAGTGCGGGCCAAGAACAAACTAGGCAAATGGCCCGTCGGAAAGGTCGGCATGGTAACGGATGACCAATTCTCCTTCGTCGGCCACGGAGTCTCCGGCCTCGAAAGATTTGACGTGGAGACCAAGGAAAAGGAGAACTGGAAGAGGATACAGCCCGCCGAGGCCTTGAACTTCAAATACGGTGAAGACTTCGAAACGATAAGAACAAATAATTCCTGGGAGGTTTACGACCCGGACGCCCGACAGACCTTGAACTACCGATATCACAACCAATTCCTGAACCCCAACTACATGGGAGGTTTTTCAAACTGGCATCACATTATCGAGCAGCGTGTTCCAGATCACCCCAACGACACGAAGAACCTGACGCTGACCACTGCACACCTCAACAACAAGTTCAACGGATGGTTTGCCCAGAAGCACGAAAAGAGCGATCCGACAGTTACTTCGATCAGACTTCCGGGCACCAGGGGAAAGTCGGTACGAAAATACCTCGATGAGATCCAAGCCAGCCATGAGCTCCAGTACAAATGGGGGCTCAGGTGCATCGAGGAGTTCGGACTGACACTAGTGACGGACGAAACGATCCGCGGGCGATTCCAAAAGCTCATATGAGGTTCACGGTGAGAATACAACACAGCATTTCAGTTCCCGAGGACATCGACAATGGCATTCGGGATCTACTCGCAGGCGTGGGCGCCCAACCTTCCGAGCACACCGGAAATTGGAGGGTTCCCGACCACTCCCTCGATTCCGCCATAGGCATCCTTGAGCGCCGGAAAATCGACTTCCGCCTCCTCTACAACATCCCGAAAGGAGAAGGTTTCGAGACAGAGACCGCGGCTGCGTACCTCTGCCTGAAGTCCGAAAGCGAAGCAAATCCCACCGACAACGTTCCGATTATTCTCGAACCGATGGAGGGACTGTCGGTGCTGGCGAATAGCGAACTCATAGCATTGATCTCCGCCGTCACTCCCGACCTCATATGGGGGCCCGAGCGCAAGGACGGATTGCGGGAACTGGAGCATGCACCGTTACTCCCCGACCCGGTTGAGCTGGCAGACGTCTTCAGTAAAGACCAAGGGAAAACTGGAATATGGCTCATCGGGCATGATGGCCAAGAATTCCTGACCGACCGAAACATTGAAATAATCCGCACATCAGGCGCCGCCTGGTCGGACAAGTATCGGTTTGAATCCGAAACGTTTCCCGTCCTGTCGACGCTCATCTTCCGCGGCAAGGTGATCGATCTAATGCTGCAACATGGAGTGGAATTTGCCGCCCCACCGATCTATCTGCGGAAGCAGCCGAAAACCGACGACCACTGACCCGGCCAACCGAGGTGACTTCCTGTGACCACCTATGCAGACATCCCCAAACCCATCCGCTCCGGATTAGTCATCGTCGACCCCGAGCGCGGTACGCCCCAGCGCATCATCGTGCTCCAGTTCAACCCCGACACCTTGGAACGTTCGGTTCAGCCGCAGGCTGCCGGAGGTGAGGGGGACGGAGGTGGAGGTGGGAGCGGAGGCGGAGATCGGAACGAGGCGCTGCGGCTGAAAGGGCCGGCGCAGGAGTCGTGGAAGTTCACGGCGGAGATCGATGCCACGGACCAGCTGGATGTGGCGGCGCCCGATGGGATTCACCCCCAACTCGCCGTGCTGGAGATGCTGGTGCAGCCCACGACCGCGCAACTCCGGGCGGCCTCGCATCTCACCAAGAAGGGCACGATTGAGATCAGCCCGATCGAGACGCCGTTGACGCTCTTCACATGGGGCAGTAAGCGGGTCATGCCGGTTCGGTTGACCGAGTTGTCGGTGAACGAGTCGGCGTTCGACGTGTATCTCAATCCGATTCGGGCGTCGCTGAGCATCGGCATGAAGGTGCTGACGGTGAGCGATCTGCCGGCGGGGCATCGGGGAGCGGAGCTGTACCTCGCGCATCTGGCGCAGAAGGAGCAGTTGGCGCGGGCGGCGCAGGGTGGGAGTTTTGCGCGGCTCGGGCTTGGCGGGAGGGGGATCTGAGGGTGATTGAGCCGTATGAGAGGGCGTTGGACGACGTTCCCGGGGCGCATCCGTATCCACGGAGCAGTCGGTATCACGGGGCCGAGATCGGGGTGTACCGGGCCGAGGACGGGACCGAGGTGAGGTACGTCAAGCGGAGGCTGCTGCCGCCGCTGGGCGAGGCGGCGGAGGAGAGCGTGCCGCATACGGTCAGCGCCGGGGAGCGGGCGGATCAGCTCGGGCAGCGGTACTTCGGGGATCCGGGGCAGTGGTGGCGGATTGCCGATGCCAATCCGGTGCTGGATCCACGGGAGTTGACCGATGAGCCGGGGGTGGAGATAGCCGTGCCGTTGCCCGGGGGATTCCCGGGTGGGATGGGCAGGCTGGGCGGGCCGGGGGTGCGGGATGGGGGATGACCAGCCCGTTGGGCAGGGGCCCATTCATGTGTCGCTGTATATGGGGCCGAAGTTGGCGCGGCCGGTGCCGGCCGAGGTGATGGAGGCGCTGCTGTCGGTGCAGGTGACGAGTACGGCGGGTGAGCGGTCGGGGTTTCAGATTGCCTTTGACCTGACCAAGAAGGGCGCCCTCACCGAGCGGTTGCTGCCCGAAGGGTTCTTCGACCCGAAGACGCGGGTGATTGTGGCGGTTTCGGTGAAAGGGACGCCGTTCGTGCTGCTGGACGGGTTGATCGTGCGGCAGGAGGTGGGGGCCAGTAATCAGCCCGGGCAGACGACCCTGACCGTGACCGGGGAGGACCTGACGCTGCTGATGGACCTGGAGGAGCGGGCGGACCGGTATCCGAATCTCGCGCCGTCGCAGCGGGTGGAGCGGATTCTCGGGAAGTACGCGGATTACGGCATCGATGCGCGGATCATCAGGGAGCAGGTGCCGCAGTCGCCGCGGGAGCAGGTCCGGGTGGATTTCCAGGTGGGGACGGATCTCCAGTATGTGAATGAGCTGGCCAGGGCGAACGGCTATACGTTCTACCTCGACCCTGGGCCCGTCCCGGGGCGGTCGACGGCGTTCTGGGGACCCGAGCAGCGGCTGGGGCAGCGGCAGCACGCGTTGAACGTGAATATGGATGTGAACTCGACTGTGGATCAGTTGACGTTCGCCTACGACGGGACCGCTCGCGAGGAGCCGCAGGCCCGGGTGCAGGATCCTGTGACGCGGCGGGCGCCGTTGCTCGCGCAGCCGGATATCAGTCCGTTGCGGCCGCCGTTGGGGCTGCGGGCGTCGCCGGCGCTGAAGCGGAAGACGCTCGCCGGGACGGCGAAGATGGATGAGGCGTTGGCGAAGGCGGAGGCCTTGGGGCGGGCCGCCATGTCTGCCGATGCGATTTCGGGGTCCGGGCAGTTGGACGTGAACAGGCACGGATATGTGCTGCTGCCGCGGGAGCTGGTCGGGGTGCGTGGCGCCGGGGTGACCTATGACGGTGACTACTACGTGAAGAGCGTGACGACGAATATTCGGCCCGGTTCCTACCAGCAGAACTTCACGCTGTCGCGCGAGGGGCTCATTGCGCGCAGCGACACCGTGCGTCCGTAACACCACTCGGCAGACCGGGAAGACCGGGAAGACCAGCACGACCAGGAAGACCGGGAAGACCGGGAAGACCAGGACGATCAGCGCGACCAGGACGATCGGGATGACCGGGAGACAGAGGGATAGGGATGGCCGGCGCAGCGAACAACCGCTTTCTCGGGAAGTTCCGGGGGCGGGTGG
The DNA here is from genome assembly GCF_040651315.1 of Streptomyces sp. NPDC048506. Lineage (NCBI taxonomy): Bacteria > Bacillati > Actinomycetota > Actinomycetes > Kitasatosporales > Streptomycetaceae > Streptomyces > Streptomyces sp. NPDC048506. The sequence continues at coordinate 100,987 of NZ_JBEZIX010000010.1, forward strand.
CGGCGAATGACGACCCGTCGGGAATCGGGCGGCTCAAGGTGCAGGTCCCGGACGTGCTGGGGGACGAGGTGTCGACCTGGGCCCTGCCGTGTTTTCCGTTCACGGGCGAGAAGGCCGGCCAGGTGGTGGTGCCGTCGGTCGGGGCCGGGGTGTGGGTCGAATTCGAGCAGGGGGATCCCAGTTTCCCGGTGTGGACGGGGTGTTGGTACGGGCGGCGGGACGAATTGCCGGAGGACGCGCAGCGGGATCCGGCGATCTCACATCCGGTGGTGATCCAGACGCCGGGAAAGCACAAGATCGTGATGAGTGATGTGCCCACCGAGGGGATTCTGCTGGAGGCACCGGGCGGGGCGTATGTGCGGATCGATGCCACGGGGGTTCATTTCAGTAATGGACTCGGGGCGTCGATTTCCTTGACGGGTGATCACGTCGTCATGAATGACGGCCGGTTGACGGTGCCCAAGAAGCGCTGACGGGAGACGGGGGAGGCAGGGCAGATGGCGAGTGGGAATGTCGTCCATGGTGGGTCGGCCATCGCTTGTCCGCACGGCGGGCGGGTGGTGTCGACCACGCACGGCGGTGCGGCGACGGTGCGGATCGACGGTGCGCCGGTGGCGACCGCGGCGGATCTGTTCGCCGTCAGCGGGTGCACCCATACCGAGGCGGGGCGTCCCCAGCCGTGTACGAGCGTGCGGTGGACGCCGGGCAGCGGTGGTCAGGACGTGTGCGTCGACGGGGTGCCGGTGCTGCTGGACACCACGGCGGCGATGTGTTTCAGCGCCGGGCTGGTGCCGCAGGGGCCACCGGTCGTGGTCGCCGACAACCAGGTAAGCGGGGCGCGGCAGGGGGTTTTCAGTCGATGAGCGCGATGCGGGCGATACGGGCGATACGACAGCCGGTGCGTACGGAGATTGCGTTTCCCTTTCGGATCGACCGGCGGGGGCGGACCGCGCACGCGGACCACGACGCGCATGTGCGGGATCTGATCGAGCAGTTGTTGTTCACCAGTCCCGGTGAGCGGGTGATGCGGCCGGACTTCGGATGCGGTCTGCTGGACCTCGTCTTCACCCCGAACAGTCCGGAGTTGGCGTCGGCCGTGGAGTTGTCCGTCCAGGCCTCGTTACAGCGGTGGCTGGGGGATCTGATCGAGGTCGAAGCGCTGGACGTGGTGAGCGAGGAGAACGTGGTGCGGGTGTATCTGCGGTACGTGGTGCGCTCCACCGCGAGCCGGCGTGACGAGGTGTTCGAAGGCCGGGGCGCGGGCTGGGGCGAGGGGCGGGGCGAGGGATGAGCCGGCAGCGACGGGGCGGCACGACGGATACGTCGACATGCCCTGCGGACGGGCGTCGCGGGCGGGTCAGGGCCGCGCGCCTCAACGGCATCGATGCGGTGGAGGTCGCCGACGACGGGGTGACGTTGACGGTCACCTTTCTGGGGAAGGCGCCGCACGGGCTGTGTCCGGAGAACGTCCGTATTGACGGCGGGCGCCGGATCACGGGGCTGGCGGCCCTGGAGGTCTCCGTCGAGCGGGAGGAGGATCCCGAGCTCGACGACCGGTTGTTCGTGACGTTGGACCGGGCCGGTGACACCTCGCGGTATCGGCTGTCCCTGGTCGGGACCGACCCTTACGGGCGGCCCGGCACCGAACCGTACGAGGGCTTCGACCAGCGGTACTTCAGCCGGGAGTTCTCCTTCCGGCCCGATTGCCCGAGCCCCTTCGACTGCGCCGAGGACACCGGCGAGGGCGACAGTCCGGACACCCTCGGGCCGGCCCCGGTCATCGACTACACCGCCCGCGACTACGAGACCCTGCGCCAACTCGCCCTGGACCGGCTGCGGCTGACCACCCCCGACTGGGTCGAACGCAATCCGGCGGACCTGGGGGTGACGCTGGTCGAGCTGCTCGCCTACACGGCGGACCAGATCAGCTACCAGCAGGACGCGGTGGCGACCGAGGCGTACCTCGACACCGCGCGGCGGCGGGTGTCGGTGCGGCGGCACGTACGGCTCATCGACTACCCGATGCACGACGGGTGCAGTGCGCGGGCCTTCGTGTCCGTGGACGTGGCCGCGGAACTCACCCTGCTGCCCGGCGAGTTCCGCTTCGCGGCCGTCGACAGCCGCACCTACGGGCCGCGGGACCGGCCGGAGATCGGCACGGTCATCGACGACCGGGATCTGGCCGTGCTGGACGAGCGGGGCGTGGTCGAGGTGTTCGAGCCGGTGGCGGCCGATGCGCCGCTCGCCCTGCGGCCCCAGCACAATGCGATCCGACTGTGGACCTGGGGCGGGGAGGTGTGCTCCCTGCCGAAGGGGGCGACGGCCGCGACGCTGCGGGACGAGTGGGCGGACGACTCCTGCGACGCCCGTGTCCTCGGCCTCTCCCCCGGTGATCTGCTGCTCTTCGAGGAGGTCAAGGGGCCCCGTACGGGCACGCCCGGCGACCAGGACCCGGCGCATCGGCAGGTGGTCCGGCTCACCTCCGTCACCCCGGCCGTCGATCGGCTCGACGAGCAGCCGGTGCTGGAGGTGACCTGGGCACCACAGGACGCACTGGCCTTCGGGCTGTGCCTGTCCACCCGGGGCGGTCCGGACTGTGCGCCGGTGGCGGACGTGAGTGTGGCGCGCGGCAATGTCGTGCTGGTGGATCACGGGCGGTCGATCGGCTTCGGAAACGCCGACGACAACGTGCCCGAAGCAGTCACCGTTCCCCCCGTCCCGGCCGTCCTGGACTCCTGCGGTCCGCCCGCGTTCGGCTGCGGCGACCGCCAGGGCGGCGGGAACACCACCGCTCGGGCCGTCAACCACCTCATCAGGAAGACGAGTTGTCATGAGGCGCTGACTCCGGACGACGTCCGGGAGCTGTTCCGGGTCGTGGGCGAGGAGGCGACCGTACGGGCCGGGCTCGGCCTGGAGCTGTCGGGCCGGCGGCGCGAACACGTCGTGCCGGGCACGGTGCACGAGCAGGCCGGGGCGCTGCGCACCCTGCTCGCCCAGTCCGTCTACCCGGGGATCGCGCCGCGCTTCCGGCCCGTGCTGCACCGCTCCCCCGTCGCCCAGACGGTGCCGTTCCCGGATCCGGCGCAGGTGGCTGCCGGGCAGGCCGACCGGCTGGCGGGGATACCGGAGCGCGTGCGGGACCGCCTGGTCGAGCTGTGGCGGAGCGCCCGGGACTGCGACGGGCTGTCGGAGGAGGAGATCGCCGAACTGGCCGTGGTCTTCGGCCTGAAGGTCCTGGAACGGCTGGAGCTGCGCCGGCACCCCGTACGGGCCCTCCGCGAACTGCTGCACCGCGCGGACCGGCTGCTGGACGCCAAGCTGCGCCGGCTGGAGGTCCTGACGGCGCGGGCCCGTGCCGGAGCTGTGCTGGACGGCCGGATCGCCTGGGAGATCGCGCAGAGCTGGAGCCCGGCGTATGCGGTGGGGCTGCATCCGGACGAGCCGGTGCTGCACGGGCCGGCGGCCTCCCTGGTGCCCGATCCGCGGGCGGCACTGCCCGCCGTACGCCTCACGGAGAACGGCGAGAACTGCGAGAACTGCGAGAACGGCGAGAAGAGCGAGGAGAGCGAGGAGAGCGAGAAGAGCGAGAAGAGCAAGGGCGGGGAGGCCGGCGAGGCCGGCGCTACCCGCAAGGTCGGCAAGGACGGCGAGGGCAGCGCGGGCGGCGGGGAACGGACCTGGGAGCCGCGCCGCGATCTGCTGTCCAGCGGCCCGCGCGAGCGGCACTTCGTGGGGGAGATGGAGGACGACGGGCGGATCGCGCTGCGCTTCGGGGACGGCCGGTACGGCGCCCGGCCCACCCCCGGCAGTCGCCTCACGCTCCACTACCGCCTCGGCGGCGGCCGGGCCGGGAACGTCGGGGCCGAGGCCATCAACCACCTCGTCCTCAGCCGCGAGGGCGCGGAGTCCGAGGCCGCCGAGCCGATGCCGGTCGCCGGCGTACGCAACCCGCTCCCCGCCACCGGCGGCACCGAGCCCGAACCCGTCGACCAGGTGCGGCAGCTCGCGCCGCTCGACCTCAAGCGCACCCGCCACCGGGCCGTCACCGCGGCGGACTACGCGGAGCTGGCGTCGGCGCTGCCGGGCGTGCAGCGGGCGGCCGCGGAGATCCGCTGGACGGGCAGCTTCCAGGAGGCGCACGTGGCGATCGATGCGGCGGGCACCGGCCGGCCGAGTCCCCGCCTGCTGGAGTCGGTCGCGTACGCGCTGGAGGGCTACCGGCGGATCGGGCACGACCTGGTCGTGGAGCCGGCCCGGACGGTGCCGGTGGACCTGGCGATCGAGGTGTGTGCCGCGCCGGGGCACCAACACGGGCAGATCCTGGCCGAGTTGTACCGGGTGCTGGGCAGTCGTCGGCTGTCCGGCGGCCGGCTCGGCTTCTTCCACCCGGACGCGCTGACCTTCGGCGAGCCGGTCCGGCTGAGCCGTCTGGTCGCGGTGGCCGCGGCCGTGCCGGGCGTGCGGGGCGTACGGGTGACCCGGCTGCAACGGCTGTTCCATCAGGACGAGGGAGAACGGGAGGACGGTGTGCTGCGGCTCGGCCCGCTGGAGATCGCCGTGTGTGACAACGACCCGGAGCGGCCGGAGAACGGCCGGCTGGCGATTGAGCTGGGGGGCGCCCGATGAACACCTGGAGCGGCGGCTGCGGATGTGGCTGCGACGGCGGAAGCGGGGGAAGCGGCGGCCACGACGAACGCCGCGCCCCCGACGCCCTCTACAACCCGCCGGGCCGGACGGCCCTGGACTACCGCGTCGGAGACTACGGCAGCTTCCTCGCCGGGATGCTCGACCGGCTCGCCTCGCCCGCCTACCCGGCGCTGCGCGGCCTGACCGTGCGGGCTCCGGACGACCCGGCGATCGGGCTGCTGGACGCCTGGGCGGTGCTCGGTGACGTGCTGACCTTCCACGGCGAGCGGATCGCGGACGAGGGGTACCTGCGGACGGCGAACGAGCACCGGTCGCTCGCCCTCCTCGGCCGGTTGGTGGGGCACCGGCCGCGGCCGGGGGTCGCGGCGGACACCCACCTCGCCTACACCCTCGACAAGGATCCGCGCGCCGAGGACCTGCCGGTGGTCGTTCCGCGCGGCGCGCGCAGCCACAGCGTGCCGGCCGCGACCGGCGAGGAGTCGCAGACCTTCGAGACCGACGAGGACCTGACGGCGCGCTGGGCGTGGAACGAGCTGGCGGTGCGCCGGCGCCGCCCGGGCCTGCTGGCCCCCGAGGACCTGGCCAAGCGGTCGGAGCTGTTCGTGGCGGGCACGAACACCTCGCTTCAGACCGGTGACCAGCTGCTCTTCGACTTCGGCGGGACGCAGCAGCTGCTGTTGCCGGTGGCGCGGGTGCGCATCGACCGAAGCATGGACGGCACCGGCGGCACCGGCGGCACTGACGGCGCCGGCGGCACCGGTGTCACCGCGATCGGTCTGCCGCGGTCCGCGCCGCCCACGGTGCAGGAGCTGGTGGACGAGGTACGGCAGTGGATCACCGAGCCGGAGGACGGCGGCGGCCCGGACGATCCCGACTGGCCCGGCCCGCCCACCCCGCAGACCCCCAACCCGCGGCCCGTCAGCCGGCTGATCGAGACCTTCGACGTCCAGGTGCTGGCGCCGCTGCGCAAGGACCTGGAGGGCGAGGCCGGGAAGTCGCCGGCCGCGTTCGCCGCGCGGCTGGCCGGACCGCACGAGCGGCTGGTCGAGGCGCAGGCGCTGGCCGCGCCGTACGAGGAGGTCGCGGCCTGGTTCGAGGAGCTGGCGGCGGTGGTCGGTGAACTGCGGGAACGGGCCGGGGAGTTGGATCCGGCCCGTGCGGTGCCGGCCACGCCGAAGCCGACGGCCGCCGGCGGTCAGGGGGCGCCGGCACTCCGGGCCCTCGGCGCCCTGCTGCCCGCCCTGCGCACCCGGGTCGTCCGCCCGCCGTCCGGTGCCCGGGGCGGCTCCGGCCGTCCCTTCGCGCCCGGCTCCGACCTGTCCGCGCGGCTGCTGTCCGCCTTGGACCCGCGGCTCGCGGACGGGATGTACGCGGCGTGGCGGCAGACCGCACCGACCGCCCCCGCCGCGCTGCGGGAGCTGCTGGCGATGCGGGTGACCGCCGCGCCCTTCGGGGCGACCGCGCCGCTCAAGCCCGTCCAGGACGACCGGGGCCGGGTGATCCGGCAGGCCGACTGGCCGCTGACCGGCGGTGTGCTCACCAGCATGCGGATCGTCTACGACACGGCCGGGAAGGTTCCGGTGCGGGCGGAGTTCGAGCACATCGAGACCGGCGCGACGGCGCAGCACACGGTGGGTCTGCCGGCGGACGAGACCTTCCCGCTCGGCCCCGGGCGCGTGGAGCTGTCCACCCGGACCGGGCAGGACCACGATCTGGGCTGGCTGGGGCGCCGGCCGACCGACTCGCAGGAGTCCGGGATCACCGCCCGGCTGCTGCCGGGGCTGCCCGAGCGCACGCTGTTCGTGGCCCGCCCGGACGACGAGGACCGGATCGAGGTCGCGCTCAACAACGGCCGGACCCAGACCTGGCACCTCAAGCCGGGCGAGCAGCACCAGGTCCGGCACGGCGAGTACGAGGTGACCGTGCGCCGTACGCCGGGGAGCGAGCCGGCCGCCGTGGAGATCGGCATCGCCACCGTCCCGGCACCGGCCAACCGCCTTGTGCTGCCGCTGGATTCGGTGCAGGACGGCATCACGGTCGGCAGCTGGGTCGTCGTCCAACGGCCCCGCAAGGGCGCCGGCGGCGACGACGGCATCCCGGGCGACAAGAAGCTGGCGTCCGTGACGACCCGGGTGACCGGGGTGCGTACCGCGGCGTACACCGACTTCGGCATCACCGGGCGGGGCACCGAACTGACCCTGGCCGACCCCTGGTTGGACGAGCACGACGTGGTGCTCTCGGCCATCCGGGACACGACCGTGCACGCCGGCGGCCAGGTGCTGCGGATGGCGGACGAGCCGCTGGGCGAGGACGTGCACGGCAACGAGCTGGAGCTGGAGGAGCTCTACGACGGGCTCTTGCCGGGGCGCCGCCTGATGGTCTCCGGCGAGCGCACCGACCTCCCCGGCCCGGCCACGCTCCGCGCCACCGAGCTGGCGGTGATCGCCTCGGTCGACCAGCGGCTGGATCCGGACCTGCCGGGCGACCACGTCCACACGGTGCTCACGCTGACCGCGGACCTCGCCCACCGGTACCGGCGGGACACCGTCCGCGTTCAGGGCAACGTCGTGCCGGCCACGCACGGCGAGAGCCGGGACGAGCCGATCGGCAGCGGCGACGCCGCCCGCGCCAACCAGACGTTCGCGCTCTGGCAGTCGCCGCTGACCTGGCTGCCCGCGGACAATCCTCTGGGCGCCACGCCGGAGCTGGAGATCCGCGTCGACGGGCTGTTGTGGCACGCGGTGGACAGCCTGGCCGGCCGCGGCCCCCGGGAGCGGGTGTACGTGACGGGCACGGGCGGCGACGGCCGGACGACGGTGACGTTCGGCGACGGCGTGCACGGCGCGCGGCTGCCGAGCGGGCACGACAACGTACGGGCCAGGTACCGCTTCGGCACCGGTCGGGCCGCGAACGTCGCGGCGAACCGGATCACCCAGGCGGTCACCCGGCCGCTCGGGGTGACCGGTGTGACCAATCCGCAGCCGGCGAGCGGCGGGGCGGACGCCGACGGGCCGGGCCTGACCCGGCGGACCGTCCCGCTGTCCGTGTCCGCGCTGGACCGGCTGGTCTCGCTCACCGACTACGAGGACTTCGCGCGCTCCCGGGCCGGCATCGGCCGGGCGTCGGCCCGGGAACTCTTCGACGGGCGGCGGAAGGTGCTGCATGTGACGGTGGCGGGGGTCGACGACATCCCTCTGGCACCGGATGCGGAGGTGCTTCGGGCGCTGCGGTCCGCCCTGGCCGAGTACGGCGACAGCCGGCTGCCGGTCCGGGTGGACGTGCGCGAGCCGGTGCTGCTGCTGTGCCTGGCGAAGGTGAAGGTGGCGCCGGACCACTCCTGGCCACTGGTGGAGCCGCGGGTGCGACAGGCGCTGCTGGCCCGACTGGGCTATGACGGGCGGGAGTTGGGGCAGCCGGCGCAGCTGTCCGAGGTGCTGGCCGCGGCCCAGTCCGTACCGGGCGTGGACTTCGTCGACGTGGACGCCTTCACCGGGGTCCCGGCCTCCGCCACCCCGGACGAACTCGCCGCGCTGTCCGACCGGTTCGCCGGCCCGCCCGCAGGCGGGGAGGCACCGCCGCCCGCGTCGGTACCGGCCCGGCTCGCCCGGTACCACGAGCAGATCCACGAGGTGGTGTCGGACGGCGGTGAGACGCTCACCGGCATCGCCGCCCACCACGGCATCCCGCTGGCCGAACTGCTGCGCCTCAACCCCGACATCACCGACACCCGGCCGCTGCCGAAGGGCCGCGCGGTCTGCGTGTTCCGCGGTGTCCGCCCGGCGCAGCTCGCGCTGTTCTCGCCGCAGGTGGCGGACACCCTGATCCTCACGGAGGTGACCCGATGACCACGAGCAGGGAGCCGGACGGGCTCGCGGAGCTGCTTCCGCAATGGCACCGGCTGCGGGACTCGGAAGATCCCGAGCAGGGCGAGCCGCTCCGTGCGCTGCTGGCGGTGCTCGCCGAGCAGGTGGACCGGGTGCGCGACGGGGTGGCCCAGCAGTACGACGACTGGTTCGTGGAGACCGCGGCGGAGTGGGTGCTGCCGTACCTCGGGGACCTGGTGGGCTACCGCCCGCTGCCCGGGTACGAGCGGGTGCTGGCGACCGGGCTGCGGGACGGCGGGCTGCCGGACTCCTCGCGCCGGCGGCTGGCCGAGGCGCTGGCACCGCGCCGGGACGTGGCGGCGACGGTCGGCAACCGGCGGCGCAAGGGCACGTTGGCGCTGCTGGAGGAGCTGTCGGCGTCGGTGGCGGGCTGGCCGGCGCGGGCGGTGGAGTTCTCCCGGCTGGTCGCGCACCAGCAGCCGGTGAGGCTGTACGGGTCGGGCACCGAGGCCGTCAACGCCCGCCGGCGCGGGCGCGGGCGGCTGGTGGACGTACGGGACGGGGCGGCGCTGGACCTGGCCGGCGGGCCGTTCGGCACGGTGGCCCGCTCGGTGGACGTGCGGCGGGTCGACTCCCCTCGGACGCAGGGGGGCTACACCCCGGCCGGGGTGGGGTTGTTCGTCTGGCGGCTGAAGCCGTACACGGTGACGCGGGCGCCCGCGTACTGCATCGACCGGGCCCGCAACCTGTACACCTTCTCGATCCTGGGCAATGACACGGCGCTGGTGACCCGGCCGGAGCCGGAGCCGTCGGCGGCGCACCTCGCCACCCTCGACAACGTGCCGGCCGCGATCCGGCGCCGGCAGCTGCACGACCGGCTGGCGGACTACTACGGGCCGGGGAAGAGCTTCGTCATCCGGCGGGACGGCCATGACACCCCGGTGTCGCTGTCCGACATCGTCGTCGCGGACCTGAGCGACTGGCGCTACCGGCCCAGGCGCGGGCAGGTCGCCGTCGACCCGGAGCTGGGCCGGATGGCGTTCGGCGCGCGGTCGGCGCCCCGGCAGGGCGTATGGGTGGACTACCACTACGGGTTCGGGGACGAGCTGGGGGGCGGCGAGTACCCGCGGGAGCGGGAGACCGACCCGGACGCGGCCGTCTACCGCGTCGGGCCGGGCCAGGCCTTCCAGCGGATCATGGACGCCTACGGGGCGTGGCAGCACGACCGGCGGGCCGGGCGGTGCGGCCCCGCGGGGGTCATCGAGATCACCCACAGCGGCGCCTACCAGGAGCAGCTGGACTTCGACCTGGACCCCGGCGACCGGCTGGAGCTGCGCGCCGCGGAGGGCACCCGGCCCGTCATCCGGCTGCTCGACTGGTACAGCAACCGGCCGGACGCCCTCAACATCCGGGCCCGGGAGGCCGATTGCGCGGTCGGCGAGCGGCCGCGGATGGTGCTGGACGGGCTGCTGGTCACCGGTCGCGGGCTCCATGTCAGCGGGCCGATGGGCGCGTTGGTGCTGCGGCACTGCACCCTGGTGCCGGGCTGGTCCCTGGAGCCGGAGTGCGCACCGCACTCCCCCGAGGAGCCGAGCCTGGTCCTGGACCGCACGACGGCGTGCGTGGAGATCGACCGGACGGTCCTGGGCACCATCGAGGTGATCGGCGACGAGGTGGGCACCGACCCGCTGCCGATCCACCTGCGCGACTCCGTGCTGGACGCCACCGGGTCCGACCGCGAGGCGCTGGCGGCGCCGGACTGCCGGCATGCGCATGCGGTGCTGTACGCCCATCGGACGACGGTGATCGGCGAGGTGCACACGCATGCCGTGGAGCTCGCCGAGAACTCTCTGTTCACCGGCCGGATGCAGGTCGCCCGGCGCGGGATCGGCTGTCTGCGGTTCAGCTATGTGCCGCCGGGGTCGCGCACCCCGCGCCGCTACCGCTGCCAGCCGGACCTGGCCGGTCCCGATGGGGGTACCTCCCGCTCAAGCGGAGCCGAGAGTGGGGGAGCCGCGCGGGTGCGGCCGCTGCTGCGCGGCGAGCGCTACGGCACCCCGTGGTACGGGCAGTTGGCGGCGGGTTGCGCGGAGGAGATCCGGCGGGGCGCGGAGGACGGCGCCGAGATGGGCGCGTACCACGACCTGTACCAGCCGCAGCGCGAGGACAGCCTGCGGGCCCGGCTGGCGGAGTACACACCGGCGGGGAGCGATGCGGGGGTGGTGTTCGTGACGTGAACCGCCCGCGCACCCCGCGCCGCCGCCGTGATTCGACCGCCGGGCCACTGAGCCTTCCGAGCATCCCGTACGAGGGGGACCCCTTCCATGCACGCTGATCTCTCGCGCATCACCCACCGGCCGGAGCGTCACTACTCCGCGGTCGTCGCCCAGCAGGGCCGGGTGCAGCTGGACGCCGACGCCAACGAGCAGATCGCGATCCAGCTGTTCCAGGCCCGCACCCTCGCCGCCGATCTGATCGGGCAGCACGGCGGGCCGCAGGGCGCCACCGGCTTCAAGATCACCATGCAGGGCCGCGGCCGTGAGCTGGACGACCTGACCATCGGGGGCGGCCGCTACTACGTGGACGGCATCCTGTGCGAGGCGACCCGTCCGCAGCCCGGCGTGCCGGTGCCGTCGCACGGTGCGGCCGACGACCACGCCACCGACGGACAGGGCAGCACGGAGGGCGCCGCGGGCGCCGCGGGCCGGGCCGGTGGCGAGGGCGCGGGCGAGCCGGACGCGACCCCCACCACATGGACGTACTGGGACCAGCCGGACGGGTTCCGGGACCCGGAGCGGCCCGGCGACCGGCTGCCCAGCGCCTTTCCGTACCTGGTCTACTTGAAGGTGTGGGAGCGGCTGGTGACCGCGGCCGAGGACCCGGCGCTGCGCGAGGTGGCGCTCGGATCGGCGCTGCCGGACACCGCGGCCCGCACCAAGGTGGTGTGGCAGGTGCTGCCGCTGCCCGCCTCCGCACTGGGGCTGACCGAGCACACCCCGCCGGTCGCGGAGATCCGCAAGGCCTTCACCGCGTGGGCGCGGAAGGCGGCCGCGCCCGGCTCCCGGCTCGCGGCGCGCAGCGAGCGCCCGGACCACGCGGACGACGAGCCCTGCCTGGTCGCCCCGGACGCCCGTTACCGCGGGCCGGAGAACCAGCTCTACCGGATCGAGGTGCACGACCCGGGCAGCGCGCAGGACGCCACCTTCAAGTGGTCCAGGGAGAACGGCTCGGTCACCTTCCCGGTCGACGAACTGGACGGTACCTGGGTGGAGTTGGCGACCCTCGGCGGCGACGACAAGCTGGATCTGAACGTCGGGGACCGGGTGGAGTTCGTGGACACCGCCTACACCAGCCGGGGAGAGCCGGCCCCGCTGCTGCGGGTCGAGGAGCTGGACCTGCCGGGCCGCCGCGTGCGGCTGTCCGACGAGCCGGCGCCGGGCGTCGGGCGGCGGCCCGAGCTGCACCCGTTCCTGCGCCGCTGGGACCACCACCAGGGCAGCCACAAGACGGTCCGGCGCGGATCGGGGCACCTCCCCGCTCCAGCCGAGTCGCGCGCCCGTGGGACCGCCGGGCGGCTCAAGCACGGCGCGCTGCCGGTGCGGGAGGGCGAGTGGCTGCCGCTGGAGGATGGCGTCGAGGTGTACTTCGCGCCCGACGGCGACTACCGCACCGGCGACCACTGGCTGGTCCCGGCGCGCACGGCCACCGGCGGCGTGGAGTGGCCGACGGACGCCGCGCGCCGTCCGCTGCTGGAGCACCCGTCCGGTATCGCGGTGCACTTCGCGCCGTTGGCGTGGGTGGCCGGTGAGCAGGCCGAACCCGATCTGCGGCAGGCGTTCCGGCCGCTGGCGGCGGACGTCCCGGCGGCGGACGACGCGGCGCTGGCGGCCGAGGCGGAGGCCCGGGCCGAGGAGGAGGCGGGGAGCGCGGCGGACGGTTCGAGCGGCGCCGGGTACGACGCGAAGGGTGCCGGCCACGACCCGGCGCAACCGGTGCGCAGCCGGTCGCAGACCACCGCCGAGGCCGAGGCCGCGGTCGACGAGGGCGGCGCCGGCTGATGGCCGCGCCGCTGACCGCGAGTGCGCTGTTACGGGCCCTGCGCGGGGAGGGCCTGGTCGTCCACGAGGTCCGCAACTGGCGTCGGCACAACCGCAATACGAAGGGCCGCTGGGGCCTGCTGCACGGCGTGATGATCCACCACACGGCCACCGAGGGCACCGAGAGCTCGGTGGACCTCTGCTACGACGGGCGTTCCGACCTGCCGGGGCCGCTGTGCCACGGAGTGATCGACAAGCGGGGCGAGGTCCATCTCGTCGGCAACGGCCGGGCCAACCACGCCGGGCTGGGCGACCGCGACGTCCTGGAGGCGGTGATCAACGAGGATCCCGAGCTGCCGGAGGACAACGCCGCGGACACCGACGGCAATCGGCACTTCTACGGCTTCGAGTGCATCAACCTCGGTGACGGCAAGGACCCCTGGCCACCGGAGCAGCGCCTGGCGATCGAGAAGGTGTCGGCGGCGATCTGTCGGGCGCACGGCTGGAGCGAACGCTCGGTGATCGGGCACAAGGAGTGGCAGCCGGGCAAGGTCGATCCGCGCGGCATCGTGATGGACGCACTGCGGGGGCGGATCAAGGAACGACTGGCGAAGCCGGCGGAGGGCCCGGCGCATCCGGGCGACGGGGCCACCGGCCCGGGCACCGACTCCGGCGGTCCGGGGCCGGGTGACTCGGGGCCAGGCGGCTCGGTGCCGGGCGGCTCGGGGCCGGGCGGCTCGGGCGGCCCGGGATCGGGTGGCTCCGGTGACGGATCAGGTGACGGCTCCGGTTCCGGTGACGGGACGACGCGACCGGTGCCGCCCAAACCGCAGCACCCTCCGTACGAGCCGTTCCCCGGGCGGGACTTCTTCCGCCCCGGGGCGTCCGGCCCGGCGATCGCGGCGATGGGCAGGCGACTGGTGGCCGAGGGGTGCGGCCACTACCGGGGCGAGCCGGCACCGGAGTGGACCGAGGCGCACCGCAAGGCGTACGCGGCCTGGCAGCGCAAGCTCGGCTTCCGCGGCAAGGATGCGGACGGGGTGCCGGGACGGGTCAGCTGGGAACGCCTCAGGGTCCCCAACACCCAGCGGATGCAGGCGAGTTGATCCCGAAAACACCAAGGCCGGGCGGCCCTCCCCCACAGAGGTCCGCCCGGCTGTTCATGGTGTTCCGGCTTTCGGCTGCCGCCGCGGCCGACGAGCCGGTGGTGTCAGCCCTTTGGGCTCAGATGCCGTGGACCGGCAGGGTCGGCTGGGCCGGGAGGACCGGCAGGGCCGGGATGTTGGCGGCGTTGGTGAGCTTGGCCAGGTCGGCGGGCACGGCCGGGACGGCGACCGCGTCGGTCAGGTCGGCCGGGACAGCGGGCACGGACGGGACGGACGGGACCGACGGCGCGGACGGAACGGACGGCGCGGACGGGACCGACGGCGCGGAGGGAACCGCGGGCACGGCCGGGACGGCGGGCACGGACACCGGGGTCGCGCCCCGCACACCGGCAACGGCCTTGGCGGCGATGCCCCGTGCGTCGGTCACGACGACGGTGGCCAGGCCCTGCGCGAACGGGGTGGCGTCAGCGGTCGCACCCTTGGCGAACGCCACCGCGTCACCGGCCTTGTCCTGGGCGAAGGGCACCGCGTCGCCCGCCTTGCCCTGCGCGAAGGCGGCCGCGTCGGTGGCCACGCCCTGCGCGAACGGCACCGCGTCACCGGCGGTGCCCTGCACGAACAGCTGCGCCTGGCCGGCCACGACGGTCACGAACGGGGTCGCCTGGCCGGCCGCGTCACCCGCGAGGTGACCGGCACCGCCGACCGCGCCCTGGGCCACCGGCACGACCTTGACGACGACCCGCTGGGCGACCGGCGGCAGCACATCGGCGGCGGTCTTGTCGACGACCGGACGGGCGGTGGCCAGAGCGGCCTGGGCCTGCTTGGTCAGCTGCTCGGGACGGACGCCGGCACCGGCGAGACCGGCCAGCAGGTTGTCGGCGGAGCCGGGCGCCTTGGGCAGCGCGGGGGCCTTGGGCAGCTGGGGCAGGCCGGTGGACGGCACGCCCGGGGTGGCGGGCAGCGACGGGGCGGAGGGCAGCTTGCCGTCCGTGAGGTGGCCGAGCTTGCCGAGGTCGACGGCCTTGGCGGCCTTACCGGCCTTCTTGACTGCCTTCGTGGCCTTGGTTGCCTTGGCGGCCTTGGTGGCCTTCTTCAGGTCGGCGGCCTTCTGCACCCCACCGGTGCTCGGCAGGCCCGCGCCGCCGACCAGCTTCTGCACGCCGCCCACGGCACCGGTGACGTCACCGAGCTGCGGCAGCTTGCCGGTGGGCAGGCCCTGGGTGGACGCGCTGCCGAGGGCACCGGTGGCCTTGCCGGCCACGTCGCCGACCGTGTTCTTCGCGGTGCCGGTGGCGGTGGAGGCCGCGTCACCGGTCGGCAGCTGCTGGGTGGCGCCGGTCACCGTGTCGGTGGCGGGCAGGTCGGGGGTGCCGGGCAGCTCGGCGGCGTTGGCGGCGACGGAGCCCAGGGCCCACAGACCGGTGGCGGCGGCGGCAACGACGATGGAACGGCGGATGTTCGAGCGCATGGTGGTGAAGTCCTTCGAATTCAGGAGGGTTGGAGGGCAGACCTGTCCCGCCCCCGCGCGGCAGGTCCAGTCACAGACGCGGAGCGGTCTGCCCTAGCCCGGGAATTCGAGGATGTCTTCGGCACGCCGACGCGTCGGAGCGCCATCGGCCGTGCGGACGCCACCGGGCAGCAGCCGGAGAGACGTCGAGTTCGCCGGAACGGCGGCGTGCTGGTCCCCGCCACGGGGGCCATGGCCGTCACCGGCGGTGTGCGAAGCGGGCGCGGCCGGGCCCTGCGGGAGCTGCCCCGGAAGGCCGTGCCGGCCCTCGCCCGGGTGCTGCTCGTAAACGGTGGCCTGGACGTGCCCGGCGGCCGGCAGCAGCGGGCCTTCGGTGCAGTGCGCAGGCTGGACGGCGACCGCGCCGGCGGCCGTCGCAGCGGCGCCCGGAGCGGCCGGCAGTGCGCCGCCGGGCGTGGCGCCGTGCTGGTGCGGTGCACCGTCGCCGGGCCGTCCCGTGTGCTCTCCGGACGGGAGCCGTCCGGGCAGCACGGCACCGGCCGTGCCGCCGATCTCCCGCACCACCCGGCTCACCGGCTGGACGACCGCGCCGGTGACCGGCTCGGCCTGCTCGGCGGCGGGCCGCACGGCCCCGGCCAGCGCGTCGGAAGCGGCCTTCGTGCGCTCGGTGATCTCCGCACCGGTCGACTCGCCCTGCCGCTCGACGGCGGCCTCGGAGCCGGACATCCGGTCCGTCTCCCCGTTCCGGGTGGCGGCCCGGTCGGGGGTGGACGCCTCGGCGGACTCCTTGGCCGTGGCCGTGGCCCGGGCCGAGGACGCAGCCCCGCTCAGGGCCTGCGCGCCCGTACGGTCATCGGCGTGCGCGCCGGGACCGAAGGCGAAGCCGAGGGCGACGAAGCCCACCAGGAAGAGCCCGGCCAGCAGTGCGCGCCGCGCGGCTGCCGTGCGCGGCAGGCGCACGGCAGCAGGCAGGGCGAACACAGCAGACAAGGAGGGGACCTTCCCATACGGACGGGGACACCCGGGCACACGGCCTCGATGTCACACACGTCGCGGGCGATCGAGCGATGGCCCTGATCCTTGCACGAGCAGCCAGGTGCCACGCAAGTCCCGCCGGGGTATCGGTCACCGTTGCTCCGCCATGTCCGGTATGGGAAGCGGCCGTTTCTCCAGCGCGGCCGCCATCACGTCCGGAAACAGATCTGGTGTGCAGGCGAACGCCGGTGCGCCCAGGGCCGCGAGGGCCGCGGCGTGCTCCCGGTCATAGGCCGGGGCGCCCTCGTCGGAGAGCGCGAGCAACGTCACGAACTGCACCCCGGACGCCTTCATCGCGGCGACCCGCTTGAGCATCTCGTCCCGGATGCCGCCCTCGTAGAGGTCGCTGATGAGGACGACGACGGTCTCGGCGGGGCGGGTGATGCGGGACTGGCAGTAGGCGAGCGCGCGGTTGATGTCCGTGCCGCCACCGAGCTGGGTGCCGAAGAGGACGTCGACCGGGTCGTCCAGTTGGTCCGTCAGGTCGACGACCGCGGTGTCGAAGACGACCAGCCGGGTGTCGATGGCCCGCAGCGAGGCGAGCACGGCGCCGAACACCGAGGCGTAGACGACCGAGGCGGCCATCGATCCGGACTGGTCGATGCAGAGCACCACCTCCTTCTTCACCGACTGTGCGGCCCGGCCGTAGCCGATCAGCCGCTCGGGGACGACCGTGCGGTACTCCGGGAGGTAGTTCTTGAGGTTCGCCCGGATCGTGCGGTCCCAGTCGATGTCGCGGTGGCGGGGCCGGCTGATCCGCGCGGAGCGGTCCAGGGCGCCGGTGAGCGTGGCGCGGGTGCGGGTCGCCAGCTTCTTCTCCAACTGCTCGACGACCTTGCGGACGACGGCCCGTGCGGTCTCCCTGGTGGTCTCCGGCATGACCTTGGTGAGCGAGAGCAGGGTGCCCACCAGGTGTACGTCCGCCTCGACGGCCTCCAGCATCTCCGGCTCCAGCAGCAGGGCGGACAGCCCCAGCCGGTCGATGGCGTCCCGCTGCATCACCTGGACGACCGAGGTCGGGAAGTACGTCCGGATGTCGCCGAGCCAGCGCGCGACGCCGGGCGCCGAGGCTCCCAGCCCCGCCGTGCGCCGCCCGGCGTCGGCGCCGTTGTTCTCGCCGGCGGGCTGCCGGCCGTAGAGCGAGGCCAGCGCCCCGTCCATGGCGGCGTCCTGCCCGCGCAGTTCACAGCCCGTGCCGTCCGCGCCGCCGCCCCCGAGGACCAGCCGCCAGCGGCGGAGGCGTTCGGCTGCGGCATCGTCCCGGGCGCCGGGGCCCGTCGTCGGGGCGCTCACTGTGCCACCTCCATGAGGTCGGGGGATCGAGGGGTCGGTGGCTGCGCCGCCGGCCGGCCGTCCGGCGGCTCGTCCGCGAAACCGTGCTGTCCGATGCCCAGCAGCAGGCGCAGCGTGGGGAGCACGGCGGCGGCGCGGTCGCGGTCCAGGCCGGGGCCGAAGCCGGGTGCTCCCGCGGCCGCGGCATCGCCGGCCGGGTCGCGCGGGCCGGCCGTGGGGCCGCGGCGGACCAGCTCGCCGAGGGTCCGCCGCACCCCGGCGTCGTACTCCGCGAACGTCCTGCGCAGCAGCGGGAGAACGTCCGTGAAGGCATCGTCCGGCACCCGCGTCAGCCAGCCGTCGACCAGGGCCAGTAGCCGTTCGTCGTGGACCAGCAGCATGCCGCCGTCCCCGCCGGCGCCGCTGCCCAGGAATCCCTCGATCCACCCGGCGGCCTCGGTGGGCGGGGTGCCCGGCGAGAGGGCGAGGCCCATCAGGCGTTCCGCGCCGCCGTCCGCCAACTCGCCGTCGTCCAGCAGGAGCCGGGTCGCCCGGCCGCGGATCAGGCCGGGCACCGCGTCCCGTCCGCTCACCGCGCGCAGTACGCCGGTCCAGCGCACCCGCAGGTCCGTCGGCCGGGGCTCCGGGGGGTGGTCCGGCCGGACCTGTGGGTGGGCGAGGAGGCCGACGGCATGGTGGGTGGCGTCGAGGTGGCCGCGCATCTCGGCGGCGCCGTCGGCGTCCAGGCCGAGGCAGGCCGGCGGCAGTCCGACGAAGACCCGCTCGGCCAGGCCCGTCGCCACCTCGCGCAGCGCCCCGGCGTCCGTGCCGCGCACATCGCCGTAGCGCACCGACCGTACGAGCGCGGGCAGCGCCTGGGCGAGGTGGCCCACGTCCGCGTCGAGCGCCGCCCGGTCGGACAGTGCGCGCATCACCACCGGCAGGGCGTCGGGGAGTTCGGCGAGCAGGCAGCGCTCGGCGAGCGCGGTCACCTCGGCGAGGGAGGTCGCCCCGGACGCCTCGGCGGCGGCCTTGGCGGTGGCGGCCGCGAGCACGGTCGTGCCCCAGATGCCGGCCTCCGCGACCCGCACCGACAGCTCCGGCTCCCAGCGCAGCTGCCAGGTCTCCCGGAACGTGCCGGTGCTGCCCCGGGAGCGGCCGGGCTCGCCCCAGGGGATGTCGAGCAGCCGCAGCCGGTGCAGCAACCTGCTGCGTCCGGCGTCGATCTCCTTGCGCAGGTCCAGCTCCAGCTCCCGTTCCAGCGCCTCCGGTTTGAGCCGCAGCGCCCGCTGGAGGCGGGTGAGGTCCCGCTGGAGCGGCACCGCGGGTGCGTCCTCGGGGACCTCGCCGAGCACCTCGCCGACCACCAGCCGGTCGTGGATCAGCGCGGACGGCGCGTCGGAGCCGTCGCCCATGACGGCCCGGACAGCGTCGTCCAGTTCGGCCAGGCCGGCCAGCGGGCGGCCGCGGACCGTGGCCAGTCCCTCGGCGAGCCGCACCGCCTCGATGACATGGGCGGACGAGACGGCGTAGTCCTCCTCGCGGAGCAGCGCGGCCACCTTGGTCAGCCAGCGCGCCACCGGGCGGTCGGGGGCCCGGAAGAGGTGGCCGTACCAGCCGGGCGAGGCGATACCGGCGCCGTAGCCGCTGCGGCGGGAGAGCCGCCGGTGGGTCCAGGGCACCCACGTCACGGACGTCTTCGCCTTCGGCAGGCCCTTGAGGAGCTGCCGGTCGGCGGCCACGGTGGTGCGCCGTGCCAGTGCCGGGACGTGCCAGGCGCCGCAGACCACGGCGAGCTGGTCCCCGAACTCCTTGCGCGCGGCGCGCAGTCGGAGCCGCATATGGGCCTCGCGCACCGGGTCGCGGTCATGGCCGCCGTCGCCGTACGCCTCGCGCAGCGCCGCCATCGCCTCGGCCAGCGCCGCGAACGGGGCCAGCGCATCGGCGTCCGCCTCCGCCCCCTCCTCGCCGCGGTGCTCGACGGCGTCCTCCCACCAGCGCTCGGGGTCGTCGTATCCGGCGGCCTCGGCCAGCACCCGGATCGGATCGACCCGCACGTCGCCCCCGTCCGCCGCCGCGCCGGCCTCGTCGGAGCCCTCCCGGTCGCCGTCCTGCTGCCCACGGCCGTCCCGCTGCCCGCCGTCCTGCCGCCCGTCGCCGTCCTGCATGGCCAGGGTGTGCGCCGCGGGCAGGTCGATGAAGCGGACGGGGACGCCGCGCTCCAGCGCCCAGCGCATCGCCACCCACTCCGGGGAGAACTCGGCCAGCGGCCAGAACGCCGCGCGGGCCGGGTCGTCCTGCACATGGGCGAGCAGCGCGACCGGTGGCCGCATGCCCTCCTGTGCGGCCAGCGGCACCAGGTCGTCCGCCTCCGGCGGGCCCTCGATCAGGACCGCGGAGGGCCTGCACTGCTCCAGGGCGGCGCGCACCGCGCGCGCCGACCCGGGGCCGTGGTGCCGCACCCCGAGCAGCACCGGCCCGCGGCCGTCCCGCGCACTCCCCCGGTCCCCGGCCGGGGGGACCTCGCTGCCGTGCCCGTTCATGCGCCCACCTCGCGGCAGGCGCGGTAGAAGTCCTTCCAGCCGTCCCGCTCGCGCACCACCGTTTCGAGGTACTCCTGCCAGACGACGCGGTCGGCGGCCGGGTCGCGGACCACGGCGCCCAGGATGCCCGCGGCCACGTCGCCGGAGCGCAGCACCCCGTCCCCGAAGTGGCTGGCCAGCGCCAGTCCGTTCGTCACCACCGAGATGGCCTCGGCCGTGGACAGCGTCCCGGACGGCGATTTGAGCTTGGTGCGGCCGTCGGTGGTGAGCCCGTCGCGCAGTTCGCGGAAGACCGTGACGACCCGGCGGATCTCGTCCGTGCCGTCCGCCGCGGCGGGCAGGTCCAGCGAACGGCCGATCTGTTCGACCCGGCGGGTGACGATGTCGACCTCCGCGTCCGCGGTCGCCGGGAGCGGCAGGACGACGGTGTTGAAGCGGCGGCGCAGCGCGCTGGAGAGTTCGTTGACGCCGCGGTCGCGGTCGTTGGCGGTGGCGATCAGGTTGAAGCCGGGGACGGCCTGCACTTCCTGCCCCAACTCGGGGATCGGCAGGGTCTTTTCCGACAGGATCGTGATGAGCGTGTCCTGGACGTCCGCGGGGATGCGGGTCAGCTCCTCGACCCGGGCCGTCATGCCCTGCGCCATGGCGCGCATCACCGGGCTGGGCACCAGCGCCTTGCGGCTGGGGCCGTTGGCGAGCAGCTGGGCGTAGTTCCAGCCGTAGCGGATCGCCTCTTCGGGGGTGCCGGCGGTGCCCTGCACCAGGAGGGTCGAGTCGCCGCTGACGGCCGCCGCCAGATGCTCGGACACCCAGGTCTTGGCGGTGCCGGGCACGCCGAGCAGGAGCAGTGCGCGGTCCGTCGCCAGGGTCGTCACGGCGACCTCGACGATCCGGCGCGGGCCGACGTACTTGGGTGTGATGACCGTGCCGTCCGCGAGCGTGCCGCCGAGCAGGTACGTCGCGACCGCCCACGGCGAGAGCCGCCAGCGCGCGGGACGCGGTCGGTCGTCGGCCGCGGCGAGGGCCGCCAGCTCCGCGGCGAAGCTCTCCTCGGCGTGCGGCCGCAGGACCGCTCCGGCGACGGGCTCCGGCACCGGATCATGATCCGCCGCGGCGGTCCCCCCGCCCGTCGTGGTGTGTTCCGTCATCGTGAAGGTGTTCTCGGTCATGGCTCCCCCTCGTCGCACAGAGCGCGTCGCACAGACGGCGTCGCACGGACGGCGGCCGGCTCCGCGAAATCCCGTCGGCCGCTTGCGGAAACCAGCGTGCACCACACCACTGACAACGCCCCGCAAACCGCCCTTGACCAGCCGATTCCTCACCGCCCGCGGCTGGTCGGCGGCGATTGTCAGTGCCGGGTCGTAGCGTCGAGGACATGAATCCGCAGGGGGAACGCTGGACGACGGAGCAGGTGCTCGCACTGGCACCTGACGAGGCATCACGAAGGGCTGGCGGCAAGCTCGCCGGGCCCGGACCGTGGTCGGGGACGGGCGCGGACGGCAGTGCGGTGTGGGGGCAGTGCAAGGGCAGCGGCACGAAGCCGTACCAGACGGTCGTGGACGTCAAAGGGCCGGCCTTCCGGTGCAGTTGCCCGAGCCGCAAGTTTCCGTGCAAGCACGCACTGGGGCTGCTGTTGCTCTGGGCGGGCACGGAGGAGGTGGCGGCGGCCGGGGAGCCGCCGCAGTGGGCGGGAGAGTGGCTGGCCGGCCGCCGGGAGCGCGCCGAGCGGTCGGGCGACGGGCCGCCGGGCGACGGTGCCGCGGCGC
This sequence comes from Streptomyces sp. NPDC048506, assembly GCF_040651315.1. Lineage (NCBI taxonomy): Bacteria > Bacillati > Actinomycetota > Actinomycetes > Kitasatosporales > Streptomycetaceae > Streptomyces > Streptomyces sp. NPDC048506. The sequence continues at coordinate 122,685 of NZ_JBEZIX010000010.1, forward strand.
GGACCCCGGCCGACCCCGAGGCCGCCAGGCGGCGGACGGAGCGCCGGATGCAGCGGATCTCCGCCGGTGCCACGGAGTTGGAGCAGCGGCTGACGGACCTGTTGCAGTCCGGCCTGGCCTCGGCGGGCCGCGCCGGTGGGGGTGCGCCCCCGAGCGGGGCCGGGAGCGGGGAGAGCCCCTGGGACCAGACGGCGGCGCGCATGGTCGACGCCCAGGCGCCCGGACTGGCTGCTCGGGTACGCGAGTTGGGGTCGACGGTGGCGTCCGGTGCGGACTGGCCGGCGCGGCTGCTGGCCGAGTGCGCCCTGCTGCACCTCCTCAACCAGGGCTTCCTCGGCATCGAGCGGCTGCCGGCCCCGCTCGCGGCGACGGTCCGCACCCGCGTGGGGCTGACCACGGAGGCGGCCGATCTGCTGACCGACCCCGAGGCGACGACGGTGCGGGACCGCTGGCTGGTGCTGGCCCAACAGGACGGCCATGACGGCGCGTTGACCACCCGGAGGATCTACCTTCGGGGCGAGCGGACCGGCCGGATGGCGCTGCACCTCTCCTTCGGCGGTGCCCACCGCCCCCTGGACCTGGCCCTGCCGCCGGGGCTGGTGCTCGATGCGGAGCTGGCCTACTACCCGGGCGCCCGTCCGCTGCGCGCCGCCCTGGGCGAGCGGCACGCCCCGGCGACCCCGGGGCCGGTACCCCCCGGCTGCGGTATCGACGCCGCGCTGGCCACGTACGGCGACGCACTGCGCGACGACCCCTGGCTGGAGTCCTGGCCGGTGGTGCTCGCCGACGTCACACCGATACCGGCCCGCGACGGCGAGGGCTGGCAACTGGCCGACGCGGACGGGGAGTCGGCGCTTCCGCTGGACCCGCGCTGCCTCGGCCGCAGGGGCCTGTGGCAGCTGGCCGCGATATCGGGCGGCGCGCCGATCACGGTCTTCGGCGAATGCGGGCACCGCGGCTTCCTGCCGCTGACCGCCTGGGACCCCTCCCCGGTGTCCCTGTGACCCCGCGGGCGCGACCACCGCGCCCGGACACCCCGTTCCACCACGAATGCCTGGAGCACGAATGCCTGGAGGTAGGGCATGACGACCACCACGACTCCCCGCACCCCGCGCAGCCCGCGAACGACCACCGATCCCGCCACCGCCCCGGCTCCTCGCCCGGCCCCACCGGTTCCGCTCGCCGCGACCGCCCCGGCCCCCTGGGCCGATCTCGTCAGCGCGGCACTGCTCGGGACCGAACGACGGGTGCCGCCGGTGGCGGTGCGGCCCGGGCAGAGCGCCGCGGCCGCGCTGCTGGACGCCGCGGCGGTGAGCACGGTGCGGCGGCGCGCCGCGCTGCGCCCCGCCCCGGCCGGTGAACGCCCCTCCCCCGCCCCCGCCGACCCACGGCCCCTGATGCCGGCGGCCGCGCGACGCCGGCTGGCCCTGCTGCTCGCCGACCGCGGCGGCGCGGGCGGCAGCCGCCGCGGCACGGCCCCCGACCTCACCGAGCTGCTGCCCCAGTGGCTGGCCGCCGCGCACGGCCACGGCTACCGCGCGCCCGACGCCCTGCTGCCCGCGCTGCTCGACACCGCCCGGGCCCGTACGGACCTGCGACCCGCGGCGCTCGCGCTGGCCGGGCCGCGCGCCCTGTGGCTGGCCCGGCTCAACGACGACTGGGCGTTCGCGCTCCGCGGCATCGGCCGCCCGGCCGCGCACCCCGCGGCACAGGACCCCGAGGACGTACGGCGCCGGTGGGAGGAGGGCCTGTTCGCGGAGCGGATCGCCCTGCTGGCGTCGCTGCGCCGCCACGATCCACAGGCGGGCCTTGCGTTGCTCGGTACGACCTGGGCGACGGAGCGGGCCGAGGACCGGCTGATGTTCCTGGACTCGCTGCGCGACGACCTCACCCCGGCCGACGAGCCGTTCCTCGAACAGGCGCTGTCCGACCGCAGCCGCAACGTACGGGCCACGGCCGCCGAGCTGTTGTCCGCACTGCCCGGCTCCGCGCTCGCGGCCCGGATGGCCCGGCGCGCGCACTCCTGCGTCGGCCTGGACCGCACGGCCGGTACGCCGGTGGTCGCGGTCGAGGCGCCGCACGAGTGCGATGCCGGGATGCAGCGGGACGGCGTGGCGCCCAAGCCGCCCTCCGGGCGGGGTGAACGGTCCTGGTGGCTGGGGCAGTTGGTGGAGGCGACCCCGCTGGACGGATGGCGCGACCGGTTCGCGAGCCGCACCCCGGCAGCGATCGTCGCGCTCCCGGTGGCCGACGACTGGCGGACCGAGCTGCACGACGCCTGGTGCCGGGCCGCCGTACGCCAGCGGAACGGCGACTGGGCGCGGGCGCTGCTGGGCGCACCAGGTGCCCCGGACCCGTCCGCCGAGGTCGCACCGGCCGGTTCGTCACGCGATCTGACGAAGCTGCTGACGGTGCTGCCCGACGACGAACGGGCCCGGTGGGTCGCGGAGTTCATCGCGGCGCACGGCCTGTCGGAGGCCTTCCGGATGCTCGGCGTCTGCGCGGTCCCCTGGACCGAAGCACTGGGCCGCTCGGTCGTCGACGCCCTGGACATCGCCCGGGACGCGGGCAGCTACCCCTGGAGCTTCAGCGGGGTGATGGGCCTGGCCGAGCGCTGTCTGGACCCGTCGGCGGCGGACCGTCTCGACATGCTCACCGCGGTCACGGACGAGCCGGAGGGCGCCTCGCCCGGCTCCGGCGGCTACTGGTCCGAGGCGTTCCAGCGGCTGGTGGGCACGCTCCGGCTGCGCGCCACGATGCAGGCGGAGCTGGCCCCGCCAACCGCCGAAGACGGCCGGGGCGCGCCGTGATCCGCCGCGCCCCGACCGTCCTGTGCCGTTTATGCCGCTTGTGCCGCTTGTGCGGTCTACTGTGGCGCGGGGCCTCAGACCGCCGCCGAGCGGACGTTCGCGTTGACCCACTCCACGATCGACGCGGTCGTCGCGCCGGGCGTGAAGATCTCCGCGACGCCCTGCTCCTTGAGCGGCGGGATGTCCTCCTCGGGGATGATGCCGCCGCCGAAGACCTTGATGTCCGCCGCGTCGCGCTCCTCCAGCAGGGCGATGACCTTCGCGAAGAGGGTGTTGTGCGCGCCGGAGAGGATGGACAGCCCGATCGCGTCGGCGTCCTCCTGGATCGCGGTGTCGACGATCTGCTCCGGGGTCTGGTGCAGCCCGGTGTAGATCACCTCCATACCGGCGTCGCGCAGCGCCCGCGCGATGACCTTGGCACCCCGGTCGTGCCCGTCCAGGCCCGGCTTCGCCACCACCACGCGGATCGGCCCCGACCGGCCCGCCGTGCTCTGGCTCCCCGCTTGCGCCCCGTCCTGCCGAGCCACACTCATCACTGCCTCCAAGCCATGCACGACACGGTGGTGTCGCCGAGCCGACAATCGATCGCGCGGCCGCGATCCGGCGGCCACGAGCGTGAACGAACGTTATCTCCAGCATCCCGTACCCAGCCGTTTCGTGACATCCGGCGAGGGGGAAATCACACGTGGGACACGTTCGCTACGCGCCGCGTTCCGCGTGTCGTCACGCCACGGACAGGTGGCGCAGCGTGCGCGGGCCGGGCGCCCGGGGAGCCGCAGCCAAGCCACCGCGCCTTCCGGCGCGCATCAGGGCGGGTGCGCCGCACACGCGCCGTCGCGCTCGCGGCTTCCCATGAGGGCATACGGGGGTCGGAGCCGTCTTCCGCATGCCGTTCGGGAGGTCGGTCATGCAGGCCCTGCCCTTTCTCTCCGCACCTCTTCTGATCGCCCGCGCCGTTGCGGCGCCCCTCCGGTGCGCGCGGCTGCTCCCCGGGCGTGCGTCGTCGCTACTGCTGCGCAGTACTGTCGTGGACCTGGTGGTCCTCGCCGGTCACCTCCTGCTCTACCCGACCGGCATCTCCCAGGAACGCGCCGCACCCCGGCCCACGCCGACCCCCGCGGCAGAGCCCCGGGCAGGGCATCCGGGAGGGCGTCCGACGACGAGGCCGGGCCCCGCCGCGGCCGATCCGCCCGCACTCCTCCCGACCGAGGGCCGGTCGCACCCGCCGGTCCTGCTGCTGCACGGCTTCATCGACAACCGCTCGGTCTTCGTGCTGCTGCGCCGTTCGCTGCTCCGGCACGGCTGGCGCCATGTCGAGGCGCTCAATTACTCCCCGCTGACCTGCGACCTCCGCAAGGCGGCCGAGCTGCTCGGCCGCCATGTGGAAGAGGCGTGCGTGCGGACCGGTCACCGCCGGGTGGACATCGTGGGCCACAGCCTCGGCGGGCTCATCGCGCGCTATTACGTCCAGCGCCTGGGCGGTGACCTCCGCGTCCGCACGGTCGTCACGCTCGGCACTCCGCACTCCGGCACCCGTGTCGCGGCCCTGCTGCCGGCGCACCCGATCGTCCGCCAGATGCGCCCGGGTTCGGAAGTGATAGCGGAGTTGTCGCTGCCGGCCCCGAATTGCCGGACGCAATTCGTCGCTTTCTGGAGCGAGGAGGATCAGGTGATGGTTCCGGCCACCACGGCCAGAATCACTCACCCGGATTTGATCGCGCACAACGTGCACATCGCCGGTGTCGGGCATCTCGCGCTACCGGTCAACGGCACCGTCGCGGCCGGCATACGGGAAGCACTGGCCTCGTCCGGGACAGCGGCGACGGACGGAGCCACGGACTCGGCCTCGGTCGCCTGACTCCGCCCGCAAGACGTCGCGCGATCGAACAGACATCGAACGACGCGCCAAGAACGCGCATGGCGGCTACCGAAAGGCGGCCAAATGCCCGGTCTCGGCGAACCCAAAACCGGTTGAAGATTGTCGCCGTCGCGTACCGCCGGGTACAGTCGCCGCTAATTCTCCTGCTGTCGAGGCGAAAGAGAAGTTGGTGAACGACCGTCACCCATCGGAAGGTCCGCTTCCGACCGGCTCCGCTTCCGACGCCTCGTATGCGCACTATCCGGCCTACGACTCCTACGGGCAGCAGCATTCCCCGGCCACCGGTGCCGATTACGGCACCGGCGACCCCCTCTTCGGTTCGCTCCCCGGCTCCTACGGCACACAGGCCTACGACACCGGCGCGTACGACACCGGCGCGTACGACACGGGCACGTACCACGCCGCGGTGTACGACACCGGCACCCACCACACCGACGCCTACGGTGAGAACGCCTACGGCACGGGCAGCTTCCAGACCGGCGGATACGACACAGGGGCCTACCCCGCCGCCGACGGCCACTCCGCCGGCGTCTACGACACCGGCTCCTACGACACGACGCAGTGGGGCACCGGCGCGTACGACACCGGCGCGCACGCCCTCACCGACCCGCAGCCGACCGCCGCGGGCTACGACCCCTACGCCCACACCGGCTACGACGCCCCGGCGTCGGAGGCGATCGCCTACGGGGCCACCGCCTACGGGCACGGCGGGTACGACACCGGGAGCTACCCCACCAGCCCCTACGACACCGGCAGTTACGCCGCGGTCGGCTACGAGGCGACCGGTGCCTACGAGACGGCCGGGGCGCACGAGCCGACCGGCACGTACGGCACGGCGGGCACCTACGGCACGGCGGGCGGCTACGACACCATCGGCCCGCAGGCCACCGCGGTCGAGGAGACCGCAGCCTTCGAGACCGCGACTTTCGAGACCGCGAGCTACGAGACCCCGAGCTACGAGGCCACGGCGATCTGGTCGACCACCGACCAGGAGCTGATCGCCGGGATCCCGGCGCAGGCCGGCCCGCCGCCGGGCGACAGCGGACCGTGGGGCCGCTCCGCGTGGGACGACTCCGCCCCGCACCACGACGGCTCCCCCGCCGAGCCCGACGGACTCGGCGACAGCGACGGCGGCACCGACCTCAGCGACGCCGCAGCCGTGGCCGACGCCATGACGCAGGCCATGCCGGCGGTCGCCACCGCGTCCGCCGCCCCCGCCGGCCGGCGGGTCGTCGGGCCGGCGCCCGGCAAGGCCGTCCGCGGCCGGGGCCGTCGGCGTCCGGCGAAGCGTTCGGCGCTGCTGACCGTCGCCGTTCCCTCGGTCGCCGCCATGGGGGTGTGCGGCGTGGCCGCCGCGTCCGTCGCCAACTTCAGCGGGGACGGCAAGGACGACACCACCAACCAGGCCGGTCCGGTCGACCCGGGGGGCGTCAAGAGCTCCGCCGCCAACAAGAAGCTCGACTCCCAGCTCGCCGGCCTCAGCGCCAGCGCCAGCGACTTCCGCGACCGCGCCAGCCGTACCCAGGAGCGGATCGACCTCAAGGAGCGCCAGGCGCTGGAGCGCAAGCGCAAGGCGGAGGAGGCGGCCCGCAAGGAGGCCCTGCGGCCCAAGTTCGTACTGCCGGTCACCCAGCACGGGCTGAGCGCGCTCTTCGGCCAGGCCGGCGTGAACTGGATGTCCGTGCACACCGGCATCGACTTCCCGGTCAGCTACGGCACGCCGGTCATGGCCGCCACCGACGGCATCATCCGCACGCAGTGGAACACCGCCTACGGCAACATGGCGATCGTGACCGCGCCCGACGGCACCGAGACCTGGTACTGCCATCTGAGCAGCACCAAGATCCGTTCCGGTGAGGTCAAGGCCGGCGACCAGATCGCCTACTCGGGCAACTCGGGCAACTCCACCGGCCCGCACCTGCACTTCGAGGTACGGCCCGGCGGCGACTCGGCGATAGACCCGCTGCCCTGGCTGCGCAGCCACGGCCTCGACCCGAACTGACCCCGCCGTACCGTTCCTGCATGCACCACGGGACCCACACTGTCGCGCGGGTCCCGTTCCCTCTGTACCCGTAGGGGCGGGCCGAGAGGCTCCCCCAGGGGTGCCTAGAGCTTCTCCACCGGTGCGTAGCGCAGCAGGAGCCGCTTGGGCTTCTCGCCGCCGAAGTCGATGGTCGCCTCGGCGTTGTCGCCGCTGCCCTTGACGCCGACGACCGTGCCGAGGCCGAAGCTGTCATGGGTGACCCGGTCGCCGACGGCCAACGAGACCACCTGGCGGTCGTTGGCACGGCGGGTGGCGAAGCCGCTGGGCCCCTTCGCACGGGCCGACGACAGCGTGGAGCCGATCCCCCCGCCGAAGCCCCCGCCGCCGCCCCGCGACGAGAGACCGCCCATCGAGGCGGACGGCGTCGCGGGCCCGGTCCGCCGCCACTCCACGTAGTCGTCCGGGATCTCCTCCAGGAACCGCGAGGGCGGGTTGTACGAGGGCTGGCCCCAGGCGCTGCGCATCGTCGAGCGGGTGACGTAGAGCCGCTGGCGGGCCCGGGTGATGCCCACGTAGGCCAGCCGGCGCTCCTCCTCCAGCTCCTTGGTCTGGCCCAGCGCGCGCAGGTGCGGGAAGACGCCGTCCTCCATGCCGGTCAGGAAGACGACCGGGAACTCCAGGCCCTTGGCGGTGTGCAGCGTCATGAGCGTGATCACGCCGCTGCCCTCCTCGTCCTCGTCCGGGATCTGGTCGGAGTCGGCGACGAGGGCGACCTGCTCCAGGAAGTCGGAGAGCGTGCCGGGGTTCGCCTCCCCGCGGTCCTGCTCGAACTCCAGGGCAACGGCGGCGAGTTCCTGGAGGTTCTCGATCCGGGTCTCGTCCTGCGGGTCGGTGGAGGCCTGGAGCTCGGCGAGGTAGCCCGTGCGCTCCAGTACCGCTTCCAGGATCGTGGCGGGTCCGGCGCCGGACTCGACGACCGTCCGCAGCTCCTCCATCAGGACGTTGAAGCGCTTGACGGCGTTGGCGGAGCGGGCGGCCATGCCGTACGCCTCGTCGACCCGGCGCAGCGCCTGCGGGAAGGTGATCTTCTCGCGCGACGACAGGGCGTCGATCATCGCCTCGGCGCGCTCACCGATGCCGCGCTTGGGGACGTTCAGGATGCGGCGGAGCGGGACGCTGTCCTCGGGGTTGGCGAGCACCCGCAGGTACGCGAGGATGTCGCGGACCTCCTTGCGCTCGTAGAAGCGCACACCGCCGACGACCTTGTAGGGCAACCCGACCCGGATGAAGATCTCTTCGAAGACACGGGACTGGGCGTTGGTGCGGTAGAAGACGGCGACGTCGCCGGCCTTGGCGTCGCCGGCGTCGGTCAGCCGGTCGATCTCGTCGGCGACGAACTGCGCCTCGTCGTGCTCGGTGTCGGCGACATAGCCGGTGATCTTGGGTCCGGCGCCGGCGTCCGTCCAGAGGTTCTTGGGGCGGCGGTTCTCGTTGCGCTCGATGACCGCGTTGGCGGCGGACAGGATCGTCTGCGAGGAGCGGTAGTTCTGCTCCAGCATGATCGTCGTGGCGTCCGGGTAGTCCTCCTCGAACTGGAGGATGTTGCGGATGGTCGCGCCGCGGAAGGCGTAGATCGACTGGTCGGCGTCGCCGACGACGCACAGCTCGGCGGCGGTCTCGGCGGGGCCGACCAGTTCGCGGACGAGGGTGTACTGGGCGTGGTTGGTGTCCTGGTACTCGTCGACGAGGACGTGGCGGAAGCGGCGGCGGTAGTGCTCGGCGACGTCGGGGAAGGCCTGGAGCAGGTTGACCGTCGTCATGATGATGTCGTCGAAGTCCAGGGCGTTGGCCTCGCGCAGCCGCGCCTGGTACATCGCGTACGCCTCGGCCAGGGTCTTCTCAAAACCTCCCCCAGACTCCGTCTGGGAGGTGCCCCCAGCCGCCGTCCCGGCGAAGCTCTCCTCGTCGATGAGCTCGTTCTTGAGGTTGGAGATCTTGGCGCTGAAGGACTTGGGCGGGAAGCGCTTGGGGTCCAGGTCCAGATCGCGGCAGACCAGCGCCATCAGGCGCTTCGAATCGGCCGCGTCGTAGATCGAGAAGGACGACGTGAAGCCCAGCTTCTTGGACTCGCGGCGCAGGATCCGCACGCAGGCGCTGTGGAAGGTGGAGACCCACATCGCGTTGGCGCGCGGGCCGACCAGCTGCTCCACGCGCTCCTTCATCTCGCCCGCGGCCTTGTTCGTGAACGTGATCGCGAGGATCTGGCCGGGGTGGACGTGGCGCTCGGCGAGCAGGTGGGCGATGCGGTGGGTGAGCACCCGGGTCTTGCCGGAGCCGGCGCCGGCGACGATCAGCAACGGGCCGCCGGTGTGCACCACGGCGGCCTTCTGCTGGTCGTTGAGCCCCTCCAGCAGCGCCGCGGGGTCGACGACCGGGCGGGCGGCGCCGTCGCGGTAGTACGGCTCCGCGTGCACCGGTGCGTCGAACCGCCCGCCGAAGAGGTCGGCGGGGATCTCCTCCGAGGCCGGCTCGTGCTCGTGCTCGGGAGGCGGCGGGTGCTCCTCCTCGTCCTTGTGGGCGAGGTCCGCCAGGAAGCTGTCGTCAAAGAGGCTGCTCATCGCCCACCGAGTCTAGGCCGCGGCACCGACAGCGTGCTGGCGAGTGGGGAGAGACGGCCGGATGACCCCGTTCCGCGTGGCGGAAGATCCCGTTTCCGCGTGGCGGAAGACCCAGTTCCGTGTGCCGGACGACCCCGTTCCGTGTGCCGGACGACCTCGTTCCGTGTGCTGTCGAGCGCCGTCCGTATCCGCCACGACGCTCCCGCAAAAAGGTCACGAAAAGGTTTCGGGCATATCGAACATCAGCCTTCACAGGAGCCACACGAGTTGGCTAACGTCCTGGCTCGGGCAGCCCGCACGCCGTCGGTGACAGCACCGGCACGGGCCGCCTCCGCCGAGTCCAGACGCGCCGGAAGACCTTCAACCCTGGGTCCCCCGGCCGGAGCCGGGGACCCACACGCATCACCGGGGTGAATCGATCCGTGCGACGCGCCAGCGGACGCACGGACCGTAGGGCAAACCTTCCGTCAGCGACACCGCCCGAACCCGACAGCTAACCCGGTAGGCGGCCCACGGAAGGAGTTGCCGGCCTTGGCGTCCCATCGCAAGCCGCGCACCAGCGTTCTCACCTCGCCCGGAAGCCGCCGTACGGCCGCCGGGCTCACCACTGCGGCGCTCGCCTCGGTCACCCTGCTCTCGCAGTCCGCCGACGCCGCCCCCCGTGCGCCCAAGCCGTCCATCGAAGAGGTCAAGCAGAAGGTCGACGGCCTCTACCACCAGGCCGAGGTGGCCACCCAGAAGTACAACGCGGCCAAGGAGCGCGCCGACCACCAGCGGGACGCCGTCAACGGTCTGCTCAACGACGCCGCCAAGCGCGCGCAGAAGATGAACGACTCCCGGCGCGAACTGGGCACCTTCGCCTCGGCGCAGTACCGGAGCGGTGGGATGAACCCGACGGCGCAGCTGATGCTCGCCAAGGACCCGCAGCAGTTCTTCGACCGCAGCCACCTGATGGAGCGGCTGACCAGCCGGCAGCAGCAGGCCGTCGCCGACTACCAGAAGCAGGCGTCAGCGGCGGCGCGCCAGCGGGCCGAGGCGAGCCGCAGCCTGGATCAGCTCCAGGAGACGCAGTCCTCCCTCAAGGCGTCCAAGCAGTCCGTCCAGCAGAAGCTCGCCGAGACCCGGCAACTGCTGTCGCGGCTGACCGCCCAGGAGAAGGCGCGGCTGGCGGAGTTGGAGCGCCAGAAGGAGGCGGCGGCCAAGCGCAAGGCCGAGGAGGAGGCGCGCCGGCAGCAGGAGCGCGAGCGACAGCAGCAGACCGGCGGCACGTCCGGCGGGCAGACCGGTGGTGGCACCAGCAGCGGCGGCTCCACCGGGAGCTCGAACTCCACCAAGGCCGAAAAGGCCCTGGCGTTCGCCCGCGCCCAGATAGGCAAGCCGTACGTCTGGGGCGCGACCGGCCCCAACTCCTACGACTGCTCGGGGCTGACGCAGGCGGCCTGGAAGGCGGCCGGTGTCGATCTGCCGCGCACCACCTGGGACCAGGTCAAGGTCGGCCAGCGGGTGGCGACCAGCAACCTCCAGCCCGGTGACCTCGTCTTCTTCTTCGACGACATCAGCCACGTCGGCATGTACATAGGCGACGGCAAGATGATCCACGCCCCGCACCCGGGCGCCAACGTCCGGGTGGAGTCGATCTACTACATGCCGATCTACGGGAGCGTCCGCCCGGCCTGAGCCGCGGCCCCGCTCCACCCCCTCAAGGCCACCCCCCACGGGCCACCCCCCACACGCCGCCGCGCGGCCCTCGCCTCCGGATCCCGGAGTGCGAGGACCGCGCGGTGTGCGGTTGAGGCCGCCGTGACGGGGCGGCCGCGATGCGTTGTGCGGTCCGTTCGGTGCGCGGTGCGCGGTGCGATCCGTTCGGCGCGCGGTGCGCGGTGCGATCCGTTCGGCGCGCGGTGCGTGGTCCGATCCGTTCGGCGCGCGATGCGGTCCGTCGCTCAGGTCCAGAGCACCGCGATGAAGATGTTGGCGACCGTGAGCCCGCCCACCGTGGCGAAGACCGGCTTGGCGACCGTCTCCTCGTCCCGCTTGACGTACACCAGCGCCAGGATCACCACCAGGACGGCCATCTTGATGCCGATCTTGATGTTGTTGAGGGTGTGGCCCTCGGCCTGGTTGAGGCCCACCAGCACGATGCCGGTCACCAGCATCGTCAGCGCGCCGTGCAGCATGGCCGGTACGAAGCGCGCGGTGCCCGCGCCCATCGCCTTCATCTGGGTCAGGAAGCCGCCCAGCAGGGCGGCGATACCGATGATGTGCAGGCCGACGAAGACATTGATTACTACGTCCATAGTGCTGGATCGTAGCCGCCGCATAGCACGGCCCTTCCGGCAGGGCGCACACAATCGCCGCTTCGGTCACGGCAGACCGGTCCCGGCCGCGCGGTCATGGCGCCGCGGTCAGCCGCGTACCGGCGCCGGTCGAAACCGAACAATGCCGGGCAAACGGGCTCACCCCCGTGACGCCCAGGTCTAGCGTCCTCCTCCAGGCGGCCGGCTCCCCGCCATCGCCGGGCTCCACACCGGTGTCCGCCGGCCGCCCCGCCGAAGGTCAGGCGGCGGCCCGCGCCTCGAAGCGGACCGCCGCCGGGCCGACGGCCCTAAGGGAAGGAAGTGACGGCCACCGTGGCCTCGCACCGCAAGCCCAGGCAGCATCCGCTCGCCGCGCTCATCGGCGGCGGCTCGCGCAGTGCGCGCACCGCTCGTACGGCCGCCACCCTGGCCCTCGCAGGCGCCGCCACCGCCACCGCCGCAGGCGGCACCGGTCAGGCCGCACCCCAGCCCACTCCCGCCCAGGTCAAGGACCGGGTCGACGCGCTGTACCAGGAGGCAGAGGTGGCCACACAGAACTACAACGGCGCGAAGGAAGCCGCCGACCACGCACGCGAGGAGCTGAGCAGACTTCAGGACGAGGCCGCCCGCCGGACCCGGAAACTGAACACCGCCCGCGCCGAGTTGGGCACCCTGGCCGCGTCGCAGTACCGCTCCGGCGGCGTGGACCCGACCGTTCAGCTGCTGCTCTCCGCCGACCCGCAGCGCTATCTGGACGGCGCCGCGGTACTGGAGCGCACCGGCAGCCACCAGGCGACCGCGATGGCCGGCTATGCGCGCCGGCTCGGCAGCGTCCGCCAGGTCCGGGAGCAGGCCGAGCACACCGCGCAGCGGCTGGTGTCCACCGAGGCCCGGCTGAAGAAGCACCGGGTCACGGTCGTACGGAAACTGGACGCCGCCGAGCAGTTGTTGAGCCGGCTGACCGCGGAGCAGCGGCAGCGGATGGCGGGCGGGGGCGACTCCCGGGCCGCGGGGGGCGCCGGCCGCGCGGACCGGGGGACGGGTCGCGGTGACGGCCTCCTCGGCGGCATCCCCGCGGGCGCGGCGGCCACCGCGGCGGCCGCGGTCACCGCCCAGGCGCCCAACTCCCGGGCCGCACGCGCCGTTTCTTTCGCCTACGCCGCCCTCGGCAAGCCGTACGTCTGGGGCGCCACCGGCCCCTCCGCGTACGACTGCTCGGGGCTGACCCAGGCCGCCTGGAAGTCCGGCGGGGTCTCCCTCCCCCGCACCACCTACACCCAGATCAGCTCCGGTCCGCGGATCGACCGGTCCCAACTCGCCCCCGGCGACCTGGTGTTCTTCTACTCCGGCATCAGCCACGTCGGCCTGTACATCGGCGACGGGAAGATGATCCACGCCCCCCACCCGGGCGCTCCGGTGCGGATCGCGCCGATCGACCAGATGCCGTTCGCGGGGGCCACCCGGCCGGCGTAGGCGAGGGGAGACGGCCGCGTAGCGAGGAGGAGACGGCCGGCGTAGCGAGGAGGAGGGGACGGCCGGCCGGGGGCCAGGCGGCGAGCCGCGGGACAGAGGGCACGAGCCACGGGGTGCGGGGCGCGGGAATACCTCCCGCCCGCGGTCAGTTGTGGCCCCGCAGGGGGCGCTCGCATCCCCTACGGGATCTGTTCCCCCGCCCCCTAAGGGCCCCCGTACCCGCCCCTCACGCCTTGAGCTGTGTCCCGAGCCAGCGGAAGACCTCGGGCACCTGGTGCCGCCAGACCGCCGTGGTGTGGCCGCCCGCGCTCGCCGGGATCAGCTGGACGGTCACCGTCGTCGGCCGCTTGGCGAGCTGGCGCAGCCCGATGCCGGCCTGGTAGCCGTCGCCCGCCGCGCCCGACACGTACAGCGCCGTACGGGGCGGCCGACCGGCCGCGTTGGCGGACTTCAGGATGTGCATCGGGTTGGACTCGATGCGCAGCTTGGGGTCCTTGCCGGCGAGCGAGTCGGGCTCCAGCGCCGGGTCGTTGTAGCCGGACATGGCGACCGCGGCGCGGTAGCGGTCCGGGTGCGCCAGGGCGAGCTTGCTGGCGCAGTGCGCGCCGGCCGAGTAGCCGGCCAGGGCCCAGGAGTCCGGCTTGTCGCCGGCCCGGAAGTTGTCGGTGACCATCTTGCGGACGTCGACGGTCAGCCAGCTGTCGGCGTTGACCTTGCCGGGGATGTTGACGCATCCGGTGTCGGCGCCGGTGAGGATGTTCGTGCGCGGCGCCACCAGGATGAACGGCTTGATCGCGCCGCGCTCCATCAGCGGCTTGAGCTGCTCGGTCACATGCAGCGCCCCGAACCAGGCCTTCGCCGAACCGGGGTAGCCGGGCAGCAGCTCGACGACCGGGAACTTCTTGTCCTTGTAAGCGGGGTCGTTGTACTGCGGCGGCAGCCAGACGTACACCTCGCCCATCACGCCGGAGATGCGGCCCTGGAGGTCGGTCATCTGCACGCCCGGGCCCACCCGCGGGTCGTCCGGCTGCCGGAACTGCTGGATCTGCTTGGGCTCGTTCTTGATCTTCTGGCCGCCCATGCCGTCGGGGCCGAGGTCCTTGGCCGCCGCGATATGACTGTCGGTGCCGAGCAGATCGCCCCAGGTGTCGTAGAGGTTGTTGGCGTTGTTGACCAGGACGAAGACCAGGGTGATGGCCGTGGCCTGGGCGAACACCAGCATCAGCAACCGGGTGAGGCCGCGCACCATGGGCGGCCCGGCTATCCGGGTCCACAGGGCGAGCGGCAGCACGACGCCGACGATCAGCAGCGCGATCGAGGTGAGGAAGAAGGGCGTGCCCGTCAGGCTCATCGGGAACTCGCTTCCAGGACTGTGCGAAGGACGTGGGGTGGTTCGGGCCCCGCCTCCGGCAGTGAGCCTCTCCGCGCCCTTAGAGGAGATCCGCGTGGTCCTGGTTGCGCGTCTTTGGTCCTTCTTTACGCCCTCGTCGTGCGCTTTACCTCCGTGTCCCGCGCCGTCCCGTGCTGCCGTGACCGGTCCGGTACCGGGCGCCCGCCCGGTCCGGCACGGATGGCGTTCCCGCAGGTCACAGCGGCCGACGAGGTCAGACCAGACGGCGGGCGGCGGCCCAGCGGGTCAGCTCGTGGCGGTTGGAGAGCTGGAGCTTCCTGAGCACCGCCGAGACATGCGACTCCACGGTCTTCACCGAGATGAACAGTTGCTTGGCGACCTCCTTGTAGGCGTAGCCGCGGGCGATCATCCGCAGCACCTCGCGCTCTCGCTGGGTGAGCCGGTCCAGGTCCTCGTCCACCGGCGGGGCGTCCGTCGAGGCGAAGGCGTCCAGGACGAAGCCGGCCAGCCGCGGGGAGAACACCGCGTCGCCGTCGGCGACCCGGAAGATCGCGTTGACCAGGTCCGTGCCGGTGATCGTCTTGGTGACGTAGCCGCGGGCGCCGCCGCGGATCACGCCGATGACGTCCTCGGCCGCGTCGGAGACGGAGAGCGCGAGGAAGCGAACCGGGCGCTCGGCGTCGGCCATCATCGCGGCACTGCGGCGCAGCACCTCGGCGCCGCCGCCACCGGGGAGGTGGACGTCCAGGAGGACGACCTCGGGGCGGGTGGCGGTGATCACCGTGATCGCCTGGTCGACGTCGGCGGCCTCCCCCACCACCTCGACGCCGGTGCGGTCGGTCTCGCCGATCTCGGCCTGGACGCCCGTACGGAACATCCGGTGGTCGTCGACCAGGACGACCCGCACGGTCCGGCCCTCCGCCGCCCCGCTGCCGTTCTCGCCCTGCTGTGCGCCCTCGCTGCTCATGTCTTCCGTCCGTCCCTCGGTGTCTGCTCCGTCATCATCCCGTGTCACGGGCGGCTCCGTCGCCGGTGGCCGGCCCCGGCTCGGCCCGGTCACCGGTCGGACTCCTGCGCCGCGCGCTCCATCTCCAGCTCGACGACCGTGCCGCCGTCGGGGGCGGCGCGCAGCCGGGCGGTGCCGCCGTTGCGCTCCATGCGGCCGATGATGGACTCCCGTACGCCCATGCGGTCCGCGGGGACCGCGTCCAGGTCGAACCCCGGACCGCGGTCGCGCACCGAGACGAAGACCGTACGGCCCTCCACCTCGGCGAACACCTGCACCGCGCCGCCCTCGCCACCGTACTTGGCGGCGTTGACCATCGCCTCGCGCGCGGCCTGCATCTGGGCGCTCAGCGCCTCGTCGAGCGGGCAGTCGCCGACGATCACCACCTCGATCGGGACGCCGTGGTGGTCCTCGACCTCGGCGGCGGCGGTGCGGACCGCCTCCGCCACCGTCGCCGGCTCCTCGTCCTCCTCCTTTCCGCGGCCCTCGGGCTTGTAGAGCCAGGCGCGCAACTCCCGCTCCTGGGCGCGGGCCAGGCGCGCCACCTCGCGGGGGTCGTCGGCATTGCGCTGGATCAGGGTGAGGGTGTGCAGCACGGAGTCGTGGACGTGGGCGGCCACTTCGGCGCGCTCCTGGGCGCGGATGCGCATCAGCCGCTCCTCGGAGAGGTCCTGCATCATCCGGACGAGATAGGGGCCGGCGAGCAGGGCGATGCCCACGACGACGGCGAGCGAGGCCTGGAGCACCGAGCCGAGGTGCCGCACCGAGCCCTGGAGCACGACGATGCCGGTCACGCCGACGCCGACCAGCAGCACCCCGGCCGCGCCGCGCAGCACCGGCAGGAGGGCCTTGCGGCGGCCGAGCTCCAGCCACTGGGCGCGGCGGGAGTTGTCCGCCTGACGCCACACCAGGGCGACGCCGACTCCGATCAGCAGGACGGGCCAGAGGTAGCCGTTGGCCCGGCCCAGCTGGAACCGGGAGGCGATGACGGAGGCGCCGATCAGGAGCGCGATCAGCGCGAAGACCTGTCCCCTGTCGGGCCTGTGGCGCAGCATGCGCCGCTTCTCGTGGGCCGGGGCGGGCGGGCGGTGCTCCACGCCGCCGACGCCGAGCGGGACGAAGAACCAGAACGCGGCGTAGAGCAGGGCGCCCAGGCCGTCGGCCATGAAGAGGGCCACGAAGACGATCCGCACCCAGGAGACGGGCAGCCCGAGGTGCCCCGCGAGCCCGCGCGCGACACCACCGAGCATCCGCCCTTCGGCGCTGCGGTAGAGCTTGCGCACGGGCGGGTCGTCGGGGGCCGGTGCCGGGCCGTAGGCGGTCTCGGCGCGGGGTGGTGCGGTGGTCATGTCCCCGATCGTCACACGCTGCGGGGGCCGACGGCATCAGGGTCGTCCCTGAGCCCGTCCCTGAGCTTTCCACCGGGCGGCTCAGGGACGGGGCGGATGCCGTCTCAGCTCTTCGCGTCGGTCCTGCGGAACCCGTCCTTCACGTTCGAGAAGACCCTCTCGAACTTCGTCCAGTTGGCGTCCGGCGCGGACACGTAGACGGCGTACTCCTTGCCGCCCTCGCGGCCGAACCCGAGGTCGATGCCCCGGTACGTACGGGCCCGGCCCCCGAAGGTGAACTCCCAGATGGCCGCGGGGTCGCCCTGGAAGACGGTGTTCTGCATGCGCAGCCGCGAGTAGACGGGGTACTTCTGCTTGAAGGCCACCTCGACGTCCTTGAAGTGCTGCACCTGGTCCGCGGAGGAGAAGTCCAGGACGCTCACGGTGAGCTGGGCGAGCTCGGACTCGGAGGCGTAGACGATCTGCCGGCCGCCGTCCTTGACCTGCCGCGTCCAGCCGTCGGGCACGGGGAAGCTGACGCCGAGTGCGGCTTCGGTGGCCTTGTGGTAGCCGTCGGGGAGGGGCGGCGGCGGCCCGATGGTGCTGACCGGAACGCTGGGCTGGACCGGGGCGCTCTCCTTGTTCGGCTGCGGGGACGACGACGCGGAGTCGTCGTCGGGCTGGTGCAGCGCGTACCAGGCCGTGACCGCGCCACCGCCGGCGGCCAGCACCCCCACGACGGCCCACACCACGGCTCTTGCGGCACGCCGCCGCTTACGAGGCGCCGGCCGGGAGGGCAGCGCGTCCGTGCGGTCGTCGACGGACCGTCCGCCGGCGCCGCCGTCCGGTACGGACAGCCGGCCGGTCGCGGCACCGCCGGGGCCGGTACCGATGTCCGTGCGCGCCCCGGTGCCGGCGCGGTCCGGTGCGGCTCCCGTCGTGCCGGTGGGCGGCACCGGGCGGGTGGGCGCGTCCGTCTGCTCGTTCGGCGTCCCCGGGCCTTTGTGCTTCACGGTCCCCAGCGCCAGGGTGGGCCAGCCCATCAGGGCGGTCTCCGCGTCGCTCTCGGCCGCCCGCAGCGCCTGCTCGACGACGTCGGCCGTCGGCCGGTCCTGGGGTTCCTTGGCGAGCAGCGCCTCGATCAGGGGGGTGAGTACTCCGGCGTTGCGCGGCGGCTCCAGCGGGTCCATGGCGATCGCGTACGCCGTCTCGACCGCGGTGTTCTTCCGGAACGGGGGCCGTCCTTCGACCGCCTGATAGAGCGTCGCGCCCAGCGCCCACAGGTCGGAGGCGGGGCCCGGGGTACCGCCCTTGACGCGCTCGGGCGCCAAGTAGTCGATGGAGCCGACCAGCTCGCCGGTCTTGGTGAGCGTGGAGGTGCCGGAGGCGACGGCGATGCCGAAGTCGGTGAGCACGACCCGGCCGTCCTCGCCGAGCAGCACGTTGCCCGGTTTGACGTCACGGTGCAGCACACCGGCGGTGTGTGCGGCACGAAGCGCCGCGATCATGCCGCGGCCGATCCGGGCGGCCTCGCGCGGGGTGACCGAACTGTCGGCCCGGGCGGCCTCCTTGATGGCGTCGCCGAGCGTCGTGGAAGGGACGTACTCCATGACGATGCACGGCATCCCGGCGTCGTCCACGACGTCGTGCACGCCCACCACGTTGGGGTGGTTGATGCGGGCCGCGGCCTGCGCCTCCCGGGTGGTGCGTTCATGGCGGGTCGCCAGTTCGTCCGGCTCCAGCTGCGGTGAGACATGCAGACGCTTCACCGCGACCTGGCGCCCGAGGACTTCGTCCCGGGCCCGCCAGACGGTGCCCATACCGCCTTGGCCTATCCGCTCAACCAGGCGATACCGCCCGGCGACCAGTCGCCCCTCGTCCACCGACGCCGCCTCCGCCACCGCACGCCCCTCCGGAAACCCGTACGCATCCAGGGCGCAACGATAGTCAACGGCAGCCGCGTACAGCCCTCCGCCCACCGCGCGTCCGCGCGCGTCGTCCTGCACCGGTCGGACGGGCGGGGCATATGCGAACCGACGAGGGGTTTCGGGACCCCCCGGGGGCATGTCAGGGGTGCCGGGGACAGATCTCAGGGTTCTGCCAGGGTTCCCACGGATGCCGTGACCAGGTTGGTGTTGTCACCATGGCTCCATGAACGAAGCAGCCCCCGTCGAGGAGTCGGCGCCCTCCGACCCCGCCGGCCCCACCACGCCGCACGCCCCGCTGCGCCGCAGCCGGCGGCACAAGGTCCTGGGCGGGGTGTGCGGCGGGCTGGGCCGGCAGTGGGACCTCGACCCGGTCATCTTCCGGATCGTGCTCGCCGTGCTCGCGGTGGGCGGCCTCGGCCTGATCGCCTACGGCTTCGCCTGGCTGCTCATCCCCCTGGACGGCGAGGACGAGAACGAGGGCCGTCGGCTGCTCTCCGGCCGCGTCGAGGGCTCGGCGCTGACGGCGCTGCTCTTCGCGCTGGTCGGCTGCGGACTGTTCCTGACGACGCTCGGCAAGGGCAGCATGATGTCCTTCGCCATCATGCTGGGACTGGCGGTGGCCGGGTCCGCGTACTGGTCGCGCCGGCGCAGGGCGGCGGAGGCCCAGGGCCCGGAGTCGATGGATGCCGCCACCGCCCAGGCGGTTGCCGACGCCCCGCCGGAGACCACCGCGCCGCCGGCACCGGTGAGCCCTTCCTGGTGGCGCGGCCCGCGCTCCGGGGAAGTGGCCGGCCCGGCCTACCTCTGGGGCCCGGAGACCGCCGCTCTCCCCATCGACGTCAGCTATCGGTTCGCGCACGGCGCCGCCCCGGCCGGCGCACCGCACCGGCCGGGCTCCTGGACCGGCCCGGGGCGGCCTCCGGGTGTGCCGCCGCACGGCGCCCATCCCGTCCGCGTCCCACCCAGGCGTCGGCGCAACGGCCGCCCCATAGGCGGCTGGACGTTCCTGCTCGCGCTGCTCATCGGCGCCGGCACGACCCTCACGGTCGCCCGGCACGACGCCCTGGCCCCGTCCCTCCAGGCCGGGTTCGCGGCCGCCCTGGTCGTGTTCGGCCTGGGCCTCGTGCTCAGCGCCTGGTTCGGCCGCACGGGCGGCGGCACGGTCTTCCTGGTCGTCGTGACCGCCGTGCTGCTGGCGGGTGCCACGGTGCTCCCCAGGAACATCACCGCCGACTGGCAGAAGCGCGTCTGGGCCCCGACC
This sequence comes from Streptomyces sp. NPDC048506, assembly GCF_040651315.1. Lineage (NCBI taxonomy): Bacteria > Bacillati > Actinomycetota > Actinomycetes > Kitasatosporales > Streptomycetaceae > Streptomyces > Streptomyces sp. NPDC048506. The sequence goes on from NZ_JBEZIX010000010.1 coordinate 142,620, forward strand.
ACGCTCGCCGCCGTCGCCCCGCACTACGAACTCGGCTCCGGTGACGGCCGGTTGGACCTCGCAAGACTGCCCCTCAGGAACGGCCGCACGCTCCACACCGAGGCATCGGTCGGCGCCGGCCGTCTCCTGGTGACGCTCCCCCGAGGCGTCACGGCCCGCCTGCACATCTCACTGGGGCTCGGCGACATCCACCTGCCCGGCGAGTCGGCCCACGACGTGGACGGCTCGGTCGTCGGCCAGGAACGGACCGTCACCCTGCCCGCCACCGGCCTGAAAAAGGGTGAGCGACCGCACGGCTCCCTCGACCTCGACCTGCACGTCGGCGCCGGCCAGGTGACCGTCGAGCGCGCCGCCCCGGCCCCCATCCCGCCGCCCGCCCCGACCCGTCAGGGAGCCTCCCAGTGAAGCGCCATCCCTTCGAACCGGCCCGCCTGCTCGCCGGCCTCACCGCGCTCACCGTCGGCACGGCCTACGGTCTGGACGCCCTGGACGTCTGGCATGCCCCCGGCCCCTGGCTGTTCCTCGTCGTCCCCGCCGGCCTCCTCCTCTCCGGCATCACCGCCGCCGTGTGGGCCACCACCCGCCGCCACCACGCCCGGAGTGCCGACGAACCCCCGGTGTCCCCGGGCCTCTGAGGCGGCGTCCCGGCACCCGGGACGCCAGGGCGCCGGGACGCCGACACACCGGGACGCCGACACGCCAGGACACCAGCACGCCAGGCCCCGGGACACCAGCACGCCCGGACGCCAGCGCGCCAGGGGCAGGGGGCAGGGTCCCCCGTCACCGTGCCCCTAGCCGAACAGCTGCGCCCCGTGCCGCTTACGGCGCATCGCCAGGGCCGCGTCCAGGGAGAACCTTGGGGTGCCGGCCAGTATCAGGGGAAGCCAGGCCATCAGATAGGCGAGGTCGTTGCCGTAGTAGTAGGGCGTGATCGTCCAGCTCATGGTGAGCCACAGGGACAGCGAGATCAGCGCGCCGCCGAACGCCGCCAGCCGGCCCAGCAGGCCGGCGAGGGTGCCCAGGCCCACCGCCAGTTCGCCCACCGCAATGGCGTAGCCGAAGCCCACCGGGCTCTTCTGCGCGAGGTCCACCAGCAGCGGCAGCGCCGCGGTGTCGTGGACCTGCCGCAGCACCTCCCCCAGGGAACCCGAACCGCCGGCCGCCAGGAACGCCGGGTCCGTCAGCTTGTCCACGCCCGCGTAGGCGAAGGTGACGCCCAGGAACACCCGCAGCGGGAGCAGCGCATGGCGCGCCAGCTGGGCGCGCAGCCCGGTGCCGGCGCCGTCGATGCCCGTGCCGCCCATGTCGGCACCGATCGTGCGATTCGCGTGAACCATGACGTCCGCCTCTCCGTTGCCACCGGGGGCAGACGATTGTGCCTGCGCCCGCGCCTCCTGGGGAGATACGTACGCGCGTGCGCGAGAGGTTCAACGGACCGATGCACTTCGGGCGACTGACGCACACAGAATCGACACGCACCGCCGCCGGGACGTCGCGTCAGTCCAGCACGTCGAGCGGGTAGCCGGCCGTCTCCACGCCGGCCGCCGTGATCACCCGGACCTCCACCCGGCCCGGCTCGACATCGACCGGCACCGGGACCGTCAGCACCCCGTCCGTCGGGTTGGCGAAGCCCCCGGCCACCGGGACCAGCGGGACCGGGACGTGGACGCCGCCGATCCGTACGACGGTACGGGCCAGCCGGTCGGGCGTGGTGGCGCCCGGGGGGACGAAGCCGGTGCCACGGATCTCGATGTCGTCGCCGGTGCGCACGGGCGCGGCGAGGTCGCCCAGTTCGCGGGAGCGGACGACGGAGAGGATCACCGGCCGGCCGCCGGTCGCCGCCTTCCCCGCCAGGTATGTCGCCCCGGAGAGCAGGGTCAGGGCCACCAGGCTCCAGGGCAGCTGCGGCAGCGCACCGGGCCGTCCGGCCAACCGCACCAGGGCGAGCGTCAGCACGGCCGCGTTGATCAGGACGTACTGCACGTCGAGGAGGCTGCCGCGCCCGGCGTCGTCGGTCAGCAGATCGGCTGCGCGGGGGCGCTGGGCTGGGACCTTCTGTAGCCTTCCGGACCGCACCCGCGCGGCGACCAGCCCGTACGCCAGCACGGCGACCCCGCAGGCGAGGGCGAGGGCCGCCAACAGGGCTCCGGAGCGGTCGAGTTCTAGGCCCTGAAGCAGACGGCGCCGTACCCGCGGGCCGGGCCGGGCCGCCAGGCGTACGGCGAGCATCAGGACCGCGTACAGCACCGCGGTGGCCCAGGCCGCGGCGACCGTCCGCGAGGTGGACAGCCGGCCGTCCTCACCGATCAGCGGCGCCAGTGCCCCGCCGTGCGCGCGGTGCCGCCAGGCCGCCAGCGTCAGCCCCAGCGCCAGGACGACGGCCGCGACCAGACCCGCCGTACGAGCCGCCGTCCAGCCCGAACCGATGGCGGTGAGCGCCTGCACGAGCAGCAGCGCCACCACCGCGATCCAGACCACCAGCAGGGTACACCACCGCACGGCGGTCAACCAGGCGACCTTCTCGGCGGTCCCGCGTTGCGCCAACTCGCGTGCCGAGAGGGTGAGTTCATCGGACACCCACTGCCGGGCGGCGCCGGCCGAGCGGGCGAGCCCGGACGGTACGCCACGACCGGCGGCGAAGTCCTCGCGCAGCGCGACGAACGCGGCAAGCGCCTCCCGGTGCCCCGTACGGGCGCCGTGCGGGCACCGTCCGCACCGGCACTCGCCGCCGTCGGCGCGCTGCCCGCCGCCACCCTCCGGCTCGCCCGTTCCGGCCATCCTGCCCGCCGCCTCAACCGACACGTCCGTTACCGCCCCGCGACCGCTCGCCACCAACTTGTCTTGCGTGAAGGGGAATTGTGCCTCACACCACCGGGCCGGACATCAAACGTCCAGTTGGTGGCGGGTGGTGGAGCGCGGCGGTGCGTTGACGCCCCCTCCGGAACCGAACACCCGATCGCCGGGCCGGCCACGCAAACCCGACGCTTCCCCCATTTGGGCGAACCGGGCCACGGCTACGGCTGAGTGCCCCACGCACTGCGCAAGCTCTCGCCGTGTGCCAGGTACACAGATCTCACCGCATGCCACCACCGGACCGCCCCTCCCACCCGGACACCCGCGCGCCACGAGGCGAGCGACGTCGCCGGCGCGGGGCCGGTCGCCGGTACGGAGTCGGCGGCCTGACCCGGCTGGGCGCCGGGGTGTTGGCCACCGCCTTCCTCGTCATGGCCGGCGCCCTCGCGCTGTCGGCCACCGCGCCACCGGCGTCCGCGCACGACCGGCTCGACCGGCTCGACCGGCTCAACCGGCCGTCCACCGGCGACAATTGCGCCTTCGCCGGGACCGGCCCGCAGGTGGACGTGCCGACCGGCTTTCCGATGCCGCGCGGCTGGCACTTCCCCTGCACCAAGGCCACGCACCCGCCCGCGCCCACCCGGCCGCCCGCGCCCCGTCCACGCTCCCCCGAACCCGCGCCGCCCCCGCCCCCACCACCACGTCCAACCCCACGGCGACCGCCACCGCCGCCACCGCCGTCCCCCACGCACCACGCCCGCCCCACGCCCCCGCCGCCGACCCCCGAGACCCTGGAACTCCCCGTCCCGCCCGTGCCGGCGGTGCCCCGCAGCTACCCGGGGGCGCCCCACCGGCCGCACCACCGGCGCTCCGTCGTGACCACGACCCTGCTGCTCACCGCCCCGGCCGTGCTGGCCGGCGCCGCTCTCCGCCCCCGTTCGAGCTCCTCGTCCGGTTCCGCCGGGCGCCGTTCCTCGTAGGAGATCTCCATGTCGCAATGGCTGGTGCTGGGCATCGCCATGGCCGCTGTCTGTGGCGTCGTACTGATCATCACCGTCCTCAAGGAGCGCCGGATCGGCGATGACGACGACCCGACCGAAACGCCCGACGTCATCGAGTACCTGACGATGATGGTGGGGGTGGTGTACGCCATCGTGCTGGGCCTCGCCATCGCCGGCGTCTGGGAGGCCAGGAGCGCGGCCGAGGACACCGTACGGACCGAGGCGCAGGCCCTGCACGAGGTCGGCGCGCGGGCGCGGGCCTACCCCGCGCCGGTGCGGGACCGGATCCGGGCGGACGTCGAGGCCTACGCGTCCTACGTCGTGCACAAGGAGTGGCCGGCGATGGCCGACCAGGGGCGGTTGTCCGGGCACGGCACGGACCTGCTGACGAAGGTCCGCGCCGACGTCACCGACTACCACCCGGCCAACGACTTCGAAGCGCAGTCCTACCAGCCGCTCGTGGACCAGGTCGGGGTGGCGGACGCGGCCCGCAGCGCCCGTGCGGACGCGGCCGGTTCCACCCTGCCGGGGGTGGTGTGGTTCGGGCTGGTGATCGGGGGCGCGATCTCCATCGGGGTGATGTTCACGCTACAGATCCGGCGGTCGGGGCGGGAGTTGCTGATGGCCGGGCTCTTCAGTGCGCTGATCGCCTTCCTGCTGTTCCTCGTCTGGGACTTCGACTCGCCGTTCAGCCGGGGCATCACGGCCAGTGCAGAACCGTTCCTGGACCTGTTCCCGCACCTGTGACCCATCGGGGACCCACCGGAGACCCACAGGACCCCACCAGGGCCCCGCCAGGGCCCCACCAGGGCCCCACCCGTGATGCCGACGCCCTGTGGGACGGCCCGCCCTCCCACAGGGCGCACGCGCCCTCGCCCCCAGGCGACGCCGCTATCCGAGCAGATCCGGCTCGCTCCGTACGATCTGCTGGTACAGCGGCTGGTAGTTGATCCAGGCCACCAGGTCGTTGCCCAGTTGCTCGCGGGTGTGGACGGCGTTGTGGTGGTCGATCAGGACCGGTTTGCCGGCGGCCTTGGCGGTCAGCTGCACCTGACAGGAGCGCTCCATCGTGAGGAACCACCACGCCGCCGCGTCCACCGAGTCGCCGACCGTCAACAGCCCGTGGTTGCGCAGGATCACGGCCTTGTGCGGCCCGAGGGCGGCCGCGATCCGGCGGCCCTCCTCCTCGTCCACGACGACGCCCGTGTAGTCGTCGAAGAGCGCGTGGTCCTCGTAGAACGCGCAGACGTCCTGGGTGATCGGCTCCAGCAGCTCACCGAGGGCGGAGAGCGCCCTGCCGTACGTGGAGTGGCTGTGGGCCGCGGCGACGACGTCGGGGCGGGCCCGGTGGACCTGTGAATGGATCGCGAACGCCGCCTGGTTGACGTGGTGGCGGCCCTCGACGACCCTGCCCTCCGCGTTCACCAGAATCAGGTCGCTCACGGTGATGTGCCGAAAGGACATCCCGAAGGGGTTGACCCAGAAGCAGTCGGGGAACTCCGGGTCGCGTGCGGTGATGTGTCCCGCGACGCCCTCCTCGAAGCCCAGGCGCCCGAAGAGGCGCAGCGCCGCGGCCAACCGTTCCTTGCGGTGGTGCCGCTCGTCCTCGACGGTGTCGTGCGTCGGCGGCATCGCGAAGTGCAGCTGCTCGGTGGGTATGGGCGTCGGCTCGGGCATCGCGGCTCTCCTCCTGGCGCGTGCGGCTCTTGATGCGCGATGCGGAAGCTACCGTTCACTACCGCAGGTAACCAGGGTCGCGGCAGGCCCGGATGCGCCCACCGGCATCATGGACACCTCACACGACGCAGCAGGCACGCCAGCAGAGGGGCACACCATGAGGGCCGTATCGGTCAGCAAGGACATCGGCGCCGCACCGCAAGCGATCTTCACCGTCCTCCGGGACCCGGCCCGGCACGCCGAACTGGACGGCTCGGGCATGCTGCGCGGCCGCCCCCAGGGCCCGTCCCCGCTGGGCCCGGGCGACCGGTTCAGCATGGGAATGGCACAGGGCCGGATCGCCTACCGGTCGCTGAACGCCGTGGTCGAGTACGAGGCGGACCGGCTGATCGCCTGGGAGACCTGGGGCGAGGTCCGCGGCCGCCGGCTGGTCGGCGGACAGCGCTGGCGCTACGCGCTGACGCCGCTGGACGACGGCGCGGACGGCCCCGTCACCCGGGTCACGCACACCTACGACTGGTCGCGCGCCCGCCTGCCCCGCCTCGTCGTCGAACTCCCCGGCTACCCCAGGCGGATGGGCCCGGCGATGGCCACGACGCTGGACCGGCTGGCGGCGGCCGTACGGGGCTAAGCGGACGCGCCACGGCGACCGCCGGCGCTCCTCGTACCGGCCCGACCCACGGCCGACCGGACCGCGCCGACGCTCCCGCCCCTCCCTCTGCTCCTCCCCCTACTCCCGCCCCCGGTCCTCCTCCCGCTCCCGCCCCTGCTCGTACCCGCTGAGCAGCTCCACCCCGCGCAGCAGCGCCGAGTGGTCCAGCCCGCCGTCGCCGCGCGCCACCGCGGAGGCGACGAGCTGGGCCGCGACCGCGCCGACGGGCAGGGCGGCGCCGACCGCGCGGGCGGCGTCGGTCACGATGCCCATGTCCTTGTGGTGCAACTCCAGCTTGAAGCCGGGGCGGTGGTCGCGGCTGAGGACGTTGTCCTTCTTGCGGGCCAGGACGGTGGAGCCGGCCAGTCCGCCACCCAGGACGTCCAGGGCGGCCGCGAGGTCGACGCCGGACTTCTCCAGGAAGACCACGGCCTCGGCAAGGGCCTGGAGGTGCACCGCGACGATCAGTTGGTTGGCGGCCTTGACGGTCTGTCCGGCGCCGTGCGGGCCGCAGTGCACCACGGTCGTGCCGACCGCGTCGAAGACCGGCCGCGCCGCCTCGAAGTCGGCCTCCTCGCCACCGACCATGATCGACAGCACGCCCTCGATCGCACCGGCCTCACCACCCGACACGGGAGCGTCCAGCACCCGGACGCCCTTGCCGGCGGCGGCCTCGGCCAGGGCGACGGAGGTCTGCGGGGTGATCGAGGAGTGGTCGATGAGGAGGGTTCCCGGGCGGGCGTTCTCCAGGATGCCGTCGGGGCCGTACGCGACCGCCTCGACCTGCGGGGACGCCGGGACCATGGTGATCACCACATCCGCCCCGCGCACCGCCTCGGCGATCGACGCGACCTCCGTGCCACCGGCCGCGACCAGCGCCTCCGCCCGGCCGGGGCTGCGGTTCCAGCCGAGCACGGAGTGCCCGGCCCTGGCGAGGTTCACGGCCATGGGGCTGCCCATGATGCCGAGGCCGAGGAAGGCGATGGTGCTCATGGCGCGTCTCGCTTCTTTCGAAAGACGGATACTTATTGCCGCATGGCGGAATAGCATCCATCCTGCGTCGAGGGGCGCGCGCCGTCAACAGCAGCCGGTCAGCGGCGCTTGCGGCGCGCGGGCCGTGCCCACGGCGGACGCAAACGGCCGCGCCGCCACCCGTTCATCCGGGTGGCGGCGCGGCCGTTGGTCTCAGCGGGAGTTCGCTGCGGTGCTCACTCCCACTCGATGGTGCCCGGCGGCTTGCTGGTGACGTCGAGGACGACGCGGTTCACGTCGGAGACCTCGTTCGTGATGCGGGTGGAGATCTTCGCCAGCACCTCGTACGGGAGGCGCGACCAGTCGGCCGTCATGGCGTCCTCGGAGGAGACCGGGCGCAGCACGATCGGGTGGCCGTAGGTACGGCCGTCGCCCTGGACACCCACCGAGCGGACGTCGGCGAGCAGCACGACCGGGCACTGCCAGATGTCGCGGTCCAGGCCGGCCGCGGTCAGCTCCTCGCGGGCGATGGCGTCGGCCTCGCGCAGCAGGTCCAGCCGCTCCTTCGTCACCTCGCCGACGATGCGGATGCCGAGCCCGGGACCCGGGAACGGCTGGCGGTGGACGATCTCGTCGGGCAGGCCCAGCTCGGCGCCGACCATCCGGACCTCGTCCTTGAAGAGCTTGCGCAGCGGCTCGATGAGCTCGAACTCAAGGTCCTCGGGGAGGCCGCCCACGTTGTGGTGGGACTTGATGTTCGCGGTGCCGGTGCCGCCACCGGACTCGACGACGTCCGGGTAGAGGGTGCCCTGCACCAGGAACTTGACCGGCTGGTCGTTCGGGGCCGCGGCGACGATCTCGGCCTCGGCCTGCTCGAAGACCCGGATGAACTCCCGGCCGATGATCTTCCGCTTCTCCTCGGGGTCGCAGACCCCGGCGAGCGCGTCCAGGAACCGCTGCTGTGCGTCGACGACCTTCAGCTCGACGCCGGTGGCCGCGACGAAGTCCTTCTCGACCTGCTCGGTCTCGTCCTTGCGCATCAGGCCGTGGTCGACGTACACGCAGGTCAGCTGCGAGCCGATGGCCTTCTGTACGAGGGCGGCGGCGACGGCGGAGTCCACGCCGCCGGACAGCCCGCAGATCGCGCGCTTGGTGCCGACCTGGGCGCGGATCGCCTCGACCTGCTCCTCGATGACGTTGCCGGTGGTCCACGACGGCTGGATGCCGGCACCGCGGTAGAGGAAGTGCTCCAGGACCTGCTGGCCGTACGTGGAGTGCATCACCTCGGGGTGGTGCTGCACGCCGTACAGCTTCTTCGCGTCGTTCTCGAAGGCCGCGACGGGGACGAGGTCGGTCGAGGCGGTGACCGTGAAGCCCTCGGGAGCGGCGCTGCACGCGTCGCCGTGGGACATCCACACCGACTGCTCGGCCGGGGTGCCCTCGAAGAGCGTCGAGTCGGGCTTGGAGACGGCCAGCGCGGTGCGGCCGTACTCACGGGCTCCGGTGTTGTCGACGGTGCCGCCGAGGGTGGTGGCCATCAGCTGGAAGCCGTAGCACATGCCGAAGACCGGGACACCGGCCTCGAAGAGGGCGCGGTCCAGGCGCGGCGCGCCCTCCGCATAGACCGACGAGGGACCGCCGGAGAGGATGATCGCCGCGGGGTTCTTGGCGAGCATCTCGGCCACCGGCATGGTGGACGGCACGATCTCGCTGTAGACCCGGGCCTCACGGACGCGACGGGCGATGAGCTGGGCGTACTGTGCGCCGAAGTCGACGACCAGGACGGTGTCGGGGGCGGCGGCAGCGGGGGACGCTGAGGGCACGGCGGCGGCCTTCCGGCGAGCAGTGAGCAGGGGTTCTGTTTGTCGATTCTAACGGCGCGCGGGAGCGGTCATTCGTCTCACCATCCGAACCATCCCGGGCCCGCCTTGACCCTGACGGTGCGCAGGCGGGCATACTGGAGCTGTGACCAAGCAGCTCAGCTTCCTCTTTACCTATGGCAACCGGCCCGCCGGTAGCCATGGACGTGCTGCTTGAACCACTGACAAGCGACTTCCCAGGCGCCCCGGGCCGACAAGGTCCGGGGCGCCTGTCGTTCGTCGGGACCGATCGTCGGCTCCGGGGCCACTCACCCCAGGAGACACGGACATGAGCACGGAGACCACCAGCCCCGCCCCCGCCCGCACCCCCGGCACCGGCGCACGCACGGCGACGGCGGACGACGTCATCGCCGACGCCCGGAGCCGGATCGACGATCTCGACGGCCGGATCATCGGCCTGGTGCAGGAACGGATGGCCGTCTCGGCGGTGATCCAGCAGGAGCGCATCTCCTCCGGCGGGCGGCGGGTGCACCTCGCCCGCGAGATGGAGATCCTCGCGCACTACCGCAACCAGCTCGGCAAGCCGGGCACCGCGCTCGCGATGACCCTGCTGGAACTGTCCCGGGGCCGGATCTGACGGCGGGCCGGCGGGTGCCGGACGCGCCGGGCATACGGGCGGACGTGCCGGGCTGCCGGACTGCCGGACTGCCGGATGTGGCCTGATGCGTTCGGTGTTCGGTCGGTTTCGGGGTGTGTCGGGAGCGCGTGGCAAAGGGGCGCGCGCCCGGCGCAGCTGCCGGATCTGAGTTCGGTTGCCGACTCACCCGTACGGCGCGTGACCGGCCGCCGCGAGGCTTCGTTGTTCCCGGTGCCACGCCAGCCAGGCGCGGCCTTGCAGGACTACGCGTAGACGCCGCCCCACGGGCGGAAATCCGGAGCGATGAGACGCCGGCCGCTCGCCGCGGTCCGCGTCGTGGGACCTCGCTCCGGTGCCGTGGCCGGTCAGCAGGGGACAGCAGCCCGGTCACAAACCGATGGGGTGGTCGGTCCTGGGGACGCCCGGGACCGACCGCATCCGGTCGAAACGGTTGCGCCAGGTGAGGCGTATCCAGGACGATGCTTGACGAACGACGCACCGCGTCCGGTATGGACTTTTACACTGCCATTGGTCCGACCAACGCGGGATCCGCACCATCGAGCACCACCCCGCACCACCCATGAGCCAGCGGCGCTACCCCCCCCCCCAGCGCCGCCCGTCGGTGCCGGCGCTGCCCTGACGCCGGCACCGAAAGCCAAGGGCCCCGTGGCCGTCCGCACACCCCCCCTCGCGGACGGCATCCGGGGCCCTTCGCTGTGCGCCGGCCGTGCGCCCCCTGTGAGGCGACTGTGGCGGATGTGAGGGGCATCACGTCACCAATTCCGTTCGAGCAGACAACCTTTTTTGGCCATGCTCAGTCACGTATCTGCAATCGCACGGCCACACCGCGCCCCCACCGCGTGGCCCCTACCAATTTGTGCCGCCCAACGGCACATCGGACCCCGAGAGGTCTGCTTGATGAAGCTTCGCCGTGCCCTGACGGTCGCCGCCGCGACGGCCGTCATAGCTCCCGCCGCCCTGATGACGGCCCCCGCCGCGTTCGCGACCGGCACCGACGCCGAGTCCGGCGTGAGCGCCGAGCCGACGCCCGGCACCCCCGACTCGGACCAGGCCGACGGCGGCACCAGCACGCAGCCGGAGACCCCGGCCGCCGGCGACCAGACCACGCCGACCCCGGACGCCACGCCGGCCGACGACACCAAGCCCGGTACGGAGACCGGCGGTGACGAGGCCCAGCCGTCCGCCCCGGCCACCCCGAGCGGCGACACCAAGCCCAGCAGCACCCCGAAGCCCTCCACCTCGGCCACGCCCACCGCCAAGCCGACCGCGAAGCCCACCGACGACCCGACCTGCGCCAAGCAGTCGGACGAGGCGGCGATCAGCACCGAACTGCGCGGTCTGCCCAGCAAGGTCGTGGCCGGTTCCGGGTGGAAGAACTTCACCTTCCGCGCCACCAACACCTCCGACAAGGCCATGAAGTCGGTCGACGCGTACGTCGCGCTGGCCGGCGTCAGCAACGGCGACTTCGACGACGTCTCGAAGCTGCTGACCGTGCAGTGGTACGACGAGGACACCCGCGCCTGGGAGTCCATCACCGACGAGGACGGCTACTTCGCCTCCGTCGACGACCTGAAGCCCGGTGAGTACGCGGACGCCAAGCTGCGGCTGAAGGTCGACGCCAAGACCCCGGGCAGCTACGGCTTCGCGTTCACCGTCGGCGCGTACCACAACCAGGACGACGTCTGCGGCTTCTCGGACGTCGCGGAGTACGACTTCGACATCCTGGTCGCGGGCAGCAAGCCGGGCAGCGTGCCGCCGGCCAAGAGCAAGCCGGGCAAGAAGGCCCCCAACAAGCCCGCTCCGCAGGGCGACCTGAAGGAGATCCCGGCCACCGGCAAGCTCGCCGAGACCGGTTCGTCCTCCGCGCTGCCGACCATCGCCCTCGTGGGCGGGGTCGCGATGGCCGTGGGTGCGGGCGCGATCGTCGTCGTCCGCCGTCGTAAGACGTCCGGCGCCGCGGCCGCGTAACCGGTGACAGGGGCGAGGGGCCGCACCGGTGGACCGGGGCGGCCCCTCGTCGCTAGGTGAGGGACGTCTTCGGCGCGGCCGGTGGGACCTGTGGGACGGGCAGGAACGGCAGGTTCAGCGCGCCGTAGGCCTTCGCCGGGACGGCGGGGCGCACCGGCTCGACGGGGGCCAGCCGCAGGTAGGACCGTCCCTGGGCGGGGCGCGGGTCCGGCTCGCCCTTGTTGGGCCACAGGGACATCGCCCGCTCGGCCTGCGCCGTGATGGTCAGCGACGGGTTGACGCCGAGGTTGGCGGAGACCGCGGCGCCGTCGACGACCGAGATGCCCGGGTGGCCGTAGAGGCGGTGGTAGGGGTCGATGACGCCGGAGGCGGCCGAGTCGCCGATCGGGCAGCCGCCGAGGAAGTGCGCGGTGAGCGGAGTGCCCATCAGCTCGCCGATGTTGGAGCCCGCGAAGCCGTTGATCTCCTCGGCGAGCAGGGTCGCCGCCCGGGTGGCCTCGGGGATCTGGTTCGGGTTCGGGGCGCCGTGGCCCTGGCGCGCGGTGAGCAGGCCCTTGCCCGGCCCGCTCGGCTTCCGGTACGTGGTCAGGGAGTTGTCGAGGGACTGCATGACCAGGCCGATGATGGTCCGCTCCGACCAGCGGCGGTTGGACAGCGAGCGCACCGCCAGCCAGGGGTGGCGGGCCACGTTCGCCAGCCAGCCGGCGACCCGCCCCACCGGGCGGTAGGGCACCTGGAGGATCGTCAAGCCGCCCATCGAGTTGGAGCCCTTGCCGTACCGGACCGGTTCGATGTGGGTGTTCTCGTCGGGGTGGATGGAGGAGGTGATCGCCACGCCCTTGGTGAAGTCGACCTTCGTCCCGCCGTGCCGCTTCCGGTAGCGCCGGTCGTCGGTCTGCGCGCCCACCAGCGCCTCGGAGTTGGTGCGGGTCAGCGTGCCGAGGCGGCCGGATAGGTACGGGAGCAGACCGCTGTCCTTCATGCGGTGCAGCAGGGTCTGCGTGCCGTACGTGCCGGCCGCGAGGACCACCCGCCGGGCCGTGAACGTCCGGCCCGCGCCCTTCTTCTTGTCGTCCGTCGGCAGTGTGGTGACCGCGAAGCCGCCGCGGGAGTCCTCGGTGAGCGCGACCACCGACGTCATCGGGTGGATGACCGCCCCGGCGCGCTCGGCGAGGTGGAGGTAGTTCTCGTTGAGGGTGTTCTTCGCGCCGTGGCGGCAGCCCGTCATGCACGCGCCGCACTCGGTGCACGCGGTGCGGGCGGGGCCCGCGCCGCCGAAGTACGGGTCGGGGACCTCCTCGCCGGGGGCCGCCGTGGCTGTACCGGCCCCGTCCCCGCCACACGCGTCCCGGCCGTCGCCGAAGAACACGCCGACCGGCGCCATATGGAAGGAGTCGCCGACGCCCATGGCCTCGGCGGTCGCCTTCAGATGGACGTCGGACGGCGTCATCGTCGGGTTGAGCCGCACGCCCAGCATCCGCTGGGCCTGCTCGTAGTACGGCTTGAGCTCCGCCTGCCAGTCGGTGATGTCCTTCCACTGCGGGTCGTCGAAGAACGCCTTCGGCGGTACGTAGAGGGTGTTGGCGTAGTTCAGCGAACCGCCGCCGACCCCGGCGCCCGCCAGCACCATCACATTGCCGAGGAGGTGGATGCGCTGGATGCCGTAGAGACCGAGCGCCGGGGCCCACAGGTAGTTCTTCAGGTCCCAGGAGTTCTTCGGGAGCGTCTCGCGGGTGAAGCGGCGGCCGGCCTCCAGGACGCCGACCCGGTAGCCCTTCTCGGTCAACCGCAGCGCCGACACCGCACCGCCGAAGCCGGAGCCGACGACCAGCACGTCGTAGTCGTAACCGTCGTCCCGGCCGTCCGGGGCGGCGTCCTGTTTCCGGGCAGAGTTCTCCTGGGGCACTGGCTCTCCCTGCGGGTCGTTGGCAAAACGGCCGGGTCAGGCCGGGTCTTCCGGGCCGGCCGTGGCCCCTCCTCGGGCCACGGCCGTCCGCGGTCTCTCACCTCAGCCGGAACGCCTTCATCGCGCGCAGGCTGCGGGTCATGAACTGGGCGTAGGACTCGTCGGTCATCCCGAAGGACGGTGCGAGCGGCAGCAGGCGCTGGTGGGCGACGGTCTGCGCCTCGGTGTACTTGAGGATGCCCTCGGAGCCGTGCCGGCGGCCCAGGCCCGAGTCGCCCATGCCGCCCATCGGGGACTGGACGCTGCCGTAGCCGGCGGCGTAGGACTCGTTGATGTTGACCGTGCCGGTGCGCAGCCGGGCGGCGAGCGCGCGGCCGCGGCGGCCGTCCTTCGTCCAGACGCTGGAGTTCAGGCCGTACGGCGTGGCGTTGGCGAGCGCCACCGCCTCGTCCTCGTCGCTGAAGCGGTAGACCGAGACGACCGGGCCGAAGGTCTCCTCGTCGCAGACGGCCATCGGGGCCTGCACCCCGTCGAGGATGGTCGGCTCGTAGAAGAGGGGGCCGATGTCGGGGCGGGGGCGGCCGCCGGCGACCAGCTTCGCGCCCTTGGCGACGGCCTCCTCGACGTGCCGGGTGACGGTCTCCAGCTGGCGTTCGCCGACCAGCGAGCCCATGTCGGCGCCGTACGTCAGGGAGTTGCCCAGCCGCATCGCCTTCGTCCGGGCGGCGAAGCGCGCCAGGAAGTCGTCGGCGATGGACTCGTGGACGTACAGCCGCTCGATGGAGATGCAGAGCTGGCCGGCGGAGGAGAAGCAGCCGCGGACGGCGCCGGCGGCGGCCTTCTCGACGTCGGCGTCCCGAAGGACCAACATGGCGTTCTTGCCGCCGAGTTCGAGGGAGACGCCGACCAGGCGGGCGGCGGCGCCCTGGGCGACCTCGCGGCCGGTGCGGGTCGAGCCGGTGAAGGAGACATAGTCGGCGTGTTCGACGACGGCGGGGCCGACGACCGGACCCTCGCCGATCACGACCTGCCAGACGTCCTCCGGCAGTCCGGCCTCGATGAGCTGCTCACGGGCCCACAGCGCGGTCAGCGCGGTCTCCGTGTCGGGCTTCATCACCACGGCGTTGCCCGCGACGAAGGCCGGCAGGGCATCGCCCACGGACAGTTCGAGGGGGTAGTTCCAGGGGGCGATCTGCCCGACGACGCCGCGCGGATGGCGGAGTTCGGTGACCTTGGTGAGGGTGGGCACGACGCCGGTGTGGCCCCTGGGCCTGAGGTAGGCGGGGCCCTTGCGGCCGTAGTGGCGGGCGGCGACCGCGACCGCCTGCACCTCCTCATGGGCGTGCAGCCGGGCCTTGCCGGTCTCCAGCTGGATCAGGTCGAGCACCTCGGCCTGGCGGCGCAGCACCAGGTCGTGGAAGCGGAGCAGGACCGCGGCGCGCTGCCTGACCGGCACCTTGGCCCACCGCTCCTGGGCGGCACGGGCCCGCTCGAAGGCGGTGGCGACGTCCTCGGGCGTGGACTCGGGCAGGTCGGCCAGCTTCTCGCCGGTGAACGGGGTGTGGTTGGCGGTCCGGCCACTGCCGACGACACCGCGGGTCAGCCGGGCGGCGACCTCGGGGGTGATCACATCGGCGGCGGTACGGGCGCCGGGCGGGGCGGCCGCGACCGGGTTGCCGTCGGGGGCCTCGGCGGCCTCCGTGGGGGCCTCGGCGGCCTCCGTGGAGGCGTCGGCGGGGGCCTCGTCGGCGGCGGAGGTGGCGGCACCTCCCACGCGGGCGGAGTCGAGCGTGGGGGCTGTTCCGGTGTCCTGCGAGTCCGTCATGCCGGCGAGGGTATTCCTCCCCGGACGCTTTGTGTACCCGGCAGTAACGGGTTTTCACGCGGTGCCCACAATCGCGCCAGTGTCTGCTGGCCGCAACGGCTCTGGTCAGGGCGGACCCGGACGCCCCGGGTCACGCCCCGGTCAGCTTGAACGCGTCGACGGCGGTGTCGAAGTGCCGCTTGGCCTCCGCGCGCGAACCGAGCGGCGAGGAGATCCATACGTCGATCATCTGCCCGCCCTCGTCCCAGCTGAGGTCGTAGGTGTAGCGCGAGCCGCCGTCCGCCGCGCTGCCGTCCCAGACGAACTGCCAGAGCCCGGCCTGGAGCCCCTTGTGGGTGGTCTCGGCGACCTTGCCCTGGCGGTATCCGCGGTAGTGGGCGGGGCCCTCGGCGTCCGCCGTCCGCATCGCCTGGATCGGGCCCTCCGGCGGCGGCTTCTGGAGCTGGACGCCGATCCGGAACCGCTTGCCCTGGGAGTAGTAGTAGACCCGGTCGTTCTCGTAGGAGCGGGTGAAGCCCTCCGGTACGGCGAACGCGAAGCCGGCCGGGTCGCGGACGGGGCGGTAGCCGGTCGGGACCCGGGTGCCGTCGGTCGAGGTGGGCGAGGAGCTGCCCGGCAGGGCGGGCTTCGGTGTGCCGGGCTTGGGTGTGACGGGGCGCTGCGTCGTGGTGTCCGAGGCCTGCTCGGAGCGGCTGGGGTCGCCGTTCCGGCCGGCGCCGTCGTCGGCGCCGTCCTGGTTGTTCATCAGCAGCGCCGTGGTGCCCGCGGCGGCACCGCCGACCACCACCGCGGCCGCAATGAGTAGCGCCACCCGGGTGCGGCCGGTGTGCGGACGGGCTGCGGCGGCCAGCGCCCGCTCGTCGAGGGCGTCGCGGATCGGCAGGCCCGGGGTGCGGCCGCCCGTGCCGCCGGCGGGCCACACGGGGTCGGGTCCGGGAGCCGTACGGCCGGGACCGGGCGGGACGGGCGACGGGGTACGGGCGGCGAGCGGGTCCTCGCTGGGCGGGTGTTCACCGGGGTGGCCGCCGCCGGGGCCGTCGTACGAGGGAGCGTGCGGGTCCGGGCCGCGCGCACCGGCCACCGCCTCGGCGGCGAACCCCGCGCCTCCCGCCCCGAAGCCCGGGGTGCGGCCGGCCCCGCGGCCCCGGTGTCCGCCCGCCCGGCGCTCCGGGGCGCGGCCCGACTGGAGGTAGCCGCGCAGCAGTTGCTCGGTCTCGACCACGTCGAGGCGGTGCTCGGGATCGCGCTCCAGCAGGCCGCGGACGACGGCGTGCAGCGGGCGGGCGGGCTCGGGGAGCTGGATGTCGTCGTACACGACGGCGTGCAGGATCCCGCCCAGCGAGTCGCGGCGGAACGGCGACTCCCCGCTGAGCGCGGCGCACAGCAGCACGCCGAGCGACCAGAGGTCGGCCTCGGGGCCGGTGCCGCGGCCGGCCATCCGCTCCGGGGCGGTGTACTCGGGCGAGCCGACGAAGCCGCCGGCGTCGGTGAGCGTGGTGACGCCGGGGACCTGGGCGATGCCGAAGTCGGTCAGCACGACCCGGCCGGTGCCCGACTCCATCAGGACGTTGGCGGGCTTGAGGTCGCGGTGCAGCACGCCGCGGGTGTGCGCCGCCCGCAGCGCGCCCAGCAGCGCGATGCCGATCCGGGCCGCCTCGCGCGGGGCGACCGGGCCGCCGCTGTGCAGCCGGTCGGCCAGTGACAGGCCCTCCACCAGCTCCATCACGATCCACGGGCGGCCGTCCTGCTCGACGACGTCATGGACGACGATCACATTGGGGTGCTTGATCTGGGCGACCGTCCGCGCCTCGCGCATCGCCCGCTCGCGCTGCACCCGCGACTCGGTCTCGGCGGTTCCCTCGTCCAAGTGCAGTTCCTTGACCGCGACATGACGGCCCAACAGTTCGTCGGTGGCCCGCCAGACCGTACCCATGCCGCCGCGGCCCAGCCGAATGTCCAGGCGGTACCGTCCACCGATGAGGCGGCCCTCGCCCCCGAAGATCCCCATGCCCCCATCTTGCCGCACCGGCCCCCGCCCGGCGGGGTCGGCACCCCATGCGGCCGGCCGGTCCGCCGGCCCTTCCGCCCGATCTGCCGGTGACCTGCCGCTGACCTGCCGCGCTGTGATGCACTTCCCTCATGGAGGCAGTTGTTGCGAGCATCGTGGCCGTCATCGGCACCCTGTTGGGCTCCGGCGTCACCCACGTCTTCCAGAGCCGGGCGATCGACCGGAGCGAGCGGTTCGCCCGCGCGGAGCGGCTGCGGCAGGAGCGCATCGACGCGTACTGCGCCTACGCGGGAGCGCTGCTGGACTACCGGCGGGTGCTCGTCCACCGCTGGTTCGTGCTGCACGAGGAGGACCGCTGCGACGAGGATTCCCCGGAGCTGCGCGAGGAGGTGTACAAGACCCGGTACGCGGCCCAAGAGGCCATGTTCCGGGCGCAGATGGTCAGCGACGACCCCGATGTGCTCGACCTGACCGAGCGGCTGATGACGGAGGTGACCGAGCTGCACTGGGTCGACGACCAGCAGGCCCTCACCGCGCGGCGGGCCGCCACCCGCCAGGCCATCCGGGACTTCGTCGCCGCCACCGCCCGACATGTGCGCTGAACACACCAATTCCCGGGCCCGACACACGAGGTGGAACCTCCACCGGCTCCCGCACCGTCCTTGACACAGTGAGGCTGCCGTGCGGGACGGGCCGGTGCGGCGGCCGCGACAGGTGGAGCGGGGGTCGGTCATGGTGATGCAGGACGGTGGAACGGTGGACGTCCGGCCGGGCACCGCCCCCGGCCGGGCCGCGCCCGAGCACGGCAACGCCTACCTCGCGACCGGGCTGAGCCTCGCCCTCTACGGTGGCACGCTGATCGCCTGGACGGTCTACGGCATCGCCCAAGGCGGCGGCGGCTTCGGGGACTTCCTGGAGGGCCTGTTCAACCCCGGCGCCTCCCCCGCGTCCCAGGTGCTCGGCCCGTACGAATGGTCCTTCACCGTCGTGTTCCTGGTGATCGCGGGGCTCGCCCTGGCACAGCGGCGGGTGGCCCGTTCCGCGGCGCTGCTGTCGGCCCTGCTGCTGCTCGCGGTCTCCGTGCGGGAGGGCGTGGGCCTGCTCGACGCGGCCTACCGCGACCAGTACCGCAACGACCCGCTGGGCGGTTGGACGCTCGCCACCAGGGGGTTGGGGCTGGTGGTCGCGGTGGTCGTGCTGTGCGCGATGCTGCCCGCCTCGGAGCGGCGGCGGAGCGGTCCCGGCAAGGGGCGGCCGGCCGTCCGCCCGGACGCCGGCTGGCGCCGCCCGTCCCGGATCTGCGGGGTGCTCTTCCTGCTGCTGGGCCTGGCCCGGCTGGGCTGGACGGTACGGGACCTGACGGCCAGCGGGCTGGGCGCGGCGCACTATCTGCGCGGCGCGGTCGACGGCTCCCTGCTGGGCACGCTGGACCTGGCGGCGACGGTGGAGTTCACCACCGTCAGCTCGGTGGCGGTGCTGCTGGTCCTCGGGGTGCTGGCGCTGCGGGCGCGGCACGACGTCCGGGGCGCGCTGCTGGTGTTCGCGGGCGTCGAGCTGTACCTGACCGTGCGGACGGTGGTCTGGCTGACCGTGACGGACTTCTTCAACCGGTCCTTCGAGACGACCGAGGGCGCGCTGTCCATGGCCACCACCGCCTACGCGTTAGCCGCCATGACGTCCGTGGTCGTGCTGGGAACCGGCCGCGGGTTCGGCTCGTACGGCGGGCTGCGGGCGGACGGCTTCCGCGCGGCGCGGGCGGGGCGTTCCTAGCGCTCTCCGCACGGCACGGGCGGGCGTTCCCAGCGCTCTCCGCGCGGCGCGGGCCGGGCGGCCGTAGGGCGTTTCCGTCTGATGGCCGTAGGGCGTTTCCGTCGGATGTGCGCGGGTTTCCGGCGGTGCGGGGGAGATCCCCCTCCGAACCGCCCCCGCACGCCAAAGACGGCCGCCGCGTGTGGGGGTCGCGGCGGCCGCCGATGTGAACTGCAACGCGTCCTGGGCTTGTGGCCTCTTCAGTGGTGCAGCATGTGAACAACTCTGCCCGTGGGGGGCTCCCCACGGCATCCTCCCGAGGTCGCGGGCTCACCCCCGCCGCTCGGCGGGGGTGCGGGTCCGTCGCAGGGCGGGGCCGGAGGACAGGGGTACGGAGTCGCGCAGCGCCGGGCGGTTCCGCAGGCCCGAACGGGCGTGAACCAGCAGGAAGCAGAAAGGGGCGGCCGGTGATCCGTGTCGCTGTGGTGGACGACGAGCGGCTGGTCAGGTCGGGGCTACGGATGATCCTGGGGACCGCCCCGGACATCGAGATGGTCGCCGACTGCGGCGGCGCGGAGGCCGTGGAGACCGTGCTGCGCTGCGCGGCCGAGGTCGTACTGCTCGACATCCGCATGCCGGACGTCGACGGGCTGACCGTGCTGCGCGGCCTGCGCGCCGCCCCCGAGCCGCCGGCCGTGGCGATGCTGACCACCTTCGACGCCCAGGAGTACCTGACCGCGGCGCTGCGCGAGGGCGCGGCCGGGTTCCTGCTCAAGGACTCCGACCCGGAACAACTGGTGCGGGCCGTTCGGACGCTGGCCGCGGGCGGCAGCGTGCTGGACCCGGGGGTGACCCGGGCGGTGATCGGGGGCTATCTGACCGCCGAGGACCAGGCCGCCGCGGCCCGCGCGGTCAGCGGGCTGACGCCGCGGGAGTCGCAGGTGCTGGCGCTGCTCGGCGAGGGGCTGGGCAACGCCCAGATCGCCGACCGGATGGGGCTGGCCCCCAGCACCGTCAAGGACCATGTGCGGGCACTGTTGGGCAAATTGGGCGGCATCAACCGCATACAGGCGGCGATCGTCGCCGACCGGGCGGGCCTGGTGTCGGGGGCTCCGCGGGGTGGCTGGTGAGGCGCGGGGGCGGGCGGGCGCGCGCCCGCGGCGAGGCGGCCTGGCGGGCCTTCGCGCAGGGGGTGTGGGCGCGGCGGCTGCGCCGGATCGCTCCGGTGGTGGTGCCGGTGCTGCTGGCGATAGCCGACGCGGTACTGGTCAACGGCCTGGAACTCGCCCTGGAGCTGGGCGTTTCGGTGGTCGCCGCGGCGGCGCTGCTGCTGCGCCGGCGCTTCCCGCTGCTGGTCTTCCTCGTCACCCTCCCCGGCCTGTACATCGGCTACATCTGGTTCGCGCCGATGATCGGGCTCTACACGCTGGCCGCGCGGCGGCCCGGCCGGGCGCGGCTGGGGGTCTGCGCGGTGCTGCTGATCGCCGCGCACTTCTTCCCGTACCCGATCTCGGACTTCGAGCTCACCGCGTACCGCGAGAACACCCTGGTGCTGATCGACGCCTGCGTCACCTCGGCCGCGCCGATCGCGCTGGGCCTGTTGGTGCGCACCCGAGGGGAGCTCGCCTCCCGCGTCGAGGACCTGACCCGCAGCCGGCAGCGCGAGGACCGGCTGCTGGCGGACCGGGTCAAGACCACCGAACGCGCCCGGCTCGCCCGCGAGATGCACGACGTGGTCGCCCATCAGGTCAGCCTGATCAGCCTTCAGGCCGGGGCGGTGCAGGTCAGCACCGCGGACGAGGCGGCGCGGACGGGCGCCCGGACGATCCGGGAGCTGTCCGTACGGACGTTGGAGGAGCTGCGGCACATGGTCGGTGTGCTGCGGGCGGACGGCGGCGAGGCGGTGGAGTCGCGCGGTCTGGCGCCCCAGCCCGATCTGGAGGAGCTGCCGCGGCTGATCGAGATGAGCGCGCTGGACGTGACCTACGAGGCCGGCGCGCCGGCCGGGGCGAGCGGCGCGAAGACCGTGGAACGGGCCGCGTTCCGCACGGTCCAGGAGGCGTTGACGAACGTGCGCAAGCACGCGCCCGGGGCGCGGGTACGGGTCCGGGTCGATCCGGTGGACGCCGGGCTGCGGGTGGAGATCCGGAACGGGCCGGCGGACGCGTCGGCGACGGCTCCCGCGCTGCCCGGCGGCGGCCACGGCCTGGTGGGGCTGCGCGAGCGGGCGCAGAGCCTCGGCGGCACGCTGGAGGCGCGTCACACCTCCGACGGGGGCTTCGTGGTGCGGGCGGAGTTCCCGTACGGGCAGGGCTCCCGTACGGAGCGGTGCGAGGAGCGGGACGCCTCGCTCTGAGGCGGGCGGGTGGTCGGGCCGGACGACGGGGCGGTCCGGGCCGGCCCGGGCGTCAGGCGGTCAGCGGTGCGGCGGCCTCGTCGACGGCGGTGCGCAGGTCCGGGTAGACCTCGAAGAGGCGGCGGACGCCGAGCGCCGCCAGCACCCGGTTGACGTGTGAGCCGTCGACGGCGCCCTGCGCGGGCAGGATCAGCCGCAGTCGCCCCTGGCACGAGCGCATCAGCCGGCGGGCGGCGATCAGCACGCCGACGCCGCTGGAGTCGCAGAACCGGACCTCGGAGAGGTCGAGTACGAGCGATCTCCGGCCGTCCGCCACCGCGTCGTGCACGTGTTGGCGCACCGCGGGCGACGTGACCAGGTCCATCTCGCCGGAGACCTGGAGTACCGCCCAGGGGCCCTGTTCGTCCTCTGCCACCTTCAACGACACGCGCTCGAAGCCTTTCGCTCGCTTTCGGACCGGATGAGCCCGGTTGCATCCGGAACTCACCCTTCCCCGGCTCGACTGCCCGGCCTCGATGCCCTGAAACACGCGTGAATCGTCGGCGCATCGGTGACACAACAGGCCGTTACCGTCCAAGGCTATGCCCAGGGGGCGGCGGCTTTTCGCCAGTATTCGATCACGCACGGATAACAGATCGCCTCATAGAGACGTGAACGGTCCATATCGAGCGACTTCATGCAGCTTCGATTGGCTTCCCCCGGGCATGAGCCCAGAGGGCGACGGCCACGGCCGTCAGTCCCTTACCACCCGCGTCCTCCCTCAGGGCGCGGTTTGCCGCAAAGGAGCGTGCATTGTCGGACCCCCGCATTACATTCGTTGTCACGGCGGATTCTGTGATCGCGCACACGGCACGGGACGAAGGCCCGTGCAGGAGTGACGGCTGAGGTGTGAGCCGACGGGCGAAGGGCAAGGATGGGGGTCCCATGGGACACGACGCGCCACCGCGCTGGGACAGGCGGATGCAGCAGCGGCTCGCCCGCGGCGAGGCGGCCGCGCTCGGTGAGCTCTACGACCGCTTCGCCTCGCTCGTGCACAGCCTCGCCCACCGCGTCCTGGACGACGAGGACGCCGCCGACCGCATCACCCGCGAAGTGTTCGGCTACATCTGGGAACACCCCGACACCTACGACCCCAAGCAGGGCTCGCTGCGCTCCTGGGTCGCCGGCCTCACCCGCCATCAGGCCGTCCAGCGGCTGCGGCAGACCGAGGCCGCCTCGGCGCGCGACTGCGGTGACGGCGCGCCCGCGCCCGCCGAGATAGAGCAGAGGATCCGCGAGGCCTCCACCGCCGCCCGCGCCGACTACATCGTCACGTCCATGCCCGCTCCCCTGCGGGCCGCACTGGAGTTGGCGTACTTCCAGCGCCGGGACTACCGCCAGACCGCCGCCGACCTGGGCGTCACCGAGGACGAGGCCCGCCGCCGGCTCCGCCTCGGCCTGCAACTGCTGTCCACCGCCCACAACCACCAGGCCCTGCCGCCCACCCACCGCACCACGTACTCGTCGAGCACCGTGCGCGCCACCCCGGCGTCATCTCCGGCGGCGTCCCCGGCGTCACAACCGCCGCACGCGCCCCCTGTGCCCCGTGCACCGCACGGCCGGCACACCGGCACCGGTTCCTCCGCACCGCCCGGCCCGGGCCACGGACGGACGCTGTGAACGGCCCCGACGAGTGGGACGGCCACGAGCGCCCCGAGGGCCCGGGTGAACGGCCGCGGATACCGGCACCGCGTTCCGCCGCCGAGGACCGCGGCCCGCTCCCCGACGCCCCTGCCACCCCCACCGTCGCCCCGGCGGGCGAGCCGGTGCCCGACGCCCGTCCGCGCGGTGTCGTCGCCCCGCGCGAACCGGAAGACGAGCCCGTGACCGACCCTGCCGTACCCGCCCCGCTCGCCGCACCGACACCCGCCCCGCCGCACGGCGTCCTCAAGTCGCTCCTCGGCGCCTGGGCCCTGTCGGCCTGCTCGGCGGAGGAGACCGCCGCCGTCGAGACGCATCTGACCGACTGTGCCTCCTGCGCGGACGAGGCGCTGCGCCTGCGCGACGCCGTGGGGCTGCTGCACCCCGCCGACAGCCTCGACCTCGATCCGCTGCTGCGCTCCCGGGTGTTGGAGGGCTGCCTGGGTCGGCGGCCGGCCCGTATCCCGGTGCCCGACTGGGCGGCTCCGTACGACGCGGAGACCGCCAAACTGGATGCGCTGCTGCGCGACATGGGCGAGTCGGAGTGGCGCGCCCCGGTGCGGCTGCGCTGGTTCGAGGGCGAGCGCCCGGTGGAGCGGGAGACCACCGTGGCCGGCGTCATAGGGCACCTCCTGGCGGTGGACGGGCTGGTCGCGACGGCGCTCGGGCTCCCCGACCCGCTCGGCACGGCGGCCCCGCCGGGGACGCCGAACCCCCTCATCCGCACGGAGACGCTCTGGCGGTCCGTGGACCCGGAGCTCAGCCCGCTGACCGCGCACGGGCCCTGGCGCGACCAGAGCTACGCCCTGATGCGGCAGGTGTCGTTCGCCGGCAGCAAGGTCGCCGAACTCGCCGTGCCCTACGGGGACTTCAGGCTCGCGCTGCGCGACGCCTTCCTGGACCGCGCCTTCGAGTGCTGGGTGCACGCCGGCGACATCGCGGAGGCGGTGGACTATCCGTACGAGGCCCCGGCCGCCGGGCACCTGCACCGGATGGTCGACCTCGCCGCCCGGCTGCTGCCCAGCGCACTGGCCGACCGCCGCCGGGCCGGGCTCGCCGCTCCGCCGCAGCGGCTGGTGGAGGCGGGCGCGCCGGGCCGGACGCTGCATCTGGAGATCGAGGGCAACGGCGGCGGCCACTGGTACATAGCGCTGGACTCGCCGGCCGCCCTCGGCACGCCCGACCACACCGTCGCGCACATCGCCCTGGACAGCTCCGAGTTCTGTCAGCTGGCCGCCGGGCACATCTCGCCCGAGGAGGCCGCCGCGGGCCAGAACGGCGAGCGCGACGCGATCCGCGACGTGCTCTTCGCGACCGCGTCGCTGTCCCGTCTCTGAACGGTCCGCCACCGGGCCGCGGCCGGCCTCGGCACCGCGGCCCGGACGGCCGTCGGCCCGGCCTCAGGCGAAGACGACGGTCCCGCCTCAGGCGAAGACGACGGTCCGGCTGCCGTTCAGCAGGACCCGGCGCTCGCTGTGCCACTTCACGGCGCGCGCCAGGGCCTGGCACTCGACGTCCCGGCCGATCGCCACGAGCTGGTCCGGCGTGACCTCGTGGCCCACCCGCTCGACCTCCTGCTCGATGATCGGGCCCTCGTCGAGGTCCGCGGTCACGTAGTGGGCGGTGGCGCCGATGAGCTTCACACCGCGGGCGTGCGCCTGGTGGTACGGCTTGGCGCCCTTGAAGCTCGGCAGGAAGGAGTGGTGGATGTTGATGATCCGGCCGGACAGCGCCTTGCACAGGTCGTCGGAGAGCACCTGCATATAGCGGGCGAGGACCACCAGCTCGACGTTCTCCGCCGCCACCAGCTCCAGCAGCTGCGCCTCCGCCTGGGCCTTGGCGTCACGGGTGACCGGAATGTGGTGGAACGGGATGTCGTACGAGCCGACCAACTCGGCGAAGTCCGTGTGGTTGGAGACCACGGCCGCGATCTCGATCGGCAGCGCGCCGATCCGGGAGCGGAAGAGCAGGTCGTTGAGGCAGTGCCCGAACTTGGACACCATCAGGACGACCCGCATCTTCTCGTCGGCCCGGTGCATCTGCCACTCCATGCCGAAGGAGTCGCCCACCGCCGCGAAGCTGGCCCGCAGCTTCTCCACGCTCACCGACGCGTCCGCGCTGAAGTGGACCCGCATGAAGAACAGCCCGGTGTCGTGGTCGCCGAACTGCTGACTGTCCTCGATGTTGCAGCCGGTGATGAACAGGTAGCTGGACACGGCGTGCACGATCCCCTGCTTGTCCGGGCAGGACAGGGTGAGGACGTACTGATCGTTGCGACCGGTCCGATCGCCGTGATCGTTCTTCCGGCCGTTCCGATCGGGGTGACCGGGCTGGGTGGACTGCGACTCGCTCATGACCTCATAGGGTCGCACACCTGGGGAGCGGCTCAGACCGGGGCGTCCGCCTGACCGGTCATGATGGCCAGCACCTCCAGCGAGCGGGGCGCGGCATCGGGGTCCTCGCCGTCCGCCGTCGCCAGCCGGACATGGGCCTCCCGGGCCGCCCGTACGGCCTCCGGCCAGCCCTGGTGCGCCATGTACGCGGTGACCGGGGCGTCCGCACCGACCTGGTGCATGATCCGCAGCACCCGCAGCACCGCGGCATCGACCAGCTGGGCCTCCTGGGCGTCGCGGAAGATCGTGCCGATGTACTTGTCGGCGGACCAGTTGTCCAGCCAGGTGTCCTCGACGAGCCGGTAGACGGCGTCGGTGACGTCTCCGTATCCGGGCCGGCCGGCCAGCCAGGTGTCCTGCTGGAAGACGGGGTCGGAGAGCATGTGCAGCGCGGAGCGCACATTGCTGCGCCAGCGCCACCACGGCATGTCGTTGAGTGGCATGCCGCCCATGGTGGTCGAGCGGCGGCCGCGACGGGAAGACTTCTCCGAACCTTGCACAGTATTCGATCGTACGTTCCTCGCCGATGATCTCCAGCAGCCCCCCGGAGTTCACCCCGTGGTCACTGTCCGTTGGGCTTTCGTCACTCGAACGTTCCTGGCCGGACGCCAGGCTGCGGTGTCATGACCGGACGGCGACGCTCCTCCCCCCGCCCCTTCAAACACGCTCCCGCGGTCGCCATCGCGTCCACGGTGCTGTGCGGGGCGGCCATCGCGTCGCTCGTCTCGGCCTGCGGCTCCCTCCCCGGATCGGGGGATTCCGGGGAGAAGGAGCCGATCACGGTGATGACCTGGGCACCGGAGGACACCAAGGCGACCAATATGCCCGGGATGCCGGCCATGGCCCAGGCGTACGCCCGGTGGGTCAACTCCCGCGGTGGCATCAGGGGGCACCACCTGCGGGTGCTGACCTGCAACGAACGCAACGACTCGGTGGCCGCGGCGCAGTGCGGCCAGCGCGCGGCGGACGAGGGCGCGGTCGCCGTCGTCGGCTCGTACAGCCAGTTCGGCCGGCAGTTCATGTCGCCGCTGGAGGTCAAGGGCATCCCCTTCGTCGGCGGTTACGGCGCCTCCGACGAGGAGTTCCAGAGCCCGCTGTCCTACCCCGTCAACGGCGGCCAGGCGTCGCTGCTGGCCGGGAACGGCCGCCAGTTGGCGGGCGACTGCAAGCGCGTCGCACTGGTCCGCCCGGACAGCATCCAGGGCGACCAGATGCCGTCCCTGCTCAACTCCGGCCTACAGAGCGGCAGTCGCCGGCCGGCCAAGGACATCAAGGCGCCCGAGGACGGCACCGACTACTCGTCCCAGGTGACCCGCGCCCTGGACGCGGTCGGTGCGGACCCGGCCGTCTACGGGACGGCGCGGGCCGGTGGGAAGGCGCCCGGCGCCTGCGTGGCCGCCTCGCTCGGCGACCACACGGACGCGTTCTTCGACGCGTTCCGACGGCTCCAGGAGGACGGCCCCAAGGTGCGGGTCGCCTCCGTCCTGGGGAGCGTCGGCCAGGCGCTGCTGAACCGTACGGGCGGCGCGTCCGGGCCCCTGGAAGGCGCGGACATCACCGGCTGGTACCCGGCCGCCGCCGACCCGCGCTGGAAGCCGATGCGCCGGGTCATCACCGACTACGCCTTCGACGACAACCGCATCGACCCCGCCGACCAGGGCGTCCAGACGACCTGGATCGCCTACACCGTCCTCCGCGCGCTGATCGAGGAGCTCGACGACCAGGGCGTCGAGGACATCTCCGCGCACGCCCTCCAGACGGCGCTGGACCACGGCGACCGCGCCATCGACACCGGTGGCCTCACCCCGAAGCTGCGCTGGCGCGAGGACGACATGCTCGCGGTCCAGGACTTCCCGCGCATCGTGAACGCCATGGTCACGTATCAGGTCGTCCGGAACGGCGAACTGGTCGCCGCCCAGCACGGATTCGTGAACGTCACCAGGACCATGGAACGACGGCACACGGACGACTGAGGGGCGGGCGGCGGCCCTGGGCCGCTCGGGCCCTGGGCCGCTCGCCGCACCCGTGTCTCAGAGCTGTTCGGGACGGCGCTCCGTCATGCCGTACTTCTGGGCGAGCGGGTTCCAGAGCCGGGCCGCCTGCTTCTTGGCCTGGGTGGCCTGGCCGCTGGCCGCGTTGCCCTGGGCGGCCGCCTTGGTGCCGTGTGGCTTGCCCTTGTGGCAGCCCTTCTTGCCGCCGCCGAGCTGGTCGGCCCAGTCCGCGTAGTGGTTGTCCGCCGCGGCCGAGGACTGCCAGGCCTTGGTCAACGCCGCGGTCAGCTCCGCCTGGTTGGGGATCTTGTCGACGGGCAGCTGCTGAAGGCGCTTGACCAGGTCGTTGCGCTGACCGGCCGCGGCCCGCAGGTCCTTGGCCGCACCGTCGAGGTTGCTACAGGACTTGATGCCGTTGACGGCGCCGATCACCGACGAGCGGCTGCTGTTGCTGTCGCCCAGCAGCGCGTCCAGGCCCTTGACCTGGGCCTCGGCGGGGTCGGCGGTCTCCTTGGGGGCGTCCTTCTCCTTGGCCGCCTTGGTCGCGCTGCTCCCGGAGTCCTTCTTCGCGGTGTCGTCGCTGCCGCCGCTCAGTGCCCAGCCGAGGCCGAGACCGGCGCCCGCGAGCACGACGACGACGATGCCGATGATCGCCGCCGCGGGGAGCCGGCGCCGCCCGCCACCGTCCTCCTCGTAGGAGGCCTGCTGGTCGTGGCCACCGGGCGGGAACTGCTGGCCGTAGCCCTGACCGGGGGCGCCGTACGGCGGGTGGCCCGGGTCCTCGAAGCGGGGCAGCTGCGCGGTGGCGTCCGGTGCGCCGGTGGGCTGTGCGCCCGGTCCGTCGCGGAAGAGGCCCTCGAACTCGGCGGGGGTGGGGCGGTCCCCGGGTGCACCCGGGCGGACCCCGAACGGCGCGCCGGGAGGCGAGGCCGGTGCACCGGCCCCCACCGGGGTGATCAGCTGGGTGGCTTCGGAGTCGCCCCCGACCCCCGGCATCGGCTGGGCCTGCGGCATCGGCTGGGGCGGGCCCTGAGGGCCGCGCTGCCCCGGCTTCACGGCGCGCAGCATGGTGGTGGACTCGTCGGGCGACTCGGGGCGCACGGCCGCCTGGGGCGGCAGCGCCGCGGAACCGGGCGCACCGGGGCCCTGGGACCGGGCGTCGAAGGGGGGTATCAGTGCGGTGGCCTCCGCGTCGCCCGCGGCGGGCGGCAGCGGTGCACCGGTCTGCGGGGTGGCGCGCACCATCTCACCGGACGGCATCGGCTGGGGCGGCCCGCCCTGGAGACCCGGCTGGCCGTACGGCTGCTGCGGCGGGAGCTGCTGGCCCGGCACCGCCTGCGGCTGGTCCCCGGGTGACGGGCTCTCGGGCGGCAGTGCACCGACCGCGCCCGGCTGCGGGGGCGCCTGCTGCGGCATCGACGGCGGGATCGGCGGCTGCCCCTGGGTCGGTGCGGGGAAGCCCGGGCCGCCCGGCGGCGGTCCCTGTACGGGCGTCGAACCCATGGTGGGGGCCGGTGCGTGCGCCGGGGGCTGGCCGTAGCCCTGCTGCGGGCCGTACGCCGGCCCCTGGGCGGGCTGCTGCTCGTACGTCTGCGGGGCGGCGGGGGCGGGCTGCTGCTCGTACGTCTGCGGGGCGGCGGGGGCGGCCTGCTGGCCGGGGCCCCACGGCTGGCCCCAGGGCTGGCCGGCGGGCGGCGCGGCCTGCTGGTCGGGCACCCACGGCGCACCGTTGGCGGGCAGCACAATGCCCTCTCGCGCGGGGCCGGCCGCAGAATCCTGCGGGTCGTGGCCCTGTCCGCTCTGCGTCACCGTGACTCCTACCCAACGTGCAGACCTACGGAATCGTCGGCTGCACGCTACCGGGTCGCAGCAACGTTCGACCACGTCGCCTGGTCACCACCCCCGCCACCCCTCGGGCGCGCCGAACGGGCCAGGTCAACCCGCCCGTCCGGCACACGCGACAAACCCGACGCCGCACGACAAAGGCGCCGCGGCCCTCTCATGAGGCCTTGATCACGCCGCCGCGGCCCGGAGATCCAGTCGTGCACTGAACTCCCGTACCACCGGTTCGTCCCGATATGGCTCCAATCGCAGCTGGAAGTCCTCCAGATACTCCGTGCCGCGGTCCGACCGCAGCCCGCTCAGCAGCTCCACCGCCTGGGTGCCCGTATGGCAGGCGTGCTCGACCTCGCGCTGCTGCACCTGGGCACCGGCCAGCAGCAGCATCCCGATGGCGCGGCGCCGCGCCCGGCTCTCCGGGTGCCCGTGCAGCGCCTCCTGGGCCCGCTGGGCGGCCGGCCCGGGCTGGCCCAGATCCCGGTGGCAGTGGGCGAGTTCGTCGGCCAGATACGCCGGGTCGAAGTGCGCGATCCACACGGGATCGTCGCCGATGTCGACGCCCCCTTCGGCTCGCTCCATCGCGGCGACCGCCCGGCCGGCCACCACCTGGAAGGCTCGGGCGTCACCCATCAGGGCGTGCCCGCGGGCCTCCGCCGCACAGAACATTGCCTCGGTCCGCGGCGTGACGTGTCCGCGGGCGCCTTCCTGTGCGGCGCGGGCGAGTTGGGCGATCTCTCGCGGGTTGCCGAGCGAGGCGGCGAGATGGCTCATGCTCGCCGCGAGGACGTAGCCGCCGTAGCCGCGGTCACCGGCCGCCTGGGCCAGCCGCAGCGCCTGGATGTAGTAGCGCTGCGCGAGGCCGGGCTGACCGGTGTCGACAGCCATGTAGCCGCCCAGCTCGGTCAACCGCGCGACGGCGGCGAAGAGTTCCCGCCCCACGGACTCGCGGTACGAGCCGGCCAGCAACCCGGAGACCACGCTGTTGAGGTAGTGCACGACGACCGGCCGGACGTGTCCGGCGCCGAAGCGGTGGTCGAGTTCGCCGAGCGCCGTGGTCATCGCGCGCACCGCCTCGACGTCGGAGATCCCGACCCGGGCACCGGCGTTCCGGGCGACCTGGGCGTCCGCGCCGGTGATCAGCCAGTCGCGGCTGGGCTCGACCAGCGCCGAGGCCGCGACCGTGGAACCGCTGAGGAAGTCGCGCCGCCCGACGTCGCTGCGCCACAGCTCACAGACCTGCTCGATGGCCCCCAGGACGGTCGGCGAGAACTGGAGCCCCACCCCGGACGCGAGGTTCTTGCCGTCGGCCATCCCGATCTCGTCGATGGTGACCGTACGGCCCAGCTTGCGGCCCAGCGCCTCCGCGATGACGGCCGGGGCGCGACCCCGCGGCTGCTGTCCGCGCAGCCAACGGGCCACGGACGTCTTGTCGTAGCGCAGGTCGAGACCGTGCTCCGCACCGCACATGTTGACGCGGCGGGCGAGCCCCGCGTTGGAGCACGCGGCTTCCTGAATCAGCGCTTGCAGCCTTTCGTTGGGCTGCCGCGCGACGAGTGGCCTGGCGGCCATGCTTGTACCCCCTGGTTACTGCTGCGCGTTCACCGGCGAACGCCGTACCCCGTGATCGATGCCCCGCGAATATCCCGGATATCCGAGACATCCTGGATATGCGCGATAGGACGGATCGGACCGATAGGAGCTTTGCAGCGGATGCCGGTTCATGAACGTTTTGGGCCCTGTTCGGGGCATCCGCGAGCGAAGCGCTGTTCATCGGGAGCCGTTTGACGAGACGCGATCACAAAGGAAGTCGACGCGGTGGTGCCCGTGCGCGAACAACGGCGCCGCCGTGCAGGGCCTCCCCCTCGTGCACCGCAACGGCCGTCGGGCGGCCTTTCCGCCCGTCACGCAGGTGGCTACCCGCTACCCGGCCCCGGTCCGCATACGCGCCCCCACCAGTGCTTCCATGCGCCCCGCGGACGGGAACGATGCGCCGGGCAGCTCACCCATAAGCCGTAACCCTTGGTGATACGGAGAGTTGTCATCAGCGTGGAAGAGACCATCGGAGTCACAGGAGCCTCGCAGATCCCCAAGCAGCGCGGCGAGCAGCTGCTCGAAACTGCGGTGCGTTACGCGGAAGAACGGCATTGGGACGTGTTCCCCGGCGCATGGCTGGAGCACGACGGCGAGACGCCGCGCTGCTCGTGCGACGCCGCCGACTGCCCTGCACCCGGTGCGCACCCCACCGCGCCCGGCTGGGCCGGGCTTGCCAGCGGCAGCGCGACGGCCGTGCGCCGGATGTGGAGCAAGCAGCCGCGGTCCTCGATCCTGCTGCCGACGGGCCGGGCGTTCGAGGCGCTCGACGTGCCCGAGACCGCCGGCTGCCTGGCACTGGCCCGCATGGAGCGGATGGGGCTGACGCTCGGACCGGTCACCCGCACCCCGGACCGGCGGATGTTCTTCCTGGTCCTGCCCGGCGCCTCGGTGAAGGTGCCCGCCCTGGTACGGGCCATGGGCTGGGCGCCGGCCGCGCTCGACCTGATCTGCCGCGGCGAGGGCGAGTACATCGCCGCCCCACCGACCCGGATGGGCGCGCACGGCTCGGTGCAGTGGGCCCGCCGCCCCACCGCCACCAACCGCTGGCTGCCGGACGCCGAGGAGTTGATCAGCCCGCTCGCGTACGCCTGCGCGCGGGACGCGGTGGCGGCTCGCGCGCGCTGACCCGGCCGCCACCGCTCCGTCGGGGCCCCGCGCGCCGGCCGGGCCCCCCGCTGTCCGTGCCGGCTCGTATCGTGGGACGACGGACGGGGGCCAGGGCGGCCCCTGCGGGGACGTCGGAGGGCAGGACCGGTGGCCAACGAGCCGGAACACATCGAGGGGCGGGCCGATGCGGCACCGCCGCAGCGCGCATCGGCCGCCTCTTCGGGCGGGCCGGCCGCGGTCCCTGGTGGCGCCGCGGGCGGCCCGCCCGCCGTACGCGTCCAGGGCCTGTGGAAGAAGTTCGGCGAGCAGATCGCCGTCAACGGCATCGACCTGACGCTGCCCGCGGGCCGCTTCATCGGTCTGGTCGGCCCCAACGGCGCCGGTAAGACCACCACCCTGTCGATGGTGACCGGTCTGCTGCGGCCGGACTCCGGGCTGGTCGAGATCGGCGGGCACGACGTCTGGCGGGACCCGGTCGCCGTCAAGTCCCGGATCGGGGTGCTGCCCGAGGGGCTGCGCCTGTTCGAGCGGCTCTCCGGGCGCGAACTCCTCGGCTACACAGGGCGGTTGCGCGGCCTGCCGGGCGACGAGGTCGACAAGCGGGCCGGTCAGCTGCTGGACGTGCTCGACCTGTCCGGCTCCCAGCACAAGCTGGTCGTGGACTACTCCACCGGTATGCGCAAGAAGATCGGGCTGGCCGCGGCGCTGCTGCACAACCCCGAGATCCTCTTCCTCGACGAGCCCTTCGAGGGCGTCGACCCCGTGTCGGCGCAGACCATCCGCGGCGTCCTGGAGCGCTACACCGCCTCCGGCGCGACGGTCGTCTTCTCCAGCCATGTGATGGAGCTGGTCGAGTCGCTCTGCGACTGGGTCGCCGTGATCGCCGCCGGGCGGATCCGCGCCGACGGTCCGCTCGCCGAAGTCCGCGGTGCGGCGCCCTCGTTGCAGGACGCCTTCCTGGAACTGGTCGGGGCCGGTGACCGCGGCGCGGCGCAGAGCCTGGACTGGCTGGGCGGTGGCAGCGCCCGATGAGCACCGAGTCCGCCGCGGTGGCCGCGGCGCCGGCCACCGCACCGTCCCTGACCGCCGTCTTCGTACGGCTGAA
This sequence comes from Streptomyces sp. NPDC048506, assembly GCF_040651315.1. Classification (NCBI taxonomy): domain Bacteria; kingdom Bacillati; phylum Actinomycetota; class Actinomycetes; order Kitasatosporales; family Streptomycetaceae; genus Streptomyces; species Streptomyces sp. NPDC048506. The sequence continues at coordinate 175,713 of NZ_JBEZIX010000010.1, forward strand.
GCTGTCGCTGCTGCGCAACGGGCTGCGCCAGTCGACCGGGCGCACCGTGGCGTACGTCGCGTCCATCCTCGTCGGCCTGCTGTTCGCCACCGTTGTCGTGCTGGGGCTGATCGCGCTGCGCGGCAACGCGCACGTGGGCGCGCTGACCGTCCTGCTCACCGGGATCCTCACGCTGGGCTGGGCGGTGATGCCGCTGTTCTCCCCCGCGAGCGACGAGACGCTGGACCCGACCCGGCTGGTGATGCTGCCGTTGCGGCCGCGGCCGCTGATCGTCTCGCTGCTGGTGTCCTCGCTGGTGGGTGTCGGCCCGGTCGTCACGTTCGCGCTGGCCGTCGGCGCGGTGGTGGCGGTGGCGCACGGGCCGGCCGCAACGGTCGTCGGCGTCCTGGCCGTCGGCCTGGTGGTGCTGGTGTGTGTCTCGCTGGCGCGCGCGGTCGCCACCGCCTCGGTGCGGTTGCTCACCAGCCGGCGCGGCCGCGATCTCGCCGTGCTGAGCGGGCTGTTCATCGCGCTCGGCGGCCAGGCCGTCAACATCGCCGCCCAGCGGCTGGGCCGCCCGGACGGTCTGTCCGTGCTGGAGCCGCTGGGGAACGTGCTGCGCTGGGTGCCGCCGGCCTCGGCCATCAGCGCCGTCGAGGACGCCGGTCGAGGGGCGTACGGGCGGGCGCTGGCCGGACTGGTGCTGGCGGCGCTGGCGCTGGTGCTGCTCCTGTGGTGGTGGCGGCGCACCCTGACCACCCTGATGACGTCGCCGGACTCGTCCACCCTCCAGGCCGTGGAGAAGGACAGCGCGCGCCGGTCCGGCACCGGTGAGCGGGGGCTCGTACGCCTGCTGCCGGGCGGGCGCACCGGCACGGTCATGCTCCGTACGCTGCGCTACGCCTGGCGCGACCCGAAGTCGAAGATGTCCTGGGCGACCGCGCTCGGCCTCGGTCTGCTGGTGCCGGTCGTCTCGTCCGTACAGGGCAACGGCAGCATCTTCACCTCGTTCTCGGCCGCCGCGCTGCTCGGCATGCAGATGTACAACCAGTTCGGGCAGGACACCTCGGCGTTCTGGATGGTCGCCTCGACGATCGCCACCCCCCGCGACGCCTATCAGGAGCTGCGGGCCCGGGCGTTGGCGCTGGCGCTGGTGGCCGTTCCGTACGTGACGCTGGTCGTGGTCGGGGCCGCGGCGCTGATCGGGCCGTGGTCGGACTTCCTGGAGGTGTACGGGCTGTCGCTGGCGGTGCTCGGTGCCCTGCTGGCCACCGGAGCGGTCGCGTCGACCCTCTTCCCGTACTCGATCCCCTCGGAGGGCAACAAGAACGTCGCCCCGGGCCAGGGCGCGATCGCCTGGTTCAGCCTCTTCGGCGGGGTCGTGATCGCCGCGGTGCTGTGCTCGCCCCTCCTGGGGCTGACGATCTGGCTGCACCTCGCCGGGCTGCACGCCCTGTTGTGGGTGCTTCTGCCGGCCGGTGTGGTCTACGGCGTGGGCATGGCGGAACTGGGCCTGCGCTGGGCCGCGCCCCGGGTGGCCCGCCGCCTGCCGGAGATCCTGTCGGCGGTCAGCAAGGGGTGAGGGGCCGGGCGGTGCGCGGGGAGAGGCCCGGCGCACCGCCCGTGATCCGGCGGTCGGTGAGGTTGTCCACAGGCCGCACCGCCCGGCGCGCGGTGGCGGTAGCGTCAACGCAACGACGTGGACGACGTGGATGACACGGATGACGCCACGCCGACGTGGACCGAGGGGTGGTGGGGGCGGTGCTGCGCGCCGGAATCGTGCTGGTGACGGGCTGGTTGGCGGTGCTGTTCTGCGCCGGCGTCGTACAGGCCGCGCCGTCCGGCCCGGCCGGCGCGAAGGGGGCGGACGGGCCCACGCAGACCGCGTACCTCGCCGAGCACCTGCGGCACGACCCGGTCTACATCAGCGACCAGATGCCCCGTGCGGTCCCCCGGTCGACGGCTCCCGTCTTCGCCCGGGAGGCCCGGCGGCTGGGCGTCCCGACGTACCTGGTCGTCCTGCCGCAGACCTCCTACGGCACCCAGGGGGGCACCCTGCTCGCCGGCATCCATGACCGGCTGGGGCGCAAGGGCCTGTACGTGGCCATGAACGACAGCGGTCTGGAAGAGGTGCAGACGTACGGGGTGAGCCTGCCCGGCGTCGACGACGCCCGGACGGCGACGCTGTACGAGCTGCCGTACGACGCCACGCCGCGCGAGGTGTTCCAGCGCTTCGTCGAGGTGGCCACCTCGGGGCGTGCGCACCAGCGCGCCGAGGCGGCACGCGCGCAGTACGGCGGCACGGACGACGAGCCACCGCTCCTGCACACCGACTCGACCGACCGCGAGAACCAGAGCTTCGTGACGGGCATCGCGGTCACCGGCATCCCGGTCGCGGTCCTGCTGCTCACGGTGTACGCGCTGCAACGCCGCCGGGTCCGGCGGGCGGCGGCCGCGGGCGGCGCGGCTCCCGTACCGGCGCCGCGCGGCTCGAAGGCGAGCGGACCGAAAGCGAGCAAGCCGAAGGCCGGCGGACCGAAGGCCGGCAGCGGCAAACAGGCCGGCGGCAAGCAGGCCGGCAGCGGCAAACAGGCCGGCAAGAAGGCGGCCGGCGGTCCCGGGCCGTTCCCTCGGGAGCGCTTGCTGCCCCTGGTGGTGGGGGCCATGCTGCTGGGCGGTCTGGTCGCCTTCACCGCCTCGCGGGTCTTCGACGACACGACCAGTGGTGACGGCTCCCGGCCCACCGCCGCCGATATGCGGGCGCGGGTGGACCGGGTGGCCGACGGGCTCCGCCGCGACCCGCTCTACCTCGACCCGGAGAGCCCGCCGGTGCTGGACGCCGCCGAGCGCGCCCACCTCCGTGAGCGGCTGCGCGCGCTGCATGTTCCGGTGGTGATCGCGGTCGTGCCCCACGGCAGGGACGACGAGTCCGGCGGAGAGGAGGACCTGCTCGCCAAGGCGCTGCACGACCGGCTGCACCGCGACATGCTGATCGTGGTCGCCGAGCCGTCCTCCGGCGGTGTCGACGTCGTCAACTACGGCACGCGCGTCGACGAGATGTACCTGATCAACCGGCCGAGCGACCTCGCGCACACGTCCTCCGCCGACCCCGCGCTCGGCTCCCGTCTCGACCAACTGCTCACCTACGTCGGCAAGTCCCCCAAGGCAAAGGCGGGGTATGTGCCCTACGCCCCGCCGCCGGCGCCGGATCCCGTCGGGGAGCAGGCACTGCCGGGCCTGTTCACCGGGGACTTCGAGCCGGGGATGGTGATCGGCACGTTCGCCGCGGGCCTGGTCTTCGGCCTGGTGGCGGCCGGTTGCGGCATCGTCCGTGTGATCACCCGCGGGAGGCGGGCCGCGCACGGCGGCGCGGGGGCCCCGGCACCGGACCGGCCCTCGCTGTCGTGGCTGCGGCACACCGCCCGGCAGGACCTCGACGCGCTCACCGCCGCGCTGGAACCGGCGGCGGCCCTGCCCGAGGACGCCCGGCGCCGGGCGTGGGAGTGTCTGGACGCCGCGGCGCTGCTGATCGACGGTGACAGCGACGGCCGGATCGACGCCGACGCCACCCCCGCGGCGCTCGCCTGCGCCATCGTGCTGGCCCGGGCCGGCCGCACCGCGGTCGGGGAAGCGGACGCCGCGGAGCACGTCTGTCACCGCAATCCGCTGCACGGTGCGGCCCCCGACCACGCCGGTGCACGGCCGGCCGGCGGCCGCGGCCGGACCCGGGCCCGGGTCCAGTCGTTGCCGTTGTGCGCGGCGTGCCGGGCCACGCCGGGTGCCGTGCTGCGGTTGCGTACCGCGCAGGGCGGCGGGCGCGGAGCGTACGCCCCGTACCACTCGCTTCCCGGGCCGCTCGCCGCGGTCGGCGACGGCGCCGGAATCGATCAACTCACCCGCGATGTACGGGAGTACTTCGGTGTGCACTGACCCTTCTCACCGCTCCGGCCCGCAACGGGCCCCGGCCGCCCGGCGGTTGCGGACGGCCCTCGCCGTCGGCGCGTCGGCCGTCGCGCTGCTGCTGGGTGCGGCAGCGCCCGGCGCGGCCGCCGAGAACCCGCGCAGTCCGGGGCAGAAGATCGCCGATGCGCTGCGCCGCTCGCCGGTCTATGTCGACCCGTCGCTGTCCACGGCGGTCGACGCGGCCCAGCAACGGTCGTTGGTGACCCAGATCGAGCGGACCGGGCTGCCGATCCGGGTCGCGCTGGTGCCGCTGGTCGAGGGCGACAACTGGGGCGGCAAACCGGAGCAGCTGGCCGAGGTGCTCCACGACCGGATGGGCGGCGGCCCGTCCATCCTCATCACGCTCGGCGGGTCTCCCGACGACATCGCCGCCAGCGAGTGGCCGGCGGGCGCCCACCAGGCGTTCCACGCCGCGGCAGCGGTGTTCTTCCAGGACGACATGAAGGGCGCCGGCCCGGCGCGGCGGGTCGCCCGCGCGATCAGCATCATCAAGGCGGGCAACGGCGACGCGGTGTACGAGAAGGCCACCGCCAGCCTCGGTTCCTCGACGGAGAAGCCCGACAAGGGAGTTCGGCCGGACAAGGCGGCCGGCTCGTCCGGCTCCCCACTGATACGGCTGCTGTCCCTGGTCGTGGGGCCGCTGCTGCTCCTGGCCGCGGCGGGGTTGCTGCTGCGGCGGCGGGCGCGGCTGCGTGACCTCTCCACGCCGTTCGCGCTGCCGCGCTCGGTGTTCGCCGCGGCCCGGAGGGCCGACGAGGCCGGGCTGCGCGAGCGCGCCACCGAGGAAGTGGTGCGGCTGGGCGAGGAAGCACGGGCCGCGCAGGGCGATCCGGCGGCCGTCGAGCGGGCCCTCGACGCCTATGCCGCGGCCGGCACGGTCCTGGACCGGGCGCGCGGCACCGTCGATCTGGCGGGGGTGTTCGCGCTGATCGCCGAAGGCCGCGCGGCGCTGTCCACGGCGCCGGTGACCCTCCCGCTGTGCTTCTTCCATCCGCTGCACGGGCCCGCCGTCCGCCGGATACCGTGGCGGCCACTGGGCCGCCGTGAGCAGCTGCGGGTGGCCGCGTGCGAGAGCTGCCTGCGCGCCGTACGCAGCCGCCGTGCACCGGAGGTCCTCACCGACCGGCTGGACGACCGCCCGGTGCCGTACTTCGAGGTCCCCGCCGAGCACAGCCTCTGGGCGGCCACCGGCTACGGCTCGCTGCTGAGCGGCGACGGCGACTGTCTGGCCCGGCGGGTGCAGCGCGGCGACTTCACCCGCACGCTGGACTGAGCGGCGGGCGCCGGGGCGTCAGCGCGGCAACGTCGCCGAATGCAGGAACGGTTCGATGGCGTCGCACCAAGCGTCGGGCCGTTCCCAGGGGAGCAGATGGCCGGCGTCGGGGATCTCGGCGTAGGCACCGCGCGGCAGGACACGAACCATCTCCTGGGCCTCGGCGCGGCCCAGTTCGGCGTCCAGGCCGCGGACGACGAGGGCCGGGCAGGTCACCTGGGCGAGCTCTTCCCAGTGGGCGTCGTGCACCCAGGTCTCGCGGGCGGTGAGCATCTGCCGGCGGGAGAAGACCGGACGCCAGCCGTCGGCGCGCTCGGCCATCACCTCGGCGAAGAACTCACCACGGGCCGGCCGGGGCCGCTCCAGCGTCGGATCGTCCTCGCCGAACCACTTGCGGACGTCCGCGAGGGTGGCGAACGGCACCGGCCAGGAGCGGAACCACTCGGTCCACTCCCGCTGGGAGGCCGCGCCCAGCGCGGAGGCCCGCATATCGCAGATGACCAGCGCACTGATCAGATCCGGGCGCCGGGCAGCTAACTGCCATGCCGTCAGGGCGCCCATGGCGTGCCCGACGAGGGCGACCGGGGCGAGGCCGAGCTGCTCGATGGCGGCGAGGGCGTCGTCGACGTACGCCGCGCGGTCGTACGGACCGTCCGCGGGCTTCTCGCTGCGACCGTGGCCGCGCTGGTCCAGGGCGACCGGCCGGTGACGGGCGCTCAGCCGGCGGGCGGTGTCCGCCCAGTGCGCGGCACGCCCCATCAGACCGTGGAGCAGCAGCACACCGGGCCGCTGCTCGCCCCCCTCCAGCCCGCCGCCGACCTTGGGCGGATCGGTGAATTCCCAGGCGGCGAGTCGCACGCCGCCGGCCCCTGTCACATCGATGCGCCGCACCATGTGTCCTGGCACCCCCAATCGCCCCTAGAGCACACCCACACTATCGAACCTCTATTCGAACGCACCGCTCCGGCACACAACACCCCTCGTTCGAGTGACCTCGCTCAGGGATTGACCACGCTCACCACGGGGAGACATCTGCCGGGAGGCGGGCCCTACCGGGAAGGGGGCCCGTGGGGGAAGACCCTGAGAGCTCGGGGCTCCGGGTCTTGGGCGGGGGACATGGGGAGGCAGGGCCCCGGCTGCTCGCAGCGCCGGGGCCCTGACTGTGCCCACGGTCCGTGGATGCATCCGAGCCCCCTCCCTGGCAAGGACAGGCCGACGCAGGGCCATGCGTCAGCGTGACACGAGACCGGCCGGACCGCACGGATTCGCACAAGTCCGTTCAACGGGCAAGCATGCGTCGAGCCCGCTCAGCAGCGCGACGGCGCAGCTCAGCGGGCTCGTGGCAGGACCCCGTGGCAGTACTACGGGAGAGCGCGCGAAGAGGATCGAACGACGGTCGGCACCCCGCCGTCAGCGCTTGGCGACGAAGACGTGCGAGGCGATCTCGGAGTCCAGCTCGGCGGCCTCGCCGCTGCTGCCGACCAGCACGCCGCCCGGCGACTCCGTCACGCTCACCACCGCGCCCGGCTGCACACCGGCGCGCCGCAGCGTGTACATCAGCTGGGCGTCCGCCTGGATCGGCTCGCCGATCCGGCGCACCACCGCGGTCTTGCCGTCCGAGCCGGCGTCCAGGTCCATCAGGCTGACCATGCCGGCGTCCAGGAACGGGTCGACCTCGGACTTCTCGCCCAGCTCCGCAAGTCCCGGGATGGGGTTGCCGTACGGCGACTCCGTGGGGTGCCGCAGCAGCTCAAGGACGCGGCGCTCGACCGCCTCGCTCATCACGTGCTCCCAGCGGCACGCCTCGGCGTGCACCTGCTCCCATTCGAGCCCGATGACGTCGACCAGCAGGCACTCGGCGAGGCGGTGCTTGCGCATCACCCGCGTCGCCAGCCGCCGGCCCTCCTCCGTCAGCTCCAGATGCCGGTCGCCCGCGACCGTCAACAGCCCGTCTCGCTCCATGCGCGCGACCGTCTGGCTCACGGTCGGGCCGCTCTGTTCGAGCCGCTCCGCGATGCGAGCGCGCATGGGCACCACACCCTCCTCTTCCAGTTCGAGGATGGTGCGGAGATACATCTCCGTGGTGTCGATCAGTCCGGACATGCGTGCCCCTCGATGTGTGGTGCGGTGGCCCTGGACCCAATTCTGACGCATCCCACCGACAACGGTGCCGCGCCGTCCACGGAGTGGCCTTGCGGCGGCCGGATCGGTGGACTCACGACGACCGTGTTGACGGACTCACGGCGACCGCGTTGACGGACCCCCGCCGGCCGTATTGACACGGCACTGGTCCAGACCGCAACGTGATCCGCGCCACTGATCAGATGCGACGAGATCCGACGAGATCCGACGAGAGGGGCCCGCGGCGATGGCTGACAGCGACCGGAGCGACCGGCTGGCCGGGACGTACTTCGACGCCGCGATCGACCTGCTGCGCCAGGTCCGCGACGAGGAGGGCGATCGGATCGCCGAGGCCGGCCGGCTGGTCGCGGACACCGTCGCGGCCGGCGGCCGGGTCTTCTCCTTCGGTGCCGGGCACTCCTCGCTCCCCGCGCAGGACACGGTCTACCGCGCGGGCGGACTGGCGATCATGAACCTGCTGTCCGTGCCCGGCGTCGTGGGCGTGGACGTACGGCCCGCGACGCTCGGCAGCGCGCTGGAACGGGTGGACGGGCTGGCCGCCGCCGTCCTGGACACCAGCCCGCTGCGGTCGGGCGACGTGCTGGTGATCATCTCGCTGTCCGGGCGCAACGCGCTGCCCGTCGAGATGGCGCTGAACGCCCGGGCCCTCGGCATCACGGTCATCGGCGTGACCTCCGTGGCGTACGCGGAGGCCACCACGTCCCGGCACGCCTCTGGCGGCTACCTCAAGGACCACTGCGACCTCGTCCTGGACAGCCACATCCCGGTCGGTGACGCCGAGCTGACCCTGCCGGGCATCGACGCGCCGTTCGCCCCCGCCTCCACGGTGGTCACCAGCGCGATCATGCAGGCCCTGGTGGCCACGGCCGCCGGCGCGCTCGCCGAGCGGGGCATCGACCCGCCGCTGCTGCGCTCCGGCAACGTCGACGGCGGACACGACTGGAACGCCCGGGTGATCGACGCGTACGCGGACCGGATCTTCTACCAGTCGTGAGGAGACGGTCGTGAGGGGACGGCCCGGTCAGGCCGACGCCGCGCCCGCGAGGTCCAGGGACGCGGCGATCCGCGCCGCGACCTCCTCGGCGTAGTCCGCGTCCGCACGGTCGAAGGGACGGCGCACCGGCGACCGCAGGAACGTCAGCACGCCCAGGGTGCGGCCACGACTGCGCAGCACCACGCACAGGCCGTGCACGGTGCCGTCCGGCCAGTTGCGGGCCGCCGCCCAGTCCTCGGCCGGAACGGGCCCGGCGCTGCTGCGCACCGAGCCGCGCCGCTCGTACGCCTGGAACGCCGGATGGCCGGGGGCGTACGGGACCGGGATACCGGTCGCCGAGAACGCCTCACAGGGACCGGGCGAGCCGGCCGGCGAGGCGAGCGTCCGCACCAGTCCGCAGGTCGTCGCCCGCGCATCGCAGGCGTCCTCCCCCTCGGACGACTCGTACGCGTCGTCCTCGGCGACCGCCCCGTACGGCGCCGGTGCGGGCTTCGTCGCGAGGTCGACCAGACCGTGGTCGGCGAAGCCGGCGAGCGCGAAGTCCAGGTGGACGGCGGCGGCCTCGGCCGGATCCGGGCACTCCGCGGCCGCCCGGCCGGCCCGATGGAGCTGATGGGCCCGGAAGCGCACCAGGGAGTTCTCCTGCTCGGTGCGCTTGGCCTCCGTGATGTCCTGGAAGAGCCAGGCCACGCCCAGCGGAACCGGCTCCTCCGCCAGCGGCGAGGCCAACCGGACGAAGCCGCTGCGCCAGCACCGGCGCGGCAGCTCGACCTCCTCGGAGCGCAGCGTCACCCACATCTCGGCGACCGCCGGCGGCGCGCCCTCGGCGAGGACGTGCTGGAGCGCGCACTCCAGCTCCTCGACGCCCTGCACCAGCAGATCGCCCAGCGGGCGGCCCAGCAGCGCCGTGCGCCCCACGCCCATGGTGCGGGCGGCGTGCGCGTTGACGACGGCCGGCCGCAGGTCGGCGTCGATCAGCACCACGCCCCACGACGCGTCCTCGAAGAGCGCCTCGCTGAGCGCGATGGAGCGCTCCAGGTCCATCTGGGTGTGCACCTCGCTGAAGGCGCAGTACACCCCGGCCACTCGGCCGTCGGGCCCGCGCACCGCGGAGGACTGGGTGCGGACCAGCACCCGGTGGCCGTCCTTCGTCAACAGGGCGAACTCATGGACCTGACGGGCCGGTGAGCGCATCGCGGCCGTGAGCGCGGCCTCGATGCCGTCGGCGTCCTCCTTGCGGGCGGCCCAGCCGGTCAGGCCCGTACGGCCGACGGCCTCGGCCGGGGTCCACCCCAGGATGCGCTCTGCTTCGTGGTTCCAGTGGGTGACCGTGCGGTCGGCCGCGAAGGCCACCAGGGCGGCGTCCATGCCGTCCAGGAGGGCGGCGAGGAGTCCGGAGTCCTCGGTCTCCTCGCCGCCGCAACGCGCCGAGGCCGATGAGCCGGAAAGGCCGGAAGAAGCCGACGAAGCAGTCACAGGCACCCCTCACGAACGCGGCCGCACGTGCTCCACCTGGGAACATTCAACTGGAACGTGACACACCCCACACCCGATTCGCGGAAATCGTTGCTCCCGGAAAAATTTGGTTGTGCGGTGCCGGACGGGTTCCTAGTGTGTGGAGCACACGAGAAGGGAGGTGGTTCGGCAGATGATTTCGCACCGGACGCGTGAGGTGGCTGCGGGCTAGCGGCCCGTCGCTTCACCGAAGTGCAGCGCCGGACCAGCGCATACTGCAGATGCGCAGCCGGCCAATCCCAAGCAGTCACCCGACCCGCGGGCTGCCGGTTCGTCCGACCGGCCCTTCGCGCCACCGAGCGCGGAGGAGACAGCCCGCGGGTCGTCTGCGTCTACGGACGCCTCGTACGGGCGGCCGCCTCCCCGGGGCCGGGCCGCCCGCTTCTCTCCGGCCCGGCCGGCCCACCGCCCTCAGGGCGCCAGACGCTCCACCCGCCAGGTCACGACCCCGTCCTCGGCCCCGGCATCGGTCCGGCGGACGTACCGCAGCCGGTCGTGCAGACGGTTCAGCCGGCCCTGCCAGAATTCGATCGTCTCGGCGGCGATCCGGTAACCGCCCCAGTGCGGCGGCGCCGGCACCTGCTCGCCCTCCGGGTAGCGGGCCGCCAATTCCGCGTAGGCGTGCTCCAGTTCCTCACGCGTGGCGAGGGGCGCGGACTGATCGCTGGCCCAGGCGCCCAGCTGGGAGCCGTGCGGGCGGGTGCGGAAGTAGGCGGCGGTCTCGTCCCGGCCGATGCGCTCCGCGACGCCGGTCACCACGACCTGGCGGGAGAGCGGATGCCAGGGGAACACCAGGGAGATATAGGGGTTTTCGGCCAGCTCGCGGCCTTTGCGGCTGTGGTAGTTGGTGAAGAACACGAAGCCGCGGTCGTCGAAGCCCTTGAGCAGCACGGTCCGCGAGCTCGGCCGGCCGGCGGCGTCCGCCGTCGAGACGACCATGGCGTTCGGCTCGTGCAGGCCGGCCACCGTCGCGTCCTTGAACCAGCGCGCGAACTGGTCGTACGGGCTGGCGGCGAGGTCGGACTCGGCCAGTCCCTCGGCGCGGTAGTGCGCACGCATGGTCGAGGGGTCGGGGGTCTCGGAGTGGGGCGCGTCGGCTGGGTGCACGGCCTCATCTTGCAACATCACCACCGGCCCGGTCAGCCGGGAGGGGCGGAAGTCTGCCCCTCGTCGACCTGCCGTAACCCTCCCGTCAGCAAATCGACCAGTGTGCCGGATCTCACGCTTCCCCGCAGGTGGGAGACCCGCCAAAATCATGGGCCGGCCCACTGTGGACCCCGGACAGGGAGAGCTATCGTGTTCCGTCCGGCCTGAGCACACGGGGCACACCGCCGCACCGCACCACCGCATCCGCCGCCCGCGGGCCGACCCACCGCGGGCCGGCCGTCGCGTGACCCATGCCCTGGCGGGGCATCACCGGGGTGACCGGTACGGACCGCGAGCTGCCCGGCGCAGCCGCGTAACCGCGCCGGCACCGCACACCAGACTCGACCGCACGGCAGCCGGTCATGGACCGTACGCCGTCCCCATCTTGAGGAGCCGCCTGATGTCCGACTTCGTACCCGGACTCGAAGGAGTTGTCGCGTTCGAGACGGAGATCGCCGAACCGGATAAGGAGGGCGGCGCGCTCCGTTACCGCGGGGTCGACATCGAAGACCTCGTCGGGCACGTGTCCTTCGGGAACGTCTGGGGACTGCTGGTCGACGGGGCGTTCAACCCCGGCCTGCCGCCCGCCGAACCCTTCCCGATCCCGGTCCACTCGGGCGACATCCGGGTCGACGTCCAGTCCGCGCTCGCCATGCTCGCCCCCGTCTGGGGCCTCAAACCGCTGCTGGACATCGACGAGGCCACGGCCCGCGACAACCTCGCCCGGGCCGCGGTCATGGCGCTGTCGTACGTCGCCCAGTCGGCGCGCGGACAGGGCCTGCCGATGGTGCCGCAGAAGGAGATCGACAAGGCGGAGACCGTCGTGGAGCGCTTCATGAAGCGCTGGCGCGGCGAGCCCGACCCCAAGCACGTCAAGGCCGTCGACGCCTACTGGACCTCGGCCGCCGAGCACGGCATGAACGCCTCCACCTTCACGGCGCGGGTCATCGCCTCGACGGGTGCGGATGTGGCGGCGGCGCTGTCCGGCGCGGTCGGTGCGATGTCGGGTCCGCTGCACGGCGGCGCACCCTCCCGCGTCCTCGGGATGATCGAGGAGATCGAGCGGACCGGCGACGCCGGCGCCTACGTCCGCCAGGCGCTGGACAAGGGCGAGCGGCTGATGGGCTTCGGCCACCGCGTCTACCGTGCCGAGGACCCGCGGGCGCGGGTGCTGCGGCGCACCGCCAGGGAGCTGGCCGCCCCGCGCTTCGAGGTCGCCGAGGCGCTGGAGAAGGCCGCGTTGGAGGAGCTGCACAACCGCCGCCCGGACCGGGTGCTGGCCACCAACGTCGAGTTCTGGGCGGCCATCGTCCTGGACTTCGCGGAGGTCCCGGCGCACATGTTCACCTCCATGTTCACCTGCGCCCGGACCGCCGGCTGGAGCGCCCACATCCTGGAGCAGAAGCGGACCGGCCGGCTCGTGCGCCCCTCGGCCCGCTACGTCGGCCCCGGGTCGCGCAGCCCGCAGGAGATCTCCGGCTACGCGGACCTCACCGCGCGCTGAGCCCTCGGGGCTTCCCCAAGGAGAGTTGCCCCTGGCAGCCGTGGAGCCCGGCGTTGGCTTGAGAGCCTGCCGCCGAGCTCCACGGTGCGGTGCCCGCCCAGGCGCCGTGAGAACTGCGCGACGAAGTCGTCCCGCAGTTCACCCCCGTTCCAGAACGTGAACCCCAGACGGCCGAAAGCGAAGGAGCCGTCCCCCCTGGCCCGCGGTCCACCGGCGCCGCCCGGCCGCAGGCGGCGCACCGCACGGCCTCGGCCACCAGACGTCCCCGAGCGCCCCGGAGCCTTTCGGCGGCCGTGTGCGGAGCCGGCTGGCCGACACAGCGGGCCCCACCGAAACGCCCGGCGCGGTCGACCGAAGAATTTGAACCGATCGGTCTTTTTACGGTTGTCGCCGCGTTCCCTGCTCCCGTTGCATGGCGTTGCGTCACGGGGGACGACCCACTTCGCTGTGCGGATCGATGTCGTACGGCTCCGCCCCCGCTGCGCAACACGCCTTGGTGAGCTTCGAGCTCCTCTGCAGAACGGGACAACGCGGTGCCAGCGCAGCCGACCGTCGAAGAACTGGTGGCCCAGTACGACCAGGAACGGCCGATGAGCCGACTGTCGCCGAGGCTGTCCGCCGCAGTTTCCGCCGTCTGCGCGGCGCTGTCCCTCTTCTCGCTCTACGCGGTCTTCTTCCCCTTGGCGCGGGGCCCCCAGTTCTCCGTCACGGTCTTCCTCGCCGTGGCGCTCCCGCTCTGCTTCCTGACCCACCGCGCCGACCTGCGGATACCCGCCTTCCGACTGCCGTGGCGTCGGACCGGCGGCGCGCCGGACGCCACGGCGGGAACGGCGGACGAAGGCCCGGCAGCGGCCCGGCCCACCGACGGTCCCGGGGTCGTCGACTGGGTACTGGCCGCAGCCGCGCTGGCGGTCTGCACCTACCCCCTGCTGGACTTCGACGGCTTCCTCGAACGGCGTCAGCTGCCCACCACGTGGGACACCGTGGCGGGACTGGTCATGCTGCTCCTGGTCCTGGAGGCGTGCCGGCGGACCACCGGATGGGCGCTGCCGCTGCTGTGCGTGGGCTTCCTGCTGTACGCCTCCTACGGCGGGCTGCTCCCGTACGAGTGGCCCCTGGCGCACAGCGGCTTCGACGCGGACGCCATCCTCGCCAACCTCTTCATTGGCGCCGACGGGTTCTACGGCGTGCCGCTGAACGTGGCGGCCACCTACATCGTCCTGTTCACCATCTTCGGCGCGGTGCTCGACCTGTCCGGCGCCGGCGCCTTCTTCATCGAGCTGTCCTTCGCGGCGTTCCGCGGCTCCCGCAGCGCCGCGGGCCGCACCGTGACGGCCGCGGGCTTCCTGATGGGCACCGTGTCCGGTTCGGGCACCGCCACCGCGGTGAGCCTGGGATCGGTCGCCTGGCCCGTACTGCGCCGGGCGGGCTACGCGAAGGAGAAGGGCGGCGGCATCCTCGCCGCCGCCGGGATCGGGGCGATCCTCTCCCCGCCCACGCTCGGCTCCGCCGCCTTCGTCATCGCCGAGTACCTGAGGGTGAGCTACCTCACCGTCCTGGTCTACGCCACGGTGCCCACCGTCCTTTACTACCTCGGCATCATCCTGGCGATCGAGATCGACGCCCGGAAGCACGTGACCGCGACGGTCGAGGTGGAGCAGCGGTCCCCGTGGAAACTGCTGGCCCGTTTCGGCTACCACTTCCTGTCGCTGTTCCTGATCATCGGCTTCATGGCGGCGGGACTGCCGCCGTTCAAGGCGGTGGTCTACGCGACGGGCGTGCAGTTCCTGCTCTCGTTCCTCGACCCGGCCCACCGGCTGACGCCGCGACGGCTCTTCGAGGCCCTCGCACAGGGCAGCCGCTCGGTGCTCCCGGTCATCGCCACCTGCGCCGCGGCGGGGATCATCGTCTCCGTCGTGACCCAGACCGGCCTGGGCCTCAACCTGGCCACCATCATCGTGGAGTCCGCGGGCGCCTTCGGTGACGATCCGACCGTGACGCTCGTCCTGACGGCGCTGTTCGCCGCCGTCTCGGTCACCGTCCTCGGGCTCGCGGTGCCGGTGACCGCGTCGTTCATCATCTCGGCGGTGATCATCGCCCCGGCGATGACCGCGCTGGGCGTCACCGCCCCCGAGGCGTACATGTTCATCTTCTACTACGCCGTGCTCTCCGAAGTGACCCCGCCGACTGCGCTGGCCGCCACCGCGGCGGCGGCCATCACGGGTGGCAGCCCGACGCGGACGATGATGGAGACCTGGAAGTACTCCCTGCCCGCGTTCCTGGTGCCGTTCTCCTTCGTCCTCACCGACAACGGCGCGCATCTGCTGGGCCAGGGCTCGTTCACGGACATCGCCTGGGTCCTCGGGGTCTCCGCGCTCGCCGTCGCCGCGCTGGCCGCCGCCACCGGAGGCTGGCTGCTGGGGCCGAGCACCCTCCTCGAACGCGGTCTGTGTGCCGCGTCCGCCGTCCTCCTCCTCTACCTCAAGCCGTTGTCGCTGCTCGCCGGCTCGGCGTTGCTGGTGACGGCGCTCGGCCTGCACCTGCTGCGCCGACGCAGGGCACATGCCCGCGCGGTGCCCCACGGCCTGTGAGTCCCCTGCCCCATCGCATCCCCATCACCTCCCCATCAGGGTTTCCACCGAAAGGTCCCACCGAATGATCCAGCTACGTCTCCGTGCCCTGGGCGCCGCCGCAGCGGCCCTCGCCCTCGCCCTCACGGCCACCGCCTGTAGCGGAAAGCAGCAGGACAAGGCAGACCAGGGTGTCGGCGGCCGGCTCACCCTCGCCACCGGCAACACCACTGGCGTCTACTACCAGTTGGGCGGCAGCCTGGCGAAGGAGATCTCCGAGAACCTCAAGGGCTACCGGGCGACCGCCACGGCCACGGGCGGTTCGGTGCAGAACATCCAGGGCATCGCCAAGGGCGACTACGACCTGGGCTTCTCGCTGCTGGACACCGCCGCCGACGCGGTCGACGGCAAGGGCCCGTTCACCACGAAGCAGCCGGTCGAGGCGCTGGCCCGGCTCTACCCGAACTACACCCAGGTCATCGTCCGGGCCGACTCCGGCATCAACTCCCTGGAGGACATGCGCGGCAAGCGCGTCTCGACCGGGGCACCCGGTTCCGGGACCGAGGTGATCGCGAAGAGACTGCTGCACGCCAGCGGACTCGACGCCGACAAGGACGTGAAGGCGCAGCGCCTGGGGCTGCCCGAGACGGTCGACGGCATGAAGGACGGGACCGTGGACGCCCTCTTCTGGTCCGGCGGGGTCCCGACGGCAGGCATCACCGACCTCACCACCACGCTGGGGAAGAAGGTGCGCTTCCTCGACATCACGCCGAAGCTGGGCGCGTTGCGGAAGGAGTACGGCGACGTCTACCAGCGCGGTGTCATCCCCGCCGCCGCCTACCGGCAGCCCGCGGGCGTCCCCACCATCGTCGTTCCCAACGTGCTCCTGGTGAAGAAGGGCTTCGACCCGGCGCTCGCCGGGAAGCTCGTCGACCTCCTCTTCAGCCGTCAGGCGGAGCTGGCGAAGGTGAACCCCGCCGCCAAGGAGAACCGCATCGACAACGCCGCCGACACCAAGCCCGTGCCGCTCAACCCCGGCGCGAGCAAGGCGATAGACGTGCGGGCCAACCAGGCCTGAGCCCTGGCCCTCGATGGACGGCGCGGCCGGCTCACCGCCGGACGCGCCGTTCCTCCTCGCGGCGCGGCCGGGGACGGACGGCTCAGGACCGCTCCGCCGGGTTGAGGACCCCGTCGAGGATCCGGGCCCACTGCTCCACGACCCGGTCGCGCCGGGCCGAGTCGTCCGTCAGCAGGTTGGCCAGCCCCAGCCCCCGCGCCATGTCGAGCAGTCCCTGAACCGTCTCCCGTACGCCGGGCACGGCCTCGTCCGCCTCCAGCAGTGCCACCGCCGTGCGGTGCACCTCCCGTCCGACCCGGGCCTCCAGGGCGGTGACCTGTTCGCGCAGTTGCTCCTCGTCGGAGGCCGCCACCCACAGGTGCAGCGCGGCCCGGAACAGCGGCCCCGTGTACAGGCCGACCAGCTCCTCGACGATGATCCAGGTGCGGGCGATGGACCCGGCGGGCGGCAGGTCGTGGGCGACCGCCTTCAGGGCGCCCTTGCGCTTCTCCGCGACGTGTTCGACGGCCGCGGTGAACAGGTCCTCGCGGGTGCGGAAGTGGTGCTGGGCGGCGCCCCGGGAGACGCCCGCCCGCTCGGCGACGACGGAGACCGTGCTGCCGCTCCAACCGCGCTCCGCGAGGCAGGAGATGGCGGCCTCCAGCAGCTTGAGGCGGGTGGCGCGGCTGCGCTCCTGCTGGGGCGGCCGGGCGCCGCGGGCCGGGGTCAGCGCGCCCATGCCGGAGCCCGTCGTTCCAGGAAGGCGGTCATGCCCTCACGGGCCTCGGCGGAGCCGAAGAGCCGCGCGGACCGTTCGGCGAGCGCCTCGGTGTCGCGGTCGAAGGCGGCCAGCACCTCCGCGGTGACCAGCCGCTTCGACTCGGCCAGGCCCTGGGGCGAGCCCTTGCGCAGGCCCTCCAGTACGGGGGCGAGACCGGCGTCGACGTCGTCGGCCGCCAGCGTGACCAGGCCGATCCGGGCCGCCTCAGCGGAGCCGAACGTCTCGCCGGTGAGGTAGTAGCGGCCGGCTGCGCGCGGATCCAGCCGCGGCAGCAGCGGCATGGAGATGACGGCGGGCGCCAGGCCGAGCCGGGCCTCGGTGAAGGCGAAGCCGGCCTTGGGGCCGGCTGCGGCGATGTCGCAGGCGCCGAGCAGCCCCAGTCCCCCCGCCCGCACATGCCCGGTGACCCGGGCGACGACGGGCCGCGGCAGCTCCACGATGGCGCGCAGCAGCCGCGCCAGGCCCAACGGGCCGTCCGTGGCCGCTCCCGCCGTGGCCTCGGCCAGGTCCGCACCGGCGCAGAACGTCCCGCCCGTGTGGGTGAGCACCACGGCCCGGGTCCCGTCGTCGGCCGCGGCGTCCACGAGCGCCTGGTGCAGCTCGGCCACCAACCGGGTGGAGAGCGCATTGCGGTTGTGCGGGGAGTCCAGGGTGAGGGTGGTGATGCCGCGCTCGTGGGAGCGCAGCACCAGGGGTGTCGCTGGTACGTCGGTCATCGGTCCGTCGAGCTCCTTTCCCTGGCGCGCGGTTCGCGCCGCAGGATCTTCCCGGTGGTGGCGCGCGGCGCACCGTCTTGTGGGGGCGACCCGAGCGGCAACGTACGCGATGACCTCGTCGGCGCTCAGGCGGGCCCCCGCTGCCGCACCGCGCACGCCTCGGGGACCTCGTCACTGTCCTCGCCCGGAACGCCGCGGCCGGCCCCTCAGTACGACTTGGGCAGCCCCAGCGACTGGTGCGAGACGAAGTTGAGGATCATCTCGCGGCTGACCGGGGCGATCCTGGCCACCCGGGCGGCCGTGATCAGCGAGGCGAGGCCGTACTCCTGGGTGAGGCCGTTGCCGCCGAGGGTGTGCACGGCCTGGTCGACGGCGTGCACCGCGGCCTCGGCCGCCGCGTACTTGGCCATGTTGGCGGCCTCGCCGGCGGCCAGGTCGTCACCCGCGTCGTAGAGACGCGCGGCCTTCTGCATCATGAGCCGGGCCAGCTCCAGCTCGATGTGGGCCTGGGCGAGCGGGTGGGCGATGGCCTGGTGGGCGCCGATGGGCTCCTTCCACACCTGGCGGGTGCGGGCGTAGTCGACGGCCCGGTCGAGGGCGTAACGGCCCATGCCGAGGGCGAAGGCGGCGGTCATGATGCGCTCGGGGTTGAGCCCGGCGAACAGTTGCAGCAGCCCGGCGTCCTCGTCGCCGACCAGGGCGTCGGCGGGCAGCCGCACCTCGTCCAGGACCAGTTCGAACTGCTTCTCCGGGGCGGCCAACTCCATCGGGATGGCACTGCGGCCGAAGCCGGGCGCGTCGCGCGGGACGATGAACAGGCACGGCTTGAGCCGACCGGTGCGGGCGTCCTCGGTGCGGCCCACGATCAGCGTCGCATCGGCGATGTCGACGCCCGAGACGAACACCTTGCGGCCGGTGAGCAGCCAGTCGGTGCCGTCCCGGCGGGCGGTGGTGGTGATCCGGTGCGCGTTGGAGCCGGCGTCGGGTTCGGTGATGCCGAAGGCCATGGTGCGGGTGCCGTCGGCGAGTCCCGGCAGCCACGCCCGCTGCTGCGCCTCGGTCCCGAAGCGGGCGATGACGGTGCCGCAGATGGCGGGGGAGACGACCATCATCAGCAGGGGGCTGCCGGCCGCACCCAACTCCTCCAGCACGATCGAGAGTTCGGTGATGCCGCCGCCTCCGCCGCCGTACTCCTCGGGGAGGTTGACCCCGAGGTAGCCGAGTTTGGCGGCCTCGGCCCACAGCTCGTCGGGGTGCCCCTCCGAGCGGACGACGCTCGTCATGTAGGCGCGGCCGTAGCGCTTGCCGAGCGCGGCGACGGCGGCGCGCAGTGCCTGGTGCTCTTCGGTTTCGAGGACGGTGTTCATGACTCTTCCTCCTGAACGACGGCGAGCAGGGCGCCGACCTCGACCTGGTGGCCGGGGGCGGCGTGCAGGGCGGTGAGCGTGCCGGAGGCGGGGGCGGTGATCTTGTGTTCCATCTTCATCGCCTCCAGCCACAACAGTGGCTGCCCGGCCGCCACCCGGGCGCCTTCGGCGAGCCCTTCGGCGACCCGGACGACGGTGCCGGGCATGGGTGCGAGCAGCGACCCCGGGGCGCGCTGTGCGGCGGGGTCGGGGAAACGGGGCAGGGCGGTCAGGGCGGTGCCGTTCACATGGACGCGGTCGCCGTACCGGCCGACCGCGAACCGCCGCCGCACCCCGCCGACGTCGAGGACGACGGCGTCGGGGGCGGCGTGCACGACGTGCACCCCGTCGGCGGACAGGCCGTCCCTGGTGTGCCGGTAGTGGACCTCGTGCTCGACGCCGTCGGGTTCGGTGCGGTAGCGCTTGGTCTGCGGCTGGGACGGCACGTTGCGGAAGCCGCCGAACCGGGAGCGGCCGTGCGCCTCGGCGAGGGCCGCGGCGAGCGGCGCGTACGGGTCGGTGACGGGCTCGGCGAGGGCGTCCAGATGCCGCTGGTAGAAGCCGGTGTCCATGCGGGCCTCGACGAACTCCGGGTGCCGCAGGGAGCGCACGAGGAGGTCCCGGTTGGTGACCGGCCCGTGGACGGTGGCCCGCTCCAGGGCCCCGGAGAGCCGGCGCAGCGCCTCCGCCCGGGTGGGCGCGTGGGCCACCGCCTTGGCGAGCATCGCGTCGTAGTGCACGCCGACCGTGTCGCCGTCGGCGTAGCCGGTGTCGAGGCGCACGCCGGGGACGGCCAGCCGGTGCAGGGTGCCGGTCTGCGGGGCCCAGCCGGCGGCCGGGTCCTCCGCGTACAGGCGGGCCTCCACCGCGTGCCCCTGGGCGCGCGGCGGCTCGCCGTCCAGGGGGCCGCCCTCGGCGATCCGGATCTGGAGGGCGACCAGGTCGATCCCGAACACGGCCTCGGTGACGGGGTGTTCGACCTGGAGGCGGGTGTTCATCTCCAGGAAGTGGGCCCGGCCGTCGGCTACCAGGAACTCCACGGTGCCGGCGCCGCGGTAGCCGGTGGCCCGGGCGGCGCGCTCCGCCGTCTCGTGGAGGGCGGCGGTGAGTTCCGGCCCGAGGCCGGGCGCGGGCGCCTCCTCGATGACCTTCTGGTGGCGCCGCTGGAGCGAACAGTCGCGGGTGCCGAGCGTCCATACGGTGCCGTGCGCGTCGGCGAGGACCTGCACCTCGACATGGCGTCCGCCCTCGACGTACGGCTCGACGAACACCTCACCGTCCCCGAAGGCGCTCAGCGCCTCGGCCCGCGCGGCCGTCAACGCGTCGTCCAGATCGGCGAGTTCGCGCACGATCCGCATGCCGCGACCACCGCCGCCGGCCGCGGCCTTCACCAGGACGGGCAGGTCGTCGGCGGTGACGGACGTCAGCGGGCGGATGCCCATGAGGTCCTTGGCGCGGGTCTTGGAGGCCATCGCCTCGATCGCCTCGGGCGGCGGACCGATCCAGGTCAGCCCGGCGTCGAGGACGGCACGGGCGAAGTCGGCGTTCTCGGACAGGAACCCGTAGCCCGGGTGCACGGCGTCGGCTCCCGCGTCCAGCGCCGCCTTCACCAGGAGGTCACCGCGCAGGTACGTCTCGGCGGGCGTGTGGCCCGCGAGCCGCACCGCGGCGTCGGCCAGGCGGGTGTGGAGGGCGTCCTGGTCGGCGTCGGAGTGCACGGCGACGGTGCGGATGCCCAGGTCGTGGCAGGTGCGGAAGACACGGCAGGCGATCTCGCCGCGGTTGGCGACCAGTACCGAGGTGATCATGTGGAGGGACCTCACATCCGGAAGACGCCGAACCCACCCCGTGCGCCCTCCACGGGCGCCGTGTGGATCGCGGACAGACACAGGCCGAGGACGGTGCGGGTGTCGCGCGGGTCGATGACGCCGTCGTCGTAGAGCCGCCCGGACAGGAACATCGGCAACGACTCGGACTCGATCTGCTGCTCGACCATGGCCCGCAGCCCGGCGTCGGCCTCCTCGTCGTAGGGCCGGCCCTTCGCGGCCGCCGAGGCGCGGGCGACGATCGACAGCACCCCGGCCAGCTGCTGGGGGCCCATCACGGCGGACTTGGCGCTCGGCCAGGCGAAGAGGAAGCGGGGGTCGTAGGCGCGCCCGCACATGCCGTAGTGCCCGGCCCCGTACGAGGCGCCCATCAGCACCGACAGATGCGGCACCGTCGAATTGCTGACCGCGTTGATCATCATCGCGCCGTGCTTGATGATGCCGCCCTGCTCGTACTCCTTGCCGACCATGTAGCCGGTGGTGTTGTGCAGGAAGAGGAGCGGGACGTCGCGCTGGTTGGCCAACTGGATGAACTGCGCGGCCTTCTGGGACTCCGCGCTGAACAGGACGCCCTGGGCGTTGGCGAGGATGCCGACCGGGTAGCCGTGCAGGGCGGCCCAGCCGGTCACCAGGCTCGACCCGTAGAGCGGTTTGAACTCGTCGAAGTCCGAGGCGTCCACGATCCGGGCGATCACCTCCCGGGGGTCGAAGGGCGCCTTGAGGTCGCCGGGGACGATGCCGAGCAGCTCCTCCGCGTCGTGCGCGGGCGGCGCCGCGGGTCCCGGATCGGCCTGCGCCTTGCGCCAGTTGAGCCGGGCGACGACCCGCCGCGCCTGGCGCAGCGCATCGGGCTCGTCCACCGCGAAGTGGTCCGCGAGGCCCGAGGTGCGGGCGTGCATCTCGGCGCCGCCGAGCGACTCGTCGTCGCTCTCCTCGCCGGTCGCCATCTTCACCAGCGGCGGCCCGCCGAGGAAGACCTTCGCCCGCTCCTTGACCATGATCACGTGGTCGGACATGCCGGGGACGTAGGCGCCACCGGCGGTCGAATTGCCGAAGACCACGGCGACGGTCGGGATGCCGGCCGCGGACAGCCGGGTGAGGTCCTTGAAGAGCGCCCCGCCCGGGATGAAGATCTCCTTCTGGCTGGGCAGGTCCGCGCCGCCGGACTCGACGAGCGAGACCACCGGGAGCCGGTTGGCGAAGGCGATCTCGTTGGCGCGCAGGGCCTTCTTCAGGGTCCAGGGGTTGGAGGCGCCGCCGCGCACCGTCGGGTCGTTGGCGGTGATCAGGCACTCCACGCCCTCGATGACGCCGATGCCGGTGACCAGCGACGCACCGACCTGGTAGTCGCTGCCCCAGGCGGCGAGCGGCGACAGCTCCAGGAACGGCGTATCGGGGTCGACCAGCAGCTCGATCCGCTCCCGGGCGAGCAGCTTGCCGCGCTCCCGGTGCCGGGCGACGTACTTCTCGCCGCCGCCGGCGATCGCCTTGGCGTGTTCGGCCTCGACCTCGGCCAGTTTGGCGAGCATCGCGGCCCGACGTTCGCCATGGGTGGCGCTCGTCGGGTCGAGTGCCGTTCCGAGCACGGTCACAGCAACACCTCCGGTATGTCCATGTGCCGTGCGCGCAGCCACTCCCCCACGGCCTTGGCCTGCGGATCGAAGCGGGCCTGTGCGGCGACGCCCGCACCGAGCAGCCCGTCGACGACGAAGTTGAGCGCGCGCAGATTCGGCAGTACGTGCCGGTCGACCGGCAGGTCGGCGGTCTCGGGCAGCAGGCGGCGGAACCGCTCGACGGTCAGCTCGTGCACCAGCCAGCGCCACGCCTGGTCCGTACCGGCCCACACCCCGACGTTCGCCGCGCCGCCCTTGTCCCCGCTGCGGGCCCCGACGACGCGGCCGAGGGGTGCCCGCCGGGTGCCCCGAACGGCCAACGGCTCGGGGAGCGCCGGATCGTCCAGCCGCACCAACTCCCGCGTGTTTCCCGCGGGTTGTACCTCGACGTGGGCGCCGTCCGGCAGGACCGCCCGGTGCGGCACCTCGGCCGCGTCCACCGCCACCGCCTCGAAGACGCCGTAGGGCGAGCCCTTGCCGGGCGGTGCGGTGAGGTGGAAACCGGGGTAGCTGGCCAGCGCCAACTCCACCGCGGCGCCGCTGACCACCCGCCCCACCGCGCGCTGGTCGGCGTCCCGCACCACCAGCCGCAGCAGCGCGCTGGCCTCCTCCTGGACGTCGGCGTCGTCCCGGTCGGTGCGGGCCAGCGTCCAGCGCACCTCGGCGGGGCGGCGGCCGGCGGCGGCGAAGGCCGCGTCCATCTGCCGGCGCACCAGCTCGGCCTTGGCCTCGACGTCCAGCCCGGTCAGCACGAAGGTGACCTCGTTGCGCCAGCCGCCGAGCCGGGTCAGCCCGGCCTTGAGGGTCGGCGGCGGCGCCTCGCCCCGCACCCCCTCGATCCGGACCCGGTCCGGCGCCTCCTGCCGCAGCCGTACGGTGTCCAGCCGCGCGGTCACATCCGGCCCGGCGTAGCGGGCGCCGGACGTCTCGTACAGGAGCTGGGCGGTGACCGTGCCGACGTCGACCACCCCGCCCGTCCCCGGATGCTTGGTGATCACCGACGACCCGTCCTCGGAGATCTCGGCGAGCGGGAAGCCGGGGTGCCGCACGTCATGGGCGCCGAAGAAGGAGTAGTTGCCACCGGTGGCCTGGGTGCCGCATTCCAGGACGTGCCCGGCGACCACCGCGCCGGCCAGCCGGTCCAGGTCCTCGGACGACCAGCCGAAGTGCGCCTGGGCAGCACCGCTGACCAGCGCGGCGTCGGTGACCCGTCCGGTGATCACCACATCGGCCCCGGCGCGCAGACAGGCGGCGATCCCGGCACCGCCGAGGTAGGCGTTGGCGGTCAGCACACCGTCGCCCCAGCCACGGCCGAGCAGGTCGTCCCCCTCCACATGCGCCACCCGTACGGGAACCCCGACCTTCCGGGCCAACTCCCTTACCGCGTCGGCGAGTCCGGCCGGATGCAGCCCACCCGCGTTGGTGACGATCCGCACCCCGCGCTCGACGGCCAGCCCGAGGCCCTCCTCCAGCTGCCGCAGAAAGGTCGTGGCGTAGCCGCGCGCGGGGTCCTTCAGACGGTCCCGGCCGAGGATCAGCATGGTCAGTTCGGCGAGGTAGTCGCCGGTGAGGACGTCGAGGGGGCCGCCGGTGAGCATCTCGCGGACCGCGTCGAAGCGGTCACCGTAGAAACCGGAGGCGTTGCCTATCCGCAGCGGTGCGCCCCCGCTCACGCCGTGGCTCCCCCGGACGCAGGCCCGCGCCCCTTCCCCGGTGGGCCGGCGAAGGCCTGGGCGATCCCCAGCCAGCGTTCCGCGTCGGCGCCCTCGGCCCGCAGGGACGGCAGGGCGTCGCGGTGCGCCCGCTGGGTCACCAGCAGACAGAACTCCAGCGCGGTGCCGGTCACCCGCTGCCGGGCCGCGGCCGGACCGTACTCCCACACCGTGCCGTCCGGCGCCCGCAGCTCCACCCTGAACTCCTCGTCGGGCGGGGTCATCCGATGCGTGGCGTAGGCGAAGTCACGGGTGCGCACCCCGAGCCGGGCGATGTGCCGCAGCCGCGGGGTGGGGAGCCGGGTGACGCCCAGCGCGTCGGCGACGTCCTGGCCGTGCGCCCAGGTCTCCATCAGCCGGGCGGTGGCCATCGACGCCACGCTCATCGGCGGGCCGTACCACGGCAGCTTCTCGCCCGTCGGGCGTGCGGCGAGCGCCCGCTGCAACTCCGCGCGGCCGGCCCGCCACTCGGCGAGCAGCTCGGCGGGCGGCGTCTTCGCCCCCGCCTCGGCGGCCTCGTCGACGAAGGTCAGCGGCGACGCCAGGGCCTCCCGCGCGGCCCGGACGAACCCCTCCGGGTCGGTGGCGGACAGCAGCGCCTGCCGGTCGGTCCAGGCCAGGTGCGCGATCTGATGGGCGACGGTCCACCCCTCGGCGGGCGTCGGCGTCCTCCAGCGCCCGGCCGGCAGCCCCGCGACCAGCGCGTCCAGCTCCTCGCTCTCCGCTCCGAGATCCGCCAGTACGGCACCGGGATCGGCCACGCGGCACTCCCCTCGTCGGCCCATCTGCCGTACGGCCAGGGCTGGTTGACAGGTGTGGTTACGGGTTCCGCACCGAGGGTGACACCACACGCCAAAACAATCAAGCGTGCGTGCATTTTTTTATGCCGCCCACGTTTTTGTCTGCGGCGCCGTGCCGGTTTCTCGCCATTGCGCCTGCGGCGGGCGGTGCCGCTGCGCGGGGCTGTTCGGCTGCGGTGACGGTCCTCCGGGGCA